>CAMBRI010000391.1 GCA_945870205.1 Sulfuritalea hydrogenivorans sk43H | reverse complement strand
AGTTACCAGATGGCCGAAAAGCCGGTCGAAGAGGCCTATCAGCCGCCTTCTGCCGCTGATGCGAAACCGGCCAAGATCGAGGCCGCCGTAAAGGGCATCACCCCCGATCAGCCGGCACCCATCGTCGAGCACAAGCCCGCCGCTCCGGTTGCGCCAACTGCAGCACCTGCCGAAGCTGGCTTCTTCAGCAAGATCGTGTCCTTCTTCACGGGCGGCAAGAAAGAAGAAGCGCCTGCCCCGGCTGAAGCCAAGACCGACAGACCTCCGCGCCGCGACAGCGGGCGCGACCGCAATCGTGACGGCAATCGCGAAGGCGGCCGTGGTGGCCGCGACCGCAACAATCGCCGCGACGGTCGTGACGGCGGCGAGCGCAAGGATCGCACCGAGCAGGCGCCACGTCCCCAGGCAAAACGCGACGAGCCGCTGGCTGACGGCGGCAATCGCAAACCGCGTGAGCCGCGCGAGCCCCGCGAACCCAGGGAAGCCAAGGAAGCGCGCGAGCCGAGGGAAGTCCGCGAACCGCGTCCTCCGCGCGAGCCCAAGGAGCCAAGAGAACCCAGAGAACCGCGTCCGCCCCGTGCTGAGGCCGGCGTCAATCAGGCCGCGAACCTGCCTGCAGCAACACCCGGCGATGAAAATGGCCAGGGTGCCGGCCAGGACGGCGAAGCCCGCAGCGGGCGCAGAAGTCGTGGCCGCGGGCGTGGCCGTGGTCGCGGCGATGAGGGCGGCGCAACGGAGGGCAATGCTGGCGAGCAGGTAACGGCGCAACTTGCCCCTCAGGTGCTTGCTCTGGAAACTGCGCGCGAGTCTGAAATCGCACCGGTCTTCCTGGAATCGAACACCACCGCGGCGGCGCAGACCCCGGCTTCGGAGCCGATACCGGCTGCAGTCGCCGCACCGCAACCGCTCGTAGCTGTCGCAACAATGAGCACGACCGCCGTTGTCGTCCAGGAACCGGCGCCGCTGCCCATGGTGATTTCGGCGCCAACACCTGCGCCGGAGCCTGTAGTCGTTGCTGAAAGCGCACCCCAGGCCCTTGCTGAGCCTGCACCCGTGGTAGCAGCTGCCGCCGACCCCATCAAAGTTCCGCCGGCGCCTAAACCCGCCCCGGTGGATCTTTCAGGGTCACTGCAGCAGGCAGGACTGGTAATGATCGAAACCAGCAACTCTGCACCGCACTCGGCAGCAGTTGTCGAACCGGCACAGCCGCTGGGACGCAAGCCAAAGCCAGCACCGGTGATCGCCAACGAACCCCTGCAGATGGTGGAAACCAAGAACAACTGACGCAGGCATTCGACGCAAAACAACGGGCGCCCTGCGAAAGCCGGGCGCCCGTTTTCATTGTCTGCCTGGCGAACTACCGAGAATCGTTTGCGGGCTTGCCGCTCAGCTTCAAAATCAACTGCTGCGCCGCATTCTCCACCAGATCGAGCACGCGTTCGAAATCCTGGGCACCACCGTAGTAGGGATCGGGCACCTCGTCTTCCTCCAGGTTTCCGCTGAAATCCAGAAACAGCCCCAGTTTGTTCAGATGTGGCCGCGGACAGGAGCGTCGCAACAGCTCCAGATGCTCGCGATCCATCGCCAGCAGATAGTCGAAGCGGATGAAATCGAATTCGGTTACGCGTCGTGCGCGCAGTGGCGCCAGGTCGTAGCCACGCCGTCTCGCAGCAGCCACAGTGCGCGGATCGGGCGGATCGCCGACATGGTAGCCATGGGTACCTGCCGAATCGAATTCGAACAGGTGATCCGTACCCTGCTTTGCGGCCAATCCGCGTGCCACGCCCTCCGCCGTGGGAGATCGACAGATGTTGCCGGTGCAGACGAACAGCACCTTGAGCCGTTTCACGCAGCATCTCCCGGCGCATCGTGAGCCTCGCCGCCGAAGGCGAGGCGCTGAATGCGAAACAGTTCGTCGCGCGCCGCCGCCGCCTCTTCGAATTCCAGGTTCCTTGCATGTTCCTGCATGGCCTTCTCCAGTCGTCTGATCTCGCGTGACAAATCCTTTTCGCTCATCACTTCGTAGCGCGCCGCCTCCTGTGCCGCCTTGAGATCGCGCACCGCCGTGTCGGCATCGTACACGCCGTCGATCATGTCCTTGATGCGCTTCCGCACTCCGATCGGGGTGATGCCTTCGGCTTCGTTGTGCGCCAGTTGCACGGCGCGCCGGCGCGCGGTTTCGCCCATCGCCCGTTGCATCGAGTCTGTAATTCTATCGGCATAGAGTATCGCCTTGCCGTTGAGATGCCTTGCGGCGCGCCCCATGGTCTGAATCAGCGAGCGCGTCGAGCGCAGGAAACCTTCCCTGTCGGCGTCGAGGATCGTGACCAGCGAAACCTCCGGAATATCCAGGCCTTCGCGCAGGAGATTGATGCCGACCAGCACGTCGAACTCTCCCAGGCGCAGGTCACGGATGATTTCGACGCGCTCGACGGTGTCGATGTCCGAATGCAGATAGCGCACTTTGATGCCGTTGTCGTTAAGGTACTCGGTCAGCTGTTCCGCCAGGCGCTTGGTCAGGGTCGTCACCAGCACCCGTTCGCCGACCGCAATGCGCTTCTTGCACTCGGCGAGCAGGTCATCGACCTGGGTGCTGGCGGGGCGCACCTCGACCACCGGATCGACCAGCCCGGTCGGCCGCACCAATTGCTCGACCACCTGGCCCTGATGCGCTTCCTCATAGGTCGATGGCGTCGCCGAGACGAACACGGTCTGCGGCATCAGCTTCTCGAACTCGTCGAATTTCAGCGGCCGGTTGTCCAGCGCGGAAGGTAGGCGGAAGCCGTAATCGACCAGGTTTTCCTTGCGTGAGCGGTCGCCCTTGTACATGCCGCCGACCTGCGGAATCGTCACGTGAGATTCATCGACGAACATGATCGCGTCCCCCGGCAGGTAGTCGTAGAGCGTCGGTGGCGGCTCGCCCGGCTGGCGCCCGGACAGGTGCCGCGAGTAGTTCTCGATGCCCTTGCAAAAGCCCAGCTGGTCCAGCATTTCCAGGTC
>CAMBRI010000390.1 GCA_945870205.1 Sulfuritalea hydrogenivorans sk43H | reverse complement strand
GGAATTCCCTGGGGCATCGTCACCAACAAGTCTCAGCGCTTCGCCATCCCGCTGATGGAAGGCCTCGGTCTGCGCCAGCGCAGCCTCTGCATAGTCTGCGGCGACAGCGCCCAGCGCGCCAAACCTCACGGTCATCCCATGCATCTGGCCAGTGCGCTGCTTGGCATCGCCGCATCGGCATGCATCTACGTCGGTGACGATGAACGGGATGTGATCTCGGGCCGTGCGGCAGGCATGACTACCATCATTGCCGGCTGGGGCTATCTTGGGGATGGCAAGCCACCCACCAGTTGGGGCGCCGACGCCATAGCCGCATCGCCGCAAGATATTCTCGGCATGGCCGCGGCGACGCGTTAGAATTCCGCTTGCAATCCGCAGATCAGGCGCCATCTGATTTGCGCCATCCAAGGGGGGCGACATGGCTTCGACATGGGTGACAAAGCATGCAGGGCATACCGAGGATCCAGGTACCTCGTAAATCCATCTGGAAAGTACTAACTGCCAACGACGAGCGTTTCGCTCTAGCCGCTTAACAGCGGCTGGCTTCCGAACTGGTTTGCTCCCGGGCCAGGTAGCGCAAGCTACATCGGAATCATTAACAGGAGATAAGGCTGTGCGGAGTCGCGATGCACGGTTCGAAAATCAAGCGAATCGCCTGCCACCAGCCTGTCCGTCGGCGGGGTGCGGGTTAAATCAAATGACGCGGCTAAGTATGTAGAACTGTCTGTGGCGCACTTATGGACGCGGGTTCAATTCCCGCCGCCTCCACCATTTCATGCTTCAACGTAGTCCAACGCAGTCCAAAGAAGGCCGGAAAACCTAATTAAAACAAGGTATCCGGCCTTTTTTACGTCCTCGACGATCCGGGGTCATCCATTGACAGCCGACTCATAATAGGGGCAACATTAGGGCCATCATCAGACTCCTGAAAGGTAGATGGCCCCAATGAAGCTAACTGACGAAATGATCAACACAGCGCGGCCTGGCGTCAAACCAACTAGGCTGACTGATGGCCATGGGTTATACGTTCTGCTATCGCCCACTGGGGGAAAGTGGTGGCGGTTCAAATATCGGTTTTCCGTCAAGCAGAAGCAATTTTCTCTCGGCGTCTATCCCAAAGTTTCAATTGCCGAGGCAGGGACCAAGCATGCTATCTACCGCGCGATGCTTGCCGAAGGTACTGATCCCTGCGCGTATGTTCAGGCTGAAAAAGCGGAACGGAAGGCAGAAATGGCAGCAGAAAAGGCAGCAGAAATGGCGCGACAACTGGCGCGAAACCGCTTCACGCTCAACAGCAATGGAAACCTCTATCTTCGCCTCGGGAAACGTCGGATAGTTCTGAGCGCTGCTGAAACCGGCGATTTGCGCAGTTTTCTCAACACGAATCAAAACGTAATCTCGAAGGTGACGCCATGCCCCTGACCGATACCGCGATCCGTAACGCAAAGGCCGGCATTGCGCCCGACGGAAGGCTCACGACCAAGCCTTACAAAATGGGCGATATGGCAGGGCTTTACCTTGAAGTTGCCCCCGCTGGGGGCAAGTGGTGGCGTTTTAAGTACCGGTTCGATGGCAAGGAAAAGCGGATGTCTTTGGGTGTCTATCCAGAGGTATCTCTGAAAGATGCGCGACAACGAAGGGATGAGGCCCGGAAACTTGTTGCTGCCGGTGTCGATCCTGGCGAGAACCGCAAGGCGCAAAAATTGTCGCGCTCCGTTCAGGGAGCAAACAGCTTTGAAGTGGTCGCGCGCGAGTGGTTCGCGAAGTACAAGCCAGGTTGGACCGACGGCCATAGCAGCAAGATAATCGCCCGACTGGAGCGGGACATCTTTCCGTGGATCGGCTACCGCCCCATCGCCGAGTTGAAAGCCCCTGACTTGCTGGCCTGCTTGCGACGGGTGGAAGATCGCGGCGCACTGGAGACCGCCCATAGAGCGCTGCAAAACTGTGGTCAGGTCATCAGGTACGCCCTCGCGACCGGTCGAGCGGATCAAGATATAGCGGCGCACTTGCGCGGCGCCCTCCCCCCCGTCAAGCCATCGCATCACGCAGCGATCACGGATCCCAAGAAGATAGCTGAACTGCTGCGGGCCATCGATGGCTACGAAGGTTCGTTCGTAACAAAATCCGCGCTTCGACTTGCTCCCCTGCTCTTTGTACGACCCGGAGAACTACGCAGGGCAGAATGGACCGAAATCGACCTGGAACGAGCCGAATGGAATATCCCCGCTGCTCGTATGAAAATGAGAGAAGCTCATCTGGTGCCGCTATCCGCTCAGGCAGTGAGGATCCTGACTGAGCTACATGGCCTAACCGGGTCACGGAAGTACGTTTTCCCAGGAGCCCGCACCAATGGTCGTCCCATGAGCGACAACGCCGTTCTAGCAGCCCTGCGCCGTATGGGCTTTGCGAAGGACGAAATGAGCGGACACGGATTCCGGGCGATGGCGCGGACGATCCTTGATGAAATCCTCGGAGTTCGTCCTGACTACATTGAGCATCAGCTAGCCCATGCAGTGCGCGATCCAAATGGTCGCGCCTACAACCGAACGGCTCATCTTGAGGCTAGGCGGAATATGATGCAGCAATGGGCGGATTATCTCGACAAGATCAAGGCCGGGGCGGAGGTGACACCACTACTCGGACAAGCCGCATAGCGAAAACTATTTTAGCTATCGGTATTAAAGGAGCATGTTTTGAGCCTTACAGCCGAAAGAATTCGATAAGAAGCATCGCAATTGAACCGACTATGGAATCCCATCAACAAAGCGATCTCAAAGGAAGGCGAACGGCAGGCCTAGCGCTCAGCCAGAAAGTTCGGATGCTCCGAAGCGGCCAGTGGTCACTGAGTCCTTTGTGCCCTAACCGGTCGGTGGTGAAAATCGGAAGCTGCCGTTCGCCGCCAACCCCTAAATTGGGAAAGCGGCCATTCGCTATGCGTTGGCGATATTCTTGCTCCGAAGGCCGCAATGCAGCGATAAGAGACGCTCGGCTCAGGAACCTCA
>CAMBRI010000389.1 GCA_945870205.1 Sulfuritalea hydrogenivorans sk43H | reverse complement strand
CCGATCTTGATGGCGAGCTTGTCGTTACCCTTGGCAAAGTCGTTGAGCAGCTTGGCAGCAGCCACCGGATCCGTGGAAATTCCATAGATCAGCGGGCCCGTCAGCTTTTCGGACAGACCTTCGAACGGCGTACCGGCAATGGCACGACGAACCAGGGTATTCTTTACTACACGCAGGTAAACACCGGACTTGCGAGCGTTGGCGCGCAGCGCGGTGAGATCAACCACTCCGAGACCACGGTACTCTGCGACGATGATCGACTGGGCATTCGCGACTTCCGCGGACACTTCGGCAACTACCGTCTTCTTGTCGTCAAGATTGAGACTCACGGTCAACTCCTTTTAAACCCCAACACCGAAAAGTCGGTGCTGGCGATACGGCGACCTTCATTCAGGAACCTGGATTCCGTCATCGGGTAACGCCATCTACGCCGGCTTTGCAACGATGTTCCGTCGCCTCGTTTAAGTCCTTGCGGACACCTGCGGTCTTTGACAACCTGCTCCGTCACTCGCCAAAAGCGCGACCGACGCAGCAGCCCAAAGTTCTTTATGTTTGCGCCGACAGGCTGGCCTGGTCGACACGGACACCGGCGCCCATGGTGCTGGACAGCGACACTTTTTTCAGATAATGCCCCTTGGATGCAGCGGGCTTGGCCTTCTGCAGCGCATCGATCAGCGCCGAAAGGTTCAGCCTGAGCGCGTCCACGCTGAACGAAGCGCGGCCAATGGTGCAGTGGATGATGCCGGCCTTGTCGGTGCGGTACTGCACCTGACCTGCCTTGGCATTTTTCACGGCGGTGGTGACGTCCATGGTCACGGTGCCGACCTTCGGATTCGGCATCAGGCCGCGCGGACCGAGAATCTGGCCCAAGGCACCGACCACCTTCATCGCATCCGGCGTCGCGATCACAATGTCGAAATTCATGTTGCCCGCCTTGACTTCGGCAGCGAGGTCATCAAAGCCAACGATATCGGCGCCAGCGGCGCGTGCGGCTTCGGCCTTCTCGCCCTGCGCAAACACGGCAACGCGGACGGTCTTGCCGGTACCGGACGGCAGCACAACGGAGCCACGCACCAGTTGGTCGGACTTCTTGGCGTCGACGCCAAGATTGACCGAAACGTCGATTGACTCATCAAACTTTGCGGTCGCGCATTCCTTCACCAGACTCAGCGCATCGCCGATCGGATAAGCCTTGTTGCGATCGACTTTGGCAAATACTGCCTGGGCTCTCTTCGATGCTTTTGCCATGATTACAGGCCCTCCACGGTAATGCCCATGCTGCGGGCGGAACCCGCGATGGTGCGCACGGCCGCTTCGAGATCAGCTGCCGTCAAATCTTTCATTTTCGCTTTGGCGATGTCCTCGGCCTGTGCCTTGGTGATCGAGCCAACCTTGTCGGTATGCGGCTTGGGCGAACCCTTGGTAATGCCTGCAGCCTTCTTGATCAGAATCGTCGCCGGCGGCGTCTTCATGATGAAGGTGAAGCTCTTGTCGGCGAATGCGGTGATCACCACCGGAATCGGCAGGCCGGGCTCAAGACCTTGCGTCTGGGCGTTGAAGGCCTTGCAGAACTCCATGATGTTGAGGCCGCGCTGGCCCAGTGCGGGGCCGATCGGGGGCGAGGGATTGGCCTTGCCCGCGGGCACTTGCAGCTTGATGTAACCGATTATCTTCTTTGCCATGATTGGCTCCTGTCTCTGGTGAGTCGTAACGCGCTTTCAGTTGCCTGCTGCGACAACCTACCAACGCTCCTCGTTACCGCAAAACTTCCAAAACTGGCCGCTGCGGCACGGCTGAAAAAATCTGTCAGGCCTTTTCGATCTGCGCGAATTCCAGTTCAACCGGCGTGGCGCGACCAAAAATCGTCACCGAAACGCGCAGGCGACTCTTCTCGTAATTGACTTCCTCGACGTTGCCGTTGAAGTCGGTAAACGGGCCTTCCTTGATGCGAACCATCTCGCCCACCTCGAACAAGACCTTGGGGCGAGGTTTCTCAACGCCGTCCTGAACCTGTTGCATGATCTTCGCGACTTCCTTTTCGGAAATCGGCGTGGGTTTGGTCGAAGTGCCGCCGACAAAGCCCGTGACCTTGGGCGTGCTCTTGACCAGATGCCAAGAGTCATCGTCCATGTCCATCTCGACCAGCACATAGCCGGGAAAGAACTTCCTTTCAGAAATGCTCTTCTGCCCGTTTTTCATTTCGATGACTTCTTCAACCGGCACCAGCACCTGCCCGAACTTGTCCTGCATTCCGGCACGGGTAATCCGCTCCACCAGGGCGCGCTGCACCGATTTCTCGAAACCGGAGTAGGCGTGAACGACGTACCAGCGTTTTGTCATGATTTTTTCCAGCCCAGAATCAGGTCGTAGAGCACCCATTCGAGGCCCTTGTCAGTCGTCCACAGCACAATCGCCATAACCAGTACGAAGGCAAACACAATGCCGGTGGTCTGCATGGTTTCCTTGCGCGACGGCCACACAACCTTTTTCGTTTCGACGACCGCCTCCCGACTGAAGTCGAAGAAGCGCTGGCCCGGCGCGGTAAACCACGCCATCGCAATACCCGCACCCAGACCGGCGAGCACCGACAGCACGCGCAGAATCATCGGTTGCTCACCGAGGAGGTAGAAACCAGCCACACCCGCCGCCAACAGCAGCAGCGCCAGCGTGAACTTCAGTTTATCGGCCATAAATAGTCAGTTATTGCGCAAATGCTTCAATTCATTGGCAGGGGCGGAGGGAATCGAACCCCCAACCTGCGGTTTTGGAGACCGCCGCTCTGCCAATTGAGCTACACCCCTGCAGCAGAGACTGCAAAGCGGCAACCCGTTTCCAGGATGCCGCTCATTGCTAAAACTACGCTTTTGTTACTCGATGACCTTAGCGACGACACCTGCGCCGACGGTACGACCGCCTTCACGGATGGCGAAACGCAGACCTTCTTCCATGGCGATCGGGGCAATCAGCGCCGCGGTAATCGACACGTTGTCGCCGGGCATGATCATCTCGGTGC
>CAMBRI010000388.1 GCA_945870205.1 Sulfuritalea hydrogenivorans sk43H | reverse complement strand
GGCAATCGAGCTGATGTCCTTGATCTCGCCAGTATCTCCGGCGCGTATCTTGAATTCGACGTCGTAGGGGATATCGCGTTCGAGGAGATTTTTTAGCGCCGCATCAAGGTAGGGGCGGTACTCGCTGAGCGTCATGTCCTGAACGGCCTTCAATCCCAGCGATGAGCTGGCAAGACCGTAGATCCTTGCTGCCCCTTCCGAGGCAGCAATCGTCTGCGTATCCAGCCGGAGTTCCCAGTTGCCGGCCTTTGCCGCGAGCTCAGCCCGGCGTAACCGCGCTTCGCTCTCGCGCAGGCGATGTTCGGCCTGGTAGCGTTCAGTTATGTTCTGGTGAATCAGTACCGCGCCGCGGCCTCGTCCCTTGAGTGGCAGGCCATGGAGGACGAACCAGCGCTGCTCGGTGGGTGAGTGGCACGGGTACTCCACGCTGAACTCGTCGTCAGTGCCGGTGAGCACCCCCTTGATGCCTTTGAGCACTGCCGCAGCCTGCTCGCCGTAACGCGACTGGCTGGCTTGCGCGCAGACAGCAAGGTAGTTGGCGCCGATCGAGACCTGGGCCAGATTGGCGGCGCCATTGTCAGCGGCAAACTTCTGCCAGGCGGCATTCACGGCAGTAATGACACCATCGCCGTCTATCACCGCCACATGCTCGGTCAGGGAATCAAGAATGCTGGTAACGAACTGCTGGCTGTCGCGCAAGCTCTGTTCCAGGACTCCGCGCTGCTCGATTTCCAGGGTGAGGGCCGCGTTCTGCTGCGCGAGTTCCTTTTCGGCCTGTTTGATCGGGGTCACGTCGCTGACCAGCACAAAAAAGCCGAGTACCTGGCCGTCTTGCCCGACCTCCGGGATGTAATGCGCCAACGAGTAGCCGACGCTTTGATCTGCCTTGGTCAGGGTTCGCTCGAATCGCTGCGCTTCGCCCTTGAGCGCCGCTCGGGCGTAGGGCTCGTTCAAGGCGAACAGCTTTTCACCAAGGAGCTCCGGCATGGTCTTGCCGATGATCTCCTCGGGTGCCTTGCCGAACCAGTCCAGATAGCCCTTGTTGGCGAAATGGCAGCGCAAGTCGGCATCCCAGTACCCCACCATGCCGGGCATGGCATCGGTGATGGTCCGGATGAAACGCTCATTCTCGGCCAGCGCCTTTTGCCGGCGCCAGGCCAGCGTCGCGGTGAGCAAGGTGATTCCCGTCAAGGAGAGGAAAACGAGCAGATGAACCATCAATGACGCACGCCAGTCGGCAATGGCGGCGTCGTAATCGCGAGAAACAAGCACGGTGAGCGGCGCTTTGGGCAGATTGACAAAGGCCGACATGCGCTTGACCTGTTCGATCTTGGTTACATTGATGTGCCGCGAGGTGTCGGTTTGGCCGGCCATGTGTTCCGCATAGGCAGGGCCGCCGACAAGGCTCTTGCCCACCAGTTGGGTATCCGGAATGTGCGTGAGGATGTCGCCATTGCGGTGGATCAGGAGGGCTTTCATGCCTGGCGTCGATAGTTCGAACTTCAGGGCATCGTTGAAATACGAGCTTTCGAACGTCGCCACGATCGTGCCTGAAAAATGGTTCTTCTTGTCGACGACTGCCCTTGACAGCGTAGTGGCATACACGCCCGTAACAGTCTTGAACGGCCGGGCGACAAAGAAGCTCTGATCCAGCGGGGCGTCGCGGTGCCTGATGAAATACTCGCGGCCCGCTGCGTCGAAACCCAGGAGTTGCTCATTGTTGCTGGCCGTGACGCGGCCGCTGGCGTCCGTGATCAACAGGCTGCGCAACTGCGGCAGCAGTCGCAGTGCGTCTTTCAGCGAGCGATTCTTCTCGCCGGAGGACAATCGCGGGTTCTGATTGATATCTTCGACAAGGCTGCCGAGCAGCAGGTTGACGCTCTCCAGCGCACCGGAAATCGCGGCTTCACGCTGGCCCGCCTGCACTTCAAGCAAGCGGAACTCCTGCTCGATTGCGTTCTGATAATCACGATAGACGGTAACGGCCGACGCGATCGTTACCAACAGAAGCACGACGGCGACGAGAACCGAAAACGGTATCCGCGCAAGTATTCCTGAAGATGGAGTCGAAGGAAGTTTCATTGGCTGCCCGGGCTCTGTCGCGGTGAATGTCTGCCTCTCATGCCCGGCAATCGTCGGTGTAGGGTTGATGCGCAGACGGCGTAAACAAGTTTACATTTTTGTACAGGCCCAGTCAAAATGACATGATGTCGAACCGAAACGCAGTTTCACTGAAAGGGCAGGTTCTCGAAGCCGCGCGGAAGCTCTTCATGGAGCGCGGCTATGAAGCAGTGGGTATGCGCGACATCGCCGAGGCGGTTGGCAAGCAGCCCGTCCAGGTCTATCGCCTCAAGCTTTCCAAGACCGACATCCTTGCCGAACTGATCATTGAACTGAACCGGGAGCAGATCGAGCTCATTCCCGCGCTGTGCAAACGGGTCAGGAGAACTGGCGCGCTGGACCGCACGTGCGGCTACCTGCGCGAACTCTACAAGTTCGACATCCAGTACCTGCCCATCCGGTCCGTTGGCGCGGCCTTCGGCTGGATGTGGTCGGCAGAGCAGGAACGCCGCGTTGTCGAGCAAGTCGGCCAGCTGGTCACCCCAGTGGTCCGATGGATGCAGGATGCCGGGCTGGAAGATGTTCAGGCCCGGGTCGTCGGTATCTGGTCGCTGTATTACGTTGGTTACCGCGATGCCGTGATCCATGGTGGCTCGGCAAGGGATTGCCTCAAAGCGATCAAACCCAGCCTGCGCTACTACTTCCAATAGATGATCGTCATAACGGCGGTGTTTCCGCGGTGCAGGGCGCCATAAGCGCGATTGCGAAAGTCGCTAGAAAGTCAGCTTGCGGTAGATGTCGGCGATCTTCAGCGGCAGTTTGCGCACATCGTCGAGCACCGCGAAAGCGGCCGGGCCGTACATGTACTTGAGGTAATCGGCGCCGCTCTTGTCGAGGGTCACGCAGAACGAACGGACCCCTGACTGGCGCGCTTCGACCAGCGCCTGCCGAGTGTCTTCGATGCCGTACTGGCTGCG
>CAMBRI010000387.1 GCA_945870205.1 Sulfuritalea hydrogenivorans sk43H | reverse complement strand
CGTAGTACCGCTCGATGCGGCCGGACGCGAACCGATCGCTGTGGCCGCCGCCGGCATGGCTAGCCGCGGCCTGCGCGTGCTGGCGCTGGCGCGGCGCGATGCACCGGCCGACGGCGAATTGGGCGAAGCGGCGCTGGACAGCGACCTGGTCTTCCTCGGCCTCGCCGCCATGATGGATCCGCCGCGCAAGCAGGCCATCGCGTCGATACGCACCTGCCACGCCGCGGGCATCAAGGTGAAAATGATCACCGGCGACCACGCCGAAACGGCGCGGGCGATCGCTGCGCAGATCGGTATCGTCAGGGATGGCACGGCGGCGGAAGTTCTGACCGGGCGCGAGCTGGCAACTCTCGATGACGCTGGCTTAAGTGCGGCCGTCGCCCGCGTCGATGTGTTCGCCCGCGTCGAACCGGAACAGAAGCTGCGCCTGGTGCGCGCCCTGCAGGCGCAAGGCGAGGTGGTGGCGATGACCGGTGACGGCGTGAACGACGCCCCGGCGCTCAAGCAGGCCGACATCGGCATCGCCATGGGCCTCTCCGGTACCGACGTGGCCAAGGAAGCGGCGGCCATGGTACTGACCGACGACAACTTCGCCACCATCGAGGCAGCGGTCGAGGAAGGCCGTGGCATCTACGACAACCTGGTGAAGTTCATCACCTGGACCTTGCCGACCAACTTCGGCGAAGGCCTGGTGATCCTCGCCGCCATCGTCGCCGGCGTGACCTTGCCGATCACGCCGCTGCAAATCCTCTGGATCAACATGACCACCGCCGTCCTGCTCGGACTGCCGTTGGCCTTCGAACCGCCGGAGCGCGGCATCATGCACCGAGCGCCACGGCCGCCGGGATCTCCCGTGCTCGATGGCGTGCTGATCGGACGCATCGTGCTGGTCGGCATACTGATGCTGGCCGGATCCTTCGGCATGTTCCTGCTGGCGGTGGAACGCGGACTGCCACTCCCCGAGGCGCGCACCATCGCCATGAACGTCTTCGTCGCGATCGAGATCGTCTATCTGTTCAACTGCCGCTCGCTGCGCCTGCCGGTCACGGCCGTCGCCGCCTTTTCCAACCCCTGGGTCTGGGCCGGCGCCGGCTTGCAACTGGCGCTGCAGATGGCGATCACCTACTGGGCGCCGCTCAACGCCGCCTTTGCCACGGCGCCGATAAGTCCGCGCGCCTGGGGCGAGATCACCGTCATCGCCTTGGTGGCGATGTGTATCATCGAGCTGGAGAAACGCTGGAGGGGAGCGCGATGAACAGGTTTGCCGCCTTGCTGTGGCTTGCATTTTTTTCGGGTATGACGTGGGCAGCGGCGCCCGATGCCGCCGATGACGTTTCCGTGCGCGTCGAAATCCAGGACGGAGTGGTGCGCATCGAAGCCGAAGCGATCATTCCGGCCAGTGCCCGTGAAGTCTGGGACGTGCTGACCGACTTCGAGAACCTGCCCCGCTTCATCTCCAACATCACCGCAAGCAAGGTACTTGCCCGCCACGGCAACGTGGTCCGGGTAGCCCAATCGGGCAAGGGCGGCTTCGGGCCTTTTACCTTCGAGTTTCAATCGGTCCGGGAATTGACGCTCAACCCTGTTGAAGGATTTGAATCGCGCATGGTTGAAGGAAACATGAAACGCTTTCGCGGCATCACCCGACTGGAGTCGGCGGCCGGCGCAACGCGCATCCGCTATCAGTCGGAAGCCGTACCCGACACGGTGCTACCGCTGGGTTTGGCGCGTTCCACGATCGAGTCGGAAACGCGCGAGCACTATCTGGAAATCGGCCGGGAGGTGCTGCGCCGCAAAGCCGCCGCATCCGGCAAATAGTCTCGTCCCGGCTCAGCGCCACAGGTCAAGCTTTTCTCCGGCGTGCTTCATGTGCTCGGCCTTGTTCTGCAGGAAGCGCTGAAACTCGGGTTCCTTGCGGTAGGCGCCGCTGGCCACGTATTCGAAGGACGAGGTGAAGTGGAAGGGGCGCACATAGGCCTCGATGCGAAACACTTCGCGGCCAGCATCGTCGAAGAACACCACGCTCGGCGTGTAGCTGATCTTCAATTCCCTGCCCCAGGCGTCCGCCGTCGTGCTGCGTCCATCCGGCGTGGTGAGCATCTCGCGACCCGACAATGAAAAGCGCGCGACATCGAGCATGGCAATCGCTGCCAGCGTCTTGTCGCGCTTGAAGCCTTCCTGATGCAGTTCGTCGCAGGGCTCGCAGTGACGTGACTCGAACAGCACCGCCAGCGGTTTGCCGCCAGGCTTGCGCGCAAGCTTGAAGGGCGGCTTGATGAAGAAGGCTTGGTCGTGCAGCGCAGCGCTGGCGCCGGTGTGCCGCACGGCCTGCATGTGCTCGGCAAACGACAGCTTGCCTTCGAGCCGTTTCACCGAATAATCAAGCGCCGCCGAAAAACGATGCGGCGGGTAATAGCCGTTGATGCGTGCGATGACATTGCCCTTTTCGTCGAGCAGCAGCACGGTGGGCGTGAACTGCACCTTGAGGAACTTCGCGAACTCCTTTTCGCTGCGCACCTTGCCGTCGAACCAGGTCACCTCGCGATCGCCAAACAGGTTGAAGGCGATTGGCAGGAAGTGTTTCGCGGTTTTGTCCACGATGGTCTTCTGCGTGAAACTGGTCTGCATCAGTTCCTTGCAGTAGGGGCAGCCCACCTGCCCGAAATACAGCAGCAGGCGCTTGCCCGACTTGGCCGCCTGTGCCGCATCGTCAGGCAGTTCGAGCAAGGTTTCGACGAACACCGGCGGCAGAATTTCGTCGCCGATCTGGGCAAGGGTCGGCCCCGGCGCTGTGGCGAAAAGCAGCGCGGCAATAAGCAGCAGTGCCCGCACTTCAGGTCTCGACGATGACCAGATGCACACGGTAGGGGCCATGCGCACCCAAAACAATCGTCTGCTCGATATCGCCGGTGCGCGACGGGCCGGAGATGAAATTCACGGCGCGCGGCAGGGTACCGAGCTCCTTGCGCGCCAGATTCCAGGCGCCTTCCATGTAGGCCACGATGCGTTTGGCATGCACCACCGCAATGTGGGTTTCCGG
>CAMBRI010000386.1 GCA_945870205.1 Sulfuritalea hydrogenivorans sk43H | reverse complement strand
CTCGAGCTCGAAGTCGGTGTGCTCGATGGCGAGCTTGCCGGCCTCGATCTTGGAAATGTCGAGAATGTCGTTGATGATGCGCAGCAGATGCTGGCCGGAAAGCTGGATCTTCTTGACGTAGTCGCGCTGGCGCAGCGTCATCTCGGTATTCAGCACCAGATGCGTCATGCCGATGATGCCGTTCATCGGAGTGCGGATTTCGTGGCTCATGTTGGCAAGGAAGTCTGACTTCATGCGCGAGGCTTCCTCGGCCAGCTCGCGAGCACGGCGCATCTCCTGTTCCAGTGTATTGCGTACGCTGATGTCCTGAACGATGCCGAGGTAACCCGTGGCAACGCCGTCGGCACCCTTCACTGTGGTTGTCAGCAGCAGTCCGGCGAAGCGCGTGCCGTTCTTGCGCACAAGCGTCCACTCGCGGCTATCGCGCCCGGTGGCCGCAGTGCGCGACAGGATGGAAAGCATGCCGCTGATGTTGCATCCAAACTCGGCGTGAATCTCGGCGGCGGCCACTTCGACTTCTTCGGCGACATGGAAGCGCGCCGAGCTTTCACGGCCGATGACTTCATCGGCGTCCCAGCCAAGCATGCGCTCGGCACCGCTGTTGAAGAGCGTGATGCGGCCGGCCAGATCGTTGCCGATGATGCCGATCTCGGTGGCGGCCGCAAGAATCTCGTTGAGAACGGTATTGGCTTGCCGCAGGGACTCGCTGCTGGTCAGCAATTCCTGCTTCTGCGCATCGAGTTCCTCGGCCTGCATCTGGATTTCGCGAGCCAGCTTTTCGGTACGCAGGTTGCGCCGCAGCACTTCGAGCAGCGGCGCCAGTGCCGCGGGCAAAGCGTCGAGCAACAACCGGCGGCGCGCGTCCGGCGGCGCGAGCAAGGCCAACTCGACGATCCCGATGGCCTCGCCGCGCAGCACCAGCGGCAGCAGTTCGACGTGATGTGGTGGAGCGTCGACCAGCCCCGAGCTGAGCCGCAGAACGCTGCCGGTCGGGTCGTCCAGCACTAGCGGCTGCATGTCCCGCGCGCACTGCCCGACCAGGCTCTCGCCGCGCGCGTAGGCGGGGCCATCCGCGGCGCGCCCGTAGCCCCCGATCGGGCGCTGCACCTTGGCACCGTCGATGTCGGCGTACATCAGGCCCTGCGCGGCCCCCACGGCCGGGCACAGCTCCGCCAGTGCCTTTTCACCGAATTCCTCCATCGAATCGGCGAGCTGTACCTTGCCGAGAACGGTGGCGAGTTGCTCCTTGGCCCAGCGCTGATCTGCCAGCTCGACACTTACCCGCTGCAAAGAAGCGAGCGCGTCGGCCATCTCGCCGAATCGCCCCGGGTAGTTGCGGCTGAGAGATTGCGTCAGGTCGCCCTTGACCATGGCGTTGGCCACACGCACCGAGTCGGTGAGACCGGCTTCGGTGAGGTCAGCAAGCTGGTTGAGCAGTCCGGACAGGTCCCGGATATAACCATCCTTGCCACTCAGGCTCATCCTGATGCTGAAGTCGCCTCGCACGGCGGCGGCCTTTACCAGGCTGCGAATCTCGTCGACGATCTGCGACAAGCTATCTTGCATGGTCTGCAGCGATCCGAGCATTGCGACCGTCTCGTAATCGCCCTGCACGGTAATGTTTGAGGAAAGGTCGCCCCTGGCAATCCGACCGGCAACCGTTGAACTTTGCACCATCGCCCGCGACAGGCCGCGCGCGATCAGGAAGCCAAATGCAAATACTGCAATGACAACCGCACCGCCCAGAATCGATATCAGCCACATGGCGTTGTTTTTTGTCGCCGCGCCGTCTGCCGCGCTTTGCTTGCCGAGTTCCATGTTGTGATGCATGTGAGCGTCGAGCGCCTCATTCAGCTTCTCAGCGACGGGCAAGGCACGTTCCATCAGTACCATGTTGCCGTCCCAGCTTCGGTCGGAGCCGGACAGGATTACGTCGACGAACCCCAGATACTGGTTCAGCGCAACGTTGTCGGCCGCCAACAGACGCCGGTCCTTCTCGTCCAGAAGCAGCGGCTCGTAGTCCTTCATGGCTTTCCCGAGTTCTGCTTTCGCTGTCACGATCGAGCTTTCGATTTCCGGACGTTTTGCGGGATCACGATTTAGCTGAAGGCGATGGAGCCGCACGCGGAGCTGCCCGAAACTCCGGGTGGCATCGTCCAGAATCAGCATCGAAGGGACAATGTTGGTGTTGGCCAGATTGGCCGAGTCGTATACCCGGCCAATCTCGAAGATGAGCAGTCCGCCGAGGAGGGCCGCGCAGAAGAAGGCGCCAAGCAGCAGTGAATTGAAGCGTTGTGTGATGGTCATGATTGGCTCATATGAGGAACTACTGCCGGATGAAAGGCATCAACCTCTGTGGATTCCGCTTCCATCCTGGCGGCAGGTAGCCAGATCGTCACCGTGGTGCCGGCGCCGACTTTGCTGGCAAGTTCCAGTTGGCCGCCGTGCAGTTCGACGATCTCCTTGACGATGCTCATGCCAAGACCTGTTCCCGGAATTTGCCCAGACGCATCGGCGCGGTAGAAACGTTCGCAGACACGCGTCAGCTGTCCCGGAGTCATGCCGATGCCGTGGTCGGTGATGCGGATGCCGAACAGCGGGACGTCGCTGGTCGGCGACACCAACTCGATGCCCACCGTGCCGCCGCCGGGTGAATACTTGTACGCATTGGAGATCACGTTGCTGACGGCTTGAATCAGCTTCTTGCGGTCTGCGCTTACCCAGAGCGGCTCTTCGATGAGCGGCTCTTGAGGTAAAAGGCGGCCTTGCGGCGGCTTGAAGCCGGCGACGATGCCGTGCAGCAATTCGCCGACTTCGACGCGCTCAATGATGAAGTCCTTGCCGCGCCGCGCTTCGATGCGGGCCAGGTCGAGCAGCTCGTTGATGATTGATATCATCAGTTGCGACTGTCCGAATATCGTTTCCAGAAATTCGTGCCGTTCCGCTTCGCTGAACTCCTGCGCCAGCAGCAGTTCCGTGAAGCCATGAATGCTCGCCATCGGCGTGCGCAGCTCATGCGCCGCATGGGAGAGAAACTCACTCTTCA
>CAMBRI010000385.1 GCA_945870205.1 Sulfuritalea hydrogenivorans sk43H | reverse complement strand
TGGCTATTCCTGACTTTGGGAATTGCCATCGGCTCGTGGTGGGCGTATTACGAACTGGGCTGGGGCGGCTGGTGGTTCTGGGACCCGGTGGAGAACGCCTCCTTCATGCCCTGGCTGGTCGGCACGGCGCTGATCCACTCGCTGGCGGTGACCGAAAAGCGCGGCGGGTTCAAGAACTGGACCGTGCTGCTGGCGATCATGGCCTTCTCGCTGTCGCTGCTGGGTACCTTCCTGGTCCGCTCGGGCGTGCTGACCTCGGTGCATGCCTTTGCCACCGATCCGAAACGCGGCGTCTTCGTGCTGGGTTTCCTGGTGGCGGTGGTCGGCATTTCCCTGCTGCTGTATGCGTGGCGCGCGCCCTCGGTCGGCATGGGGGGCAAATTCGAACTGTGGTCGCGCGAGACTTTCCTGCTGGTGAATAACGTGCTGCTGGTGGTGGCCGCGGGCGCCGTGCTGCTGGGCACGCTCTACCCGCTGTTCCTCGATTCGCTTGGCCTGGGCAAAGTTTCCGTGGGACCTCCTTACTTCGAAGCGGTGTTCGTCCCGCTGATGGCGCCGCTGGTGCTGCTGATGGGGTTGGGACCTTTCGCGCGCTGGAAGCAGACGCGGCTGATCGATTTTTGGCCGCGCCTGCGCTGGGCGGTGGGCTTTGCCGTGGTGGCGGCGATGGTGTTGCCGCTGCTGCTGGGACGCTGGTCACCGCTGCTGGCCTTCGGTCTGCTGCTGGGTTTCTGGGCCGTCGCGTCGAGCGTTACCGTGCTGCTCGAACATCTGCGCGAGCGCGGCGGCAATGCCTCTTTCGGCCAGCGGCTAGCATCGGTTCCACTGGCGAAGTGGGGCATGCTGCTGGCCCACGTCGGCATCGGCGTGTTCATTTTCGGCGTCAGTATGGTGAAGGGCTATGAAACCGCCAGCGAAGTGAAAATGCAGCCGGGCGAACGGGCCACCGCGGGGGGCTACGACTTCCAGCTCATGTCGATTGGCGAGGTGCGTGGCCCCAACTATGTCGCCGCTCGCGCCACGATCAATGTCAGCCGCAACGGCAGCCCGGTGACGGTCATGTATCCGGAAAAGCGCATGTACCTGGTGCAGAAAATGCCGATGACGGAAGCGGCGATCGATACCAATGTGTTTCGCGATCTGTATGTCTCGCTCGGTGAACCGGTCGACGAGGTTTCCTGGATTGTGCGCGTCCAGCACAAGCCATTGATCAGCTGGATCTGGTGCGGCTGCCTGCTGATGGCCCTGGGCGGGTTGCTGGCGGCGTCCGATCGCCGATACCGGATCAGGCAGCGTTCGGATGTTGCGGACACCAGCCCCGCTGTTACCGTTTAAGGAGTCTTGATGCGGCGTTTTCTTTTTCCCCTGGTCGCCTTTGTGGTGCTGGCCGGCTTTCTTGCCGCCGGCTTGCGGCTGAATCCGCGCGAGGTTCCCTCACCCCTTATCGGCAAACCGGTGCCGTCCTTCCGCCTCGCGCAACTGCATGCCAGCGACAAGTTCATCTCCGCCGAAGACATGCGCGGCAAGGTCTGGCTGCTCAACGTCTGGGCCTCCTGGTGCGTATCCTGCCGCCAGGAACACCCGGTACTGATCGATCTGAATCAGCAGAAGAAGATCACCATCATCGGACTCAACTACAAGGACGAGCGCGCAGCGGCGATGACCTGGCTGAATCAGCACGGTGGCGACCCCTACCTGGTTTCGGCGGTCGATGCCGACGGCCGCGTGGGCATCGACTTCGGCGTGTATGGCGTGCCGGAAACCTTTCTCATCGACAAGAACGGGGTGATACGCTACAAGCATATCGGCCCGGTAACGGCGGAGGCATTGAAGACCAAGATCCTGCCGCTGGCGGAGGAGCTTGCCCGTGGCTGATCGAATTGGAAAATGTCTCGCCGGAGCACAACGCCTGGCCCTGGCGCTGCGGAGTTGTTTTGTGGTGCTGCTGATGCTTATCGGCCTGCAGCCGGCGATCGGTGCGGAGGGAATGGCGCAGCCGGTAGGTGACCCGGTGGTCGAGGCGCGGGTGAACAAGCTTGCTGAAGACTTGCGCTGCCTGACTTGCATGGGGCAGAGCATCGCCGATTCGCAATCCTCGTTTTCAACCGACATGAAGCGCGAGATTCGCAGCATGATCGTTGCCGGAAAGAATGACAAGGAGATCATGGATTTCATGGTGCAGCGCTATGGCGATTTCGTTCTTTACCGGCCGCCGGTGAAGAGCACGACCTGGGTACTTTGGGGTGGCCCATTTCTGCTGCTGATCATCAGCCTGGCTTTCCTCGGAACAAAGCTGCGCAAGCGTGGCGCACAGGCGGCGACGCAGCTCACCGAGAACGAACACCAGCAGGCTGTTGCCTTGCTCGGCAAGCGCGAAGGCGATCAGTCATGAACGCATTCATTGCCATTGCCGTGATCCTGACGCTGGCGGTGCTGGCGCTGGTGCTGCTGCCCTTGGTGCTGAAAGACCGGGAACGCCAGGTGGGCAGTTCGCGCGAACTCAGCATTGCCGTGTTGCGCGATCAGCTGAGCGATCTCGAGGACCAGCGCAAGGCCGGGCTGCTCGACGCCACGATGTTTGTCGAGGAGCAGGCAGAACTCGAACGTCGCGCGCTCGAAGATGGCTCAGGCGGCGGGTCGGCGACTGCCTTCAAGCCGGGGCGCAAACTGGCGTTGGCTGCCGTCCTCGGCCTGGCCATGCCGGCCCTGGTGGTAGGCCTGTACTGGAAGCTGGGCACGCCGGAGTCGCTCAGGCCGCAAGCTGCGGCGGAAGCCGGCAGCCACGCCCTGACCCCGCAGCAGATCGAGGCCATGACGGCCAAACTGGCGGAAAGGTTGCAGAACAATCCGGATGATGGTGAAGGATGGTTGATGCTGGGCCGTTCCTACTCGTCGTTGCGTCGCTTCCCGGAAGCGGCGGCGGCGTTCGGGCGGGCGACCACGCTATTGCCGCCCAGCGCCAATCTGCTTGCCGATTACGCCGACATCATGGCGATGGCGCAGGGGCGGCGGCTGAGCGGCGAACCGGAGAAGATCATTGCCCGTGCTCTGGCCATCGACCCGCG
>CAMBRI010000384.1 GCA_945870205.1 Sulfuritalea hydrogenivorans sk43H | reverse complement strand
AGCATGTAGAAGCTGGCATGGGCGAAATTGAGGATGCCCATCATGCTGAAAATCAGCGTCAGTCCGCTGGACAGCATGAACAGCAGCAAGCCGTAGGTGATGCCGTTCAGCAGTGAAATGACGACGAATTCCATTGCATCCTCAAGCCTGGTTCAAGACAAAGGCAATCCGGCTTCGGATGAATCCGCCTTGATTGCCGAGCGCAGCGAGCCGATCAATCGCCTCCCCCGCGAGGGGGAGGTTGGGAGGGGGCGGGCCACACATGGCCCTGCCGGGCGAGCCGGGAAGGCCTCGGAGCAAGTCCTCCCTGCTTGTCCGGCTCGCCCGTTCAGGGTCTTTCCATGATGCAGGCGGTCGGCAGTTGCGAGTCGCGCTGGGAAACCGAGGCCAGCGTTTTCCAGCCGTAGCCCGTGCCTTCGGAATCATGTTTGACCGTTTTGCCATCGGCCTTGCTGAATACCGAGATGACCAGTGGCTGCATGATCTGGTGGTCGCTCTTGCGCATCCAGACTTCGCCATTCTCGGCCGGGTGACGCATGTCTTCCAGCGCCAGGGCGACCGCCTTCGGATCGGTCGATTTGGCCGTGTTCATCGCTTTCGCGACCATCTCGGTCATGGTATTGATGCGCAGGTAGTAGAAGTAGATGCCGGGATACTTCTTGTTGAAGTCGAGCGCAAACTTTTCGGTCGACTTGGTCGGCACGTTCATGTGCCATTCGGTGAGTTGCAGCACCTGGCCGTCGCCCGACGCACCCATCGCGTGTGGCGTGCCGAGGCCGCCGGCATAGTAGGTGAAGAAGCGCGTCTTGAGCCCCGCATCCTTGGCCGCCTTGACCAGCAGCGTCAGATCGGTGCCCCAGTTGCCGGTGATCACCGTGTCGGCGCCGGAGGCCTTGATCTTGGCGATATAGGGCGCGAAGTCCTTGACCTTGCCGATCGGATGCAGGTCCTCGCCGACGATCTGGACGTCCTTGCGCTTCTTCGCCAGCATTTCCTTGGCGGCCTTGGCCACCTGGTGGCCATGGGCGTAATCCTGGCCGATGATGAAGACCTTCTTGATCTTCTTGTCCGTCTCCATGAAGCTGGTGATGGCCTCCATCTTCATTTCGGTGTTGGCGTCGAAGCGGAAATGCCAGAAGCTGCATTTCTCGCCGGTCAGTGTCGGATCGACTGCCGCATAGTTGAAGAAGAGCACGGTCTTGTCCGGGTTGCGCGCGTTCCATTTGTTGACCGCGTCGATCAGCGAGTGTGCGGCGCCCGAGCCGTTGCCCTGGGTGATGAAGCGGAAACCCTGGTCGATCGCGGCCTTTAGCTGGATCTGGCTTTCCTGAGGGCTGCCCTTGTTGTCGAAGCCGACGTATTCGAGCTTCTGGCCCATGATGCCGCCCTTTTGGTTCACCAGGATTTCGGCGGCTTCCTTGAACTGTTTTAACCCAGCCTCGCCGACGTTGGCAAAGGGTCCCGAGAGCGGGTCGATGTAGGCAATCTTGACCTGGGCGAAAGCGCTACCGCCGATCATCAGTGTGCTCGCGGCAAGCGCAAGGCCTTGGGCAAACGTCTTCTTCATGGGTGTCTTCTCCTGTTATTAATTCGGTCCGGGCAAAAACTGGCGGCTGAATCTTGTAGTTCTGCTAGGTGGAACATAGTTCTGTAATACAAGCAGAATGATACTGATTGTGTCCTTGGCTGTAAACGACTTTTTGTGATTTTCGCCGGCCAATGAGCATGGCACGCCGGCCTGCGGCCCCTCAAGGCAGGGCGATTGAATGAAAAGCGGGTAATTGCAAAGCATTGACGCAGCCGGGGTTAAATGCTGCAGTGCGGAATAACGGGGCGCACTTGGCCACCGCGTTGCCGGCGGCGACTACTCGGGTGTTGTCGGATCGATCGCGGGCCTGGGTGCCGCCAGCATCGCGGCGCGGCTGGCCGGGGTCTCCAGGCTGATGCGGCCGAGTTTGCCGCCGCGATAATCGGTGAGCAGGACCATCCCCGCTTTTTCCAGATCGAGTTCGCCGCCGCGACGCCCCTTGACTATGCAGCCGCGCTTCCTGGCCACTGCCTCGACCACAGCAACGCCATCCATGCCGTCGACGGCGATGCCATAGCGCTCGGCGAGCAACGCCGGGTAGTTCTGCAACAGCAGTCCGGCCAGAAAGATCGCCACTTCCGAATCGATCACCGCGTTGCGGCCGATGGCGTGGCTGGCGGCGAGCATGAAGCCGTCGCTGTCGTGGGTGATCTTCGGCCACATCAGGCCCGGCGTGTCGGTGATGCTCATGGTGGGCCCGAGGTCGATGCACATCTGCGACTTGGTCACCGCCGGCTCGTCGCCGACCGCGGCCACGCGGCGCTTGAGCAGCGCATTCATCAGCGTCGATTTGCCGACGTTGGGAATACCCATGATCAGCATGCGCAGCGGCTTGATGCCGTCGCTGCGGTGCGGCGCCAGGAGCTTGCACAGCCCCGGCACGCGCGCCGCCTCGCCCGGCTTCTTGCTTGAAATCGCCACCGCCTTGACGCCGGACTGGCTGTTGTAATGGTCGAGCCAGGCTTGGGTCACCGTTGGGTCGGCCAGGTCGGACTTGTTCAAGAGCTTGAGGCACGGGCGCTGGCGGTGCAGGCGCAGCTCGCGAATCATCGGGTTGCTGCTGGCCTCGGGCAGGCGTGCGTCGCAGACCTCGATCACCACGTCGGTCAGCGCCATGGTTTCGGCCGCCTTCTTGCGGGCCGAAGTCATGTGGCCGGGGAACCACTGTATGGTCATGAAGGATTCAGTTCAGGCAAGAGTCAGTGGGCGGTGTCGGGGACAACATCAGCGGCGGCGATGCGGATTTCGTCGGCCGCAAGGCGCACCACCTGGCCGGGTCGCAGCTTGCGCCGGATGCGGGTTTCGGTCTCGCCATCCACTGCCACGGCTCCCTCGGCGATCAGCGCCTTGGCGGCGCCACCGGAAGGCGCCAGGCCCAGCAGTTTGAGGAGGACGTTCAGTTCGATGAACTCGCCCTGAAGCTGAAAGTGGTGAATGGTCAAGGAATCCTCCGAAGCTGCGGATTATAGTCGCCGCA
>CAMBRI010000383.1 GCA_945870205.1 Sulfuritalea hydrogenivorans sk43H | reverse complement strand
GCCGCACCAGCGCCTGCATCGCTTCGGCAAGCTCGGCACCATCGATCTGCGCATCGACTACCTGCGTCCCGGCATTGGCGAGCACTTCGAGCTCTTTGCCGAAGTGCTGCGCCTGGGCTCCCGCGTCGCCACCACCCGCATGGAATTTCACGGCGCCGACGGCAAGCTGCTGTCGACCGGAGCGGGGGCCTATATCGTTTCCTGAACCGGCTTACCGCAGCACACGGGCTTTGAGCATGGCCAGGTAGGGCAAGGCCTCGGGAGAATTTTCAGCGGGCGCCCACGGTGCGCGTTCGACGTCGGTCAAGGGCAGGTAGGGGCCGGCCTTGGCTTCGAGGAACACCGTGTCGGCTTCCAGCGCCACTGCGGTATGCCAGGTGCCGTGAGGGATATCGACGCCAAGCGCGCTTGCCTGCGCGCGTAGCGGATTTCCCGACACACCGGGCGCCGCAGCGCCCAATGTCTCGACCTGAAGCACGGCGCCGGTGTCATCGAAAATGATCAGCCCGAGCAGGCCACGCAGGACCACATAGGTCTCGTCCTTGTTCGGATCGAGATGGCGATGCGGCGGAATGTAGGTATCCGCCTGCAGTGCATTCAGCAGGCGATGTCCGGGGTGCTCGTCCGCCGGATGGAAATTGCGGTTCTTGCGTCGGCGCGGACTGGCCGCGGCTTCGGCACAGACCTCATCCAGCAGCTTGTTGTCGATCAGCGTGATCACTGGTAGATGACCTTTACATTCTCTGGCGCAAGCCAGTCGGCCAGCCCCTTGATCAGGGCATCGTCGAGCCGCACGCGCCAGTTTTCGGGCAGCGGCAGCTCGGCCGTCGCATCGCCATTGCGATAGGCGAGCCGCACCGGGCAGGGTCCGTTGCGAAACGGGCTGAGCAAGGCCTGCAGGCGTTTGGCATCTGACCCGCCATTCATGGTCAGGCGCAGGCTGCGCGCAAAACGGCCACGCGCTTCGGCCAGGGTGTAGAGCTTGTCGGCGGTGATGCGCAGGCCGCCGCTATAGTCGTCCTTCTGTACCTTGCCTTCGACCAGCAGCAGTTCGTCTTCCTTGATCTTGGCCCGCTCGGCATCCCACAGCTCGTTGAACACGGTGACTTCGAGCTGGGTGGTGCCGTCGTCGAGAACCACCACGGCCATCTTGCCGCGGCGGGTCATCTGGGTGCGGGTGGACATGACCACGCCGGCCAGCAGCACCGGCTCGCGCTGCGGTTCCAGTTGGCCCAGGCGGCGCTTGACGAAGGCGGCCAGCTCGGCTGCATAGGCGTGGTAGGGATGGCCGGAGAAGAAGAAGCCCAGGGCCGGCTTTTCGTTCATCAGCTGTTCGCGCTCGGTCCAGCGCGCCGCTTCGACATAGTGCGCCGTGTCTGCCTGCGCCCCGGCACCCATGTCGAATAATCCGCCCTGCATGGCATTGCGCTCGGCCTGCTCCGCCGCTTCAAGTGCGACGCCCGCGGAGGCGAGCAGCTTGGCGCGGTGGTTGTCGATTGCATCGAAGGCGCCGGCGCGGATCAACGCCTCGATCACGCGCCGGTTCACCACGCGCTTGTCGATGCGCCGGCAGAAATCGAAGAGGTCGCGAAAGGCGCCACCGGGTTTGTCAAACCCATCGCGTACCTTGAGAATCACCGAGAGCGCCGCCTCGCCGGTGCCCTTGATGGCGCCCAGGCCGTAGCGAATCGTCTTGCCATCGACCGGCCGGAAGCGGATTCCGCTCTGGTTGATGTCGGGCGGCAGAAAGACGAGGCCGTTGTCGATGGCATCCTTGTAGAAGAACTGGACCTTGTCGGTATTGGCCATTTCCGACGACAGCGTCGCCGCGGCGAAGGCCGCCGGATGGTGCTGCTTGAGCCAGCCGGTCTGGTAGGCCACCAGCGAGTAGGCGGCCGCATGCGACTTGTTGAAGCCGTAACCGGCGAACTTCTCCATGACGTCGAAGATTTCGTTGGCCTGGCCGGCGCCGATGTTGTTGGCGCCCGCGCCTTCGACGAATACGGCGCGCTGCTGGTCCATCTCTTCCTTCTTTTTCTTGCCCATGGCGCGGCGCAAGAGGTCGGCGCCGCCCAGGCTGTAGCCGGCGACCACCTGTGCCGTTTGCATCACCTGCTCCTGGTACACCATGATGCCGTAGGTATTGCCCAGCACGCGTTCCAGGCTGGGGTGCGGATAGACGACCTTTTCCCGACCGTGCTTGCGATTGACGAAGTTGGGAATGAAATCCATCGGCCCGGGCCGATACAAGGCGTTGAGCGCGATCAGGTCTTCCAGTCGGTCGGGCTGGGCCTGCACCAGGGTGTCTTTCATGCCGCCGGACTCGAACTGGAACACCGCCGTGGTGTTCGCGCTCTTGAACACCGCGTCGTAGGTTTCGCGGTCATCCAGCGGCAGCGTCGCGAGGTCGATGTCAACGCCCTCGACCTCCTTCGCCAGGCGCACCGCCTCGTCGAGTATGGTCAGCGTGCGCAGACCGAGAAAGTCGAACTTGACCAACCCGGCCTTTTCCACATCGTCCTTGTCGAACTGCGAGACCACCGAATCGGCGCCCGCCGCCGCATACAGCGGGCAGAAATCGGTGAGCTTGCCCGGCGCGATCAGCACGCCTCCGGCATGCATGCCGACGTTGCGCGTGAGGCCTTCGAGCTTCAGCGCCAGCACCCACAACTCGGCGACTTCTTCCTCGCTGTCGATCCGTTGCCGGATCAGCGGCTCCTTGTCCAGCGCGTCCTTGAGCGTGATGCCGAGCTCATTGGGAATCAGCTTGGCGAACTGGTCGACGAAGTTGTAGCCGAGGTCGAGCACGCGCCCGACATCGCGGATCACCGCCTTGGCCGCCATGGTGCCAAAGGTGACGATCTGGGACACGGCGTGCGCGCCGTACTTTTGCTTGACGTAATCGATGACCCGGTCGCGGCCTTCCTGGCAGAAGTCGATGTCGAAGTCGGGCATCGACACCCGTTCCGGATTGAGGAAGCGCTCGAACAGCAGGTCGTAGCGCAAGGGGTCGAGGTCGGTGATGCCCAGGCTGTAGGCCACCAGCGAACCGGCGCCGGAACCGCGGCCGGGGCCCACCGGCA
>CAMBRI010000382.1 GCA_945870205.1 Sulfuritalea hydrogenivorans sk43H | reverse complement strand
AACGCCGCGGTGGAAGCCGCGCGTGCTGGTGAGCAGGGACGCGGCTTTGCGGTGGTCGCCACCGAGGTGCGCAACCTGGCGCAGAGAAGCGCGACGGCGGCAAAGGAAATCAAGACCCTGATTGCCGAGTCGGTCGACAAGGTGGAGAGTGGTGCCAAGCTGGTGCAGCAGGCGGGCACGACGATGGATGAAGTCGTGACCAGCTTCCAGCAGGTGGCCAGTCTGGTGACTGAAATTGCTTCGGCCTCGCGCGAACAGAGCTCGGGCATCGAGCAAACCACGCAGGCGGTGTCGCAGATGGATGAAGTGACGCAACAGAACGCCGCGCTGGTGGAAGAAGCGGCCGCGGCGGCCGAGAGCCTGGAAGAGCAGGCGCGTGGTCTGGTGCAGACGATGAGCATGTTCAAGCTCGCCGAGGGGAGTGGCGGCCGCGCCCTGCCCGCTCCGGTGCTGCGCGATGCGACTCCGCGACGTCTGGCGGGAGGTCGTCCGCCGGCCAAGCCGACGTCGGGTTCAAGAAAAATCGCCCCACCCCACCTCGCCGATGCCGGCGAACAGTGGGAGGAGTTTTGAGGCACGACAGCCCAAGAGCTAGCGCTCGCCACGCGATGACGCTTTGATCAAACCCTGATACACGACAATCATCATGCGCACAAATCTGCCCGTAACGTCCAACGAAATCCAACTGTCCGATAAGACCCTGATCGTCTCGAAGACCGATCTCAAGGGCAGGATCACCTACATCAACAAAGACTTCCTCGACATCAGCGGCTTCACCGAGGCCGAGTTGATGGGGCAGCCGCACAATGTAGTACGCCACCCCGACATGCCGGTAGAGGCCTTCGATGATCTTTGGCGGGATCTCAAGGCCGGCCGTCCCTGGGTCGGTTACGTCAAAAACCGTTGCAAGAACGGCGATTTCTATTGGGTCGAAGCGCACGCCGCCCCCGTGTGGGAGGGCAACCAGGTGGTCGGCTACATGTCGGTGCGACGCAAGCCGGCGCGTGACAAGGTCGAAGCCGCCGACAAGGTTTATCGGCAACTCAAGGATGGCAAGGCGGGAGGCATCCGCGTTCAGCACGGCTGGGTGAGCTCGACAGGGCTCATGGCGCGCGTGACCAAGCGTTTTGTCGATGCCTCGGTTTCGGCCAAGCTGGCACTGGCATCCGGATTGATAGCTGCAGTGGTACTCGGCGTCGGCGCCACTTGGCTGGACAAGCATATCGGCGGGATCCTCGAATCCAACGGAATGAGCGACCTGGAACGGGACGTCAGGCTGATCCGGACCATGGTCGAGCTGAAGGTGGACGGCTTGCGCCGCGAGTCGGTGCAGCTCAACCGCGCATTCGACGGGCTGTTTCATGATGGAATCACCCTGGAAGGCAGCGAGGCAACACCGGTATTGCGCCATGGCAAGGGCGAGGTGATCAACAACCGGCCTGATGAAGTGGATGAGTTTTCGAGCGGCACCGGCGCCATAGCCACGGTGTTCGTGCGCAAGGGAGAAGACTTCCTGCGCGTTGCGACTTCGGTCAAAGACGACAAGGGACAACGGGCATTGGGTACGGCGCTGGGCCAGGACCATCCTGCACGCAGTTCCCTGCTTGGTGGCAACCCTTGGGCAGGCCTGGTGAGCCTTTTCGGAAAATCGTATTTCACGAGCTACAGCCCGATCAAAGGCAAGACCGGGCAGGTCATCGGCGCCACCTTCATCGGGCTCGATGCCAGCGCGGAACTCGCCTCGCTGAAAAAGGAAGTCAAGGCGATCAAGGTTGGCGACACCGGATACTTCTACATTCTCGATGGCAGCCCGGGCAAGGACCTCGGCAAGCTCATCATGCATCCGGCAAAGGAAGGCGCCAACCTGCTTGCCGCCAAGGATGCCTCGGGCCGGGAATTCATTCGCGAAATTCTTGTCAAGAAGCAGGGCAGCACCCGCTATCCGTGGATGAACGCAGAGCTGGGTGAAACCTCGCCGCGCGAAAAAGTGGTTAGCTTCGAAACCATTCCCGGCGTTAATTGGCTGGTCGCCGGCGGAACCTACATCGACGAATTCGAAGCGCTGGCCCACCGTATCCGGACCTTGGTTGCAGCAGGCGGCGCCGGAATGATCCTTGCCTTGTTGGTCGCCATTTATCTGATGGTCAATCGCCTGATTCTGGTGCCGCTCAATCGCGACGTATTGCCGGCGTTTCGCGCACTCTCGGCAGGCAAGTACGACACGCCGCTCGATGTTGCCGGCAACGACGAAATCGGGCGCGTGCGCCAGGGGCTGGAAACCATGCAGAATCGCCTGGGCTTCGAAATAGCCGAAACCAAGCGTCAGGCCGACGAGATGACGCGCATCAAGATCGCGCTCGATAGCGTAAGCACGCCGGTGCGCATCGCCGATCCGGCCGGGCATGTCATCTACGCGAACCGAGCGTTGATAGAAACCCTGCGCCGCATCGAGCCGACTTTGAAGGCGCAGAATCCAAATTTCAGCGTTGATGGTTTCGTCGGCAGCAGCATAGGCACCCTGTATGCGGATCCGGATGCCGCCCTGAAACGTCTTGCCGCTCTCGGCAGCACCGCCGAAACCATAATGGACATCGGCGGTCGAACCTACCGGGTCGTCACCAGTCCGGTGTTCAACAGCGGCGGCGAACGCCTTGGCTCGGTTGGCGAATGGCAGGATCGCACCGACCAGCTTCTGGTCGAAAAGGAAATTTCCGTGATCGTGCAAAGTGCCAGTGCCGGTCACCTCGATGATCGCATCGATCCAGCGGGCAAGGACGGCTTCTTCCTAGCCCTGGCTCAGGGCATCAATGGCCTGCTGGACACGACGCAGCAGGCCTTGCTGGCCACCTCTGAAGTGTTGTCCCGTGTCTCCCAGGGTGACCTGACGCAGAAGATCGAAGCTGACTACTCTGGCATCTTCGGCCAGTTGAAGGACGACACCAACACCACCATCGAACGCCTGCGCGAAGTGGTGGGGCGGATCATGGAAGCCACCGAGTCGATCAACATTGCCTCGCAGGAAATCGCTGCGGGCAATCAGGACCTGTCGAGCCGTACTGAAGAGCAAGCCAGCAGCCTGGAGGAAACCTCCTCGGCCATGGAAGAGCTCAACGCCACGGTCAAGCAGAACGCCGAGAACGCCCGTCA
>CAMBRI010000381.1 GCA_945870205.1 Sulfuritalea hydrogenivorans sk43H | reverse complement strand
TGTTGCTTTCGCAATCGATCTACTGGACCCGTCACGGCCGGGACATCGACGAGGCCGGCGGCTGGTTCCTCAAGACCACCGGGCAGTGGCGGATGGAGACCGGCCTGTCCGCCAGGGAGCAAGACACGGCCCGCTTGGTGCTGCGCGACCTGGCCATCATCGAGGAGCAGCGCATCGGCTTTCCCGCCCGCCTGCATTTCCGGCTGTGCCTCGATCAACTCGACGCACTGCTCAGCGATCGCATCGGCAGGCCTGCCGGGCTTCTCGACTGGGCCGATGGTGCGGCGGTCGCGGAACTCCTGGGGCCCTCGCTCGCCTATCACCGCCGGCTGGCCGGCATCGGCGGCGGGGTTCATGCCGGGCTGCTGCTGTCGCGCGCGCTTTACCTGACGCGATTGCAGGCGCGCAGGCAGTTGCAGGCCTGGGTCGGCAATTCGATCGCCGAGTGGACCCAGCAGATCGGCCTCACGCGCCGCGAACAGGAGACCGCGCGGCAGGAACTGGCGCGTGCCGGGATCTGGGAAGAGATCCGGGTCGGCGTCCCGCCGCAGCGACTCGCGCGGATCCGGCTGGATTGCCTGCTTGCGCTGCTGGCGGGCGATGAATCCGGGCATGCCGCGCGCATCGTATCGCCGCTCTCGCCAGAGTGCGGCATTCCCACAATCAATGTTCGACAAGAAGAGCAAACCAGTATGCAGAAATCCCACATTCATGTTTCGACAAAAGCGCCAATTCAGTTTCGACAAAAGCGCCAGTACAGTTTCGACAAAAGCGCCACTACAGTTTCGACGAAACCGCCACTTCAGTTTCAACAAAAACGCCATCCCAGTTTCGACAAAAGCGCCAAATTAAGTAAACAAAGAAGTACACGTGGTTTAGTACAACAACCACTCACAGCGGAGACCATCCCTTGCGAGGGAGACGCGCAGGGTGGTGGTGATCTGATTCTGCCGGAAACCCTGCTCCCCGAAGAACGGCAAGCGGCGCTTGCCCTGGTTCAGCGCTGCGCGCCGCATGCCCAGGCCTTGCTCGACGAACTGAGTGCCCGGATGCAGGCGAACGCGGTGCATACCAGCCCGGTGGCCTACCTGCGTGGCCTGGTCAGGCGAGCCATCGCCGGCGAGTTCGTGCCGGAACTGGGACAGCGCGTTGCGGCGTCCAGGCGCAGGCATGGAGAGGAGCTGATCTTGCGCCAGCAGCGCGAGGCCGAGGAGCAGCGTCTTGCCGCCGAGCACGCGACTCCGGAACGCCAGGCCAGGCTCGCATCCCGCCGCGCCGAGATGCGACAGATCGCGGACGCGATGCAGGCCGGGCGCCCGCCGGAGAAGCGCTCGTGAGTGGTCTGCGCAACTCAATGCCGAGCAACGTGCCCCCGAGGCCGTTAGCACTGCTAATGCGCCACCGTATCACTCGCGTTATCCGGAACCACCTCAACCACGACGGAGTCCCCCATGGCAACACCTGATGCAATTTTGCAGCAAGAGTCCGGGCTGGATGCCACACCCGCCGCCAACGCCCAACTCGGGCAACTGGCGGACGCCACCCCCGACACCATGAGCTTGCACACCAAGGACGCCTATCGGATCTTTACCGGCCGTGGTGCGGATGCCGCAAGCAAGTTGCAGCCGATCCCTGGAGGCAGGCGCTTTGCGGCGGTTCTCAAATCCATCTGGCACCTGTCGGCGAACGACAACCCTTACGCCGACTGGATCCTGATCCGCATGTACGAGGGTCTGGTCGCGATTCGCGCACATCTGAGCCGTGTGATCACCGCGCGTGAGGAAGCCATCGAGATCCTCAAGCGCAAGGGCCTGTCGTTGGCCGTGATGGGGTCGCGCAGCCCCAAGACCGTCGAGCTCGGGTTTCGTAGTCCGTACGGCTACGCCACGGCGGAGGCGATCGTCGAGTTCGACTACTACGTGCGCATGATCAAGACCCTGATCCACAAGGACCGCATGAGCGACGACGAGGGCAGGGCGGCGATTCGCGAACTCGGCCGGGAGCTGCGCGCCTTGTTCCTCGAACCGATCCGCTGGGAGCGGCATCTCCTGCGCGAGGAACTGCGGCAATTGAGCCGAAGCGACTTCCTGCCTGGAGCGGACGCGCTCGCGCAGCAGCGTGTGCGTGCCGTGGTCGCACTTTTCGGTGAAGTCCCGCGCAAGGTCTTTACCTGCGCGCAGGCGCCCCGTCATACGCGGCGGCGCGTCAAGTTGAGCGAGGCCGAACTGCGCCTCCTCGAACAGGCGTCGCTCACCGCGGCCGAGGATATGCCGCAGTCGGACACGGAGTTGCTGTGAGGTCGGCGCCGGCGATCAGCGGGTTTCCATCCTGGGCCTCGCAGCCCATCGGAATTCAATGAGTCAATCAACCAACGGAGGGTGCAATGTCGAACGAGTTTAGTGGAACCGGAAACGTGGGGGACCTGCCACTTTTGAAGACGGTCATGGTCGGTAGCGAGGAACGGCAGGTCGCCGAGCTTCGGGTGTTCTTCGACGAATACCGCCAGGACGGCAAGGGTGGTCTGGAGCAGTCCGGTGGATTCTGGCTCGACGTCAATGTCTGGGGCGATCGACATGCCGCGGAGGTCGCGCAACTGGTGAAGAAGGGTGCGCGCGTGCATGTCATGGGTCGCCTGGCCGAAACCCAGTGGACGGTGACGGCGACCGGTGAGGAGCGCAGCGCGCTGCATCTGAACGCCGACCATCTGTTTCTCAGCGTCACACGGCTGGCCGAGGTCCGATTCAAGCCGCGGCGCGAGGCGGCCGAGGGCCGGGGCTGAGCGTGAGTGCCGGCGCTATGCCCGTCGGCGCCGCAGTGGAGCTGGCATGTTTCCCCAGCAGCGAAGAGATCCGCATGGTCCGTTCGATCGCACTGCTGGCGCTCATGGAAGCGGTACGCCACGGCAGGTGGGGTGCTTCCTTCCACGGATTTCGCGTTCAGGCCTTGCGGCAAGGCCCGGCACGGGGTTGCGCCGCCCTTACCGAGGTCAGCCTGTCGGTGAGCCTTGGCAAGACTGTTGTCGCACGCTGTCGGGTGATCACGAATTATGCTCAAGCAATGGAACCAAATGCATGAGTGAAGGTCATCTGATTTGAATATGCGCTGCTCGACTCCCTGCCGCATGGCAGGCGTCGGGCAGAAGCTGCCGGTGTACCACGTTGGCT
>CAMBRI010000380.1 GCA_945870205.1 Sulfuritalea hydrogenivorans sk43H | reverse complement strand
GCCGTGTATATCGTGCAGGCCGTCAAGCGCCAGCACGGCATGCGCCTGATCACCCCGACCTGGCTCGACCGCATGGCGCGCGCCAAGGCCCTGGTAACCGTTACGCAGAAAGTGGATCAATGATCGATATTTTTACCGATGGAGCCTGCAGCGGAAATCCCGGCCCGGGAGGCTGGGGCGCCATATTGCGCAAGGGCGGCATCGAACGTGAACTGTTTGGCGGCGAGGCGCTGACCACCAACAACCGCATGGAAATGATGGCTGTGATCGAAGCCCTGCGCGCCCTCAAGGAACCGGTGGAGGCCCGCGTCCATACCGATTCGCAGTACGTGCAGAAGGGCATCAGCGAATGGATACACGGCTGGAAGCGGCGCGGCTGGAAAACCGCCAACAAGGAGCCGGTCAAGAACGAGGATTTGTGGCGCGAAATGGATCGTCTGGCGGCGCAGCACAAAATTCAATGGATCTGGGTCAAGGGCCATGCCGGTCATGCCGAGAACGAACGTGCCGATGTGCTGGCACGGCGCGGCGTCGACCTCGTTCGCAACGGAGGCTGAGGTGCGTAAAGTCATTCTGGATACCGAAACCACCGGGCTGGATTTTCGCACTGGTGACCGCGTCGTTGAAATCGGTTGCGTGGAGTTGCTCGGTCGCCAGCTTACCGGTCAGCGCTTTCACGCCTACATCAACCCCGACCGGGAAATCCCCCAGGGCGCCATCGCGATTCATGGCCTGACCAATGAATTCATCGCCGACAAGCCGAAATTCGCCGAGGTCGTGGTCGAGTTCATGGAGTTCATTCGCGGCGCCGAACTGGTGATTCACAACGCGGCCTTCGACGTCGGCTTTCTTGACCACGAACTGGGCCTGTTGAAGTACGAGAGCATCGACCAGATCTGCATCGATGTGATCGACACGCTGCGCATGGCGCGCGAAATGCGGCCGGGCAAGAAGAACAACCTGAACGCCCTGTGTGCCGAGTTCGGCGTGGACAATTCCGGGCGCCAGGTGCACGGCGCCTTGCTCGACGCCGAATTATTGGCCGAGGTCTACCTGGCCATGACGCGCGGCCAGAACTCGCTGGAAATCGAGTTCGACAGCCCGGTGGTCGACTACACGGCGGGGGGCACCCGCCAGCGTCCGCCGCTGGTGGTGCTGCATGCCAGCGCGGCTGAACTCATCGACCACGCCCGCGTGCTGGGCGAGATTGCCAAGGAGAGCAAGGGGCATTGCCTCTGGCGCGATATCGAGAGTTCAGGGCAGTTGAGTTGAAGTCCTGAGGGCAGTTCAAGGGGCCGGCTTGCCCGACTTGCCTTTGCCCTTCGCGTCTTCCGCGACGCGATTCGCAGTTACCGGTTTGCCGCTTTCGGTGCTTACCCCGGGGATCTTGCCAAGTTCCTGCGCCAGTTGATCGACGCTCATCATGCCGCTCGGCCGCGGGGCAGGCGGAGCCGACTTCCCGGGAGCGGCTTCAGGCGCGCTTGGCCTCGTCGCTGACTCTGGAATCGCCGCGCCGTCCTGCGGCGGGCGCTTCACTCTGGGCATGCGCCGGCCGTCGAGGAACTGCCGATCCGATTCGACAAAACGCTCCGGACGCATGAGGCCGGCCGATCGGCAGTCCTCGACGCCGTCGATGACTTCGCAGCGTCGTTCCGCAAGCAGTTGCGCATAGGAACTGCGCATTTGATCGTAGCGATCGACGGCAGCCCGCTTGTCTTCGTTCAATTGGACGACTTCCTTTTGCAGGCGAGCGATCTCTCCCTGCGCACGATAATGCCCTGTAGCCAGAATGACCGTTATCGCGATCAGCACGGCGAGCGCCGCAGTGGCAGCGAGCCCGTTGATCAGAAGCTTCTTTTCAACCAGATACGGGCCGACGCGCAACTGCCCATCGAGTTGCTCCGCGGTTTGCTCGCTCGTGTCGTCGCCGCGCGCAGGCGTCTGCTCAGGCTTGTTCATGGCTGAAGCTTAATACAGAAGGCGCTATCCAGTCATGCGCAAGTGCACTTCGGTGCGAGGTTCGACGGCGTTTCCCCGACGCGGGCTGGAGCTGCATGGTCTTGAGTTCGCTGAATTCTTCCGGACGGCATTCGTTCAGCATCCACTCGTTGGTGACTGACAAGTCCAGGGTAACGGCTCCGTATCCGCCACCCCTTGATACAATTCCGCCTATCACCAAAGGCAGGGAACAACGTGTACACGCCGATGAATAAACCCTTGCTTATGGAGTGCCATGTGGTTGCGCATGTTTTTGGTCAGGCTGTTGCGGTGTCACCAAAGAAACCAGCTTTTCCAGGCGCACCATGGCGGTTGCCAGTGATGTTGTTTGCGGTGTTCTTTGGAACAACAACGACACTTTGTGCGCAGGCGCAACCTGACATCCCAGCTTTGATACAAATATGCTCAGGTTGCCACGGATCGACCGGAGTCAGCGCGACGCAGGAGATACCTTCGCTCGCCGGGCAAAACGAGACTTACTTGCTCAAGAGGTTGATTGCGCTAAAGACCCAGCAAACGCCGTCGGAAGTAATGAAGGCAATGACCCACGCTGTTTCTGACGAGGACCTGAAGCTCCTGGCAAGGTTTTTCGCACGGCAACCCTATGTTCGGAATTTGCAGTCGATCGATATGGAAAAGAGCGCCCGCGGACGTAAAGTCTATGGTCGTGTATGCAATCTTTGTCACATCGAAGAGGGGCGAGCAACTGTTTATCCAGAGTATCCATTGTTGGCCGGACAGTCACTGAACTACATGTTGAATGAACTCGATCACATGCTTTCACGCAAGCGAGGAGTCGAAATCCTCAAAATCGGCACCCTCGCTAGCGTTCCACGAGAAGATGTCGAGGACGCGATCCATTTTTTTGCCAGCCAGCAGGTAAGCCCTGAACAGATAAAGAACAACGTCAATGAGCCATCCAGAGCGTCAAGGCGCTATCGAAAAATTGATTAAGGATTCGCTGATTAAGTCCGTCACACCGGCGAAGGCCGGTGCCCAGGTGTTTGAAAGCACTGGATTCCGGCGTTCGCCGGAATGACGATACGGTACTTGATCAGTATTTCCTTAAGTATCAGTTCAACCCGCTCAACCGAGGTGCTTGGATGTCGAAAAACAGAGGGAAGCCCAATAGGTACAAGAGTACTATCTGACGTGCGGACGGGTTGA
>CAMBRI010000379.1 GCA_945870205.1 Sulfuritalea hydrogenivorans sk43H | reverse complement strand
CCGGTGATGGCCTATTACCTCTTGCCACGGATGAAGCAGCTCCACGCCGGCGACAGCCCGCTGGTAATTTGGCTCAAGCGCTGGGATGCGAAGCTACTGCACTGGTCATTCGGTCATGCGCGCAGCCTGCTGGCCGGGGCCGTGGCGCTGGTCATCATCGTCGCGGCGAGCGTTCCCTTCTTTCCGCGCTCCTTCCTGCCGCCGTTCAACGAAGGCACGCTGACGGTCAATGTCCTGCTCAATCCCGGCACTTCGCTCGCCGAATCCAGCAGCATCGCCACCCTGGCCGAGCAACTGGTGATGCAAGTGCCTGAGGTCACGCAGGTCGGACGCCGTACCGGCCGCGCCGAACTCGATGAACATGCGGAAGGCGTGCACTACACCGAAATGGACGTCGATCTGAAAGCCTCGGCGCGCAGCCGTGACGAAATCATTGCCGACATCCGGCAGCGGCTTGCCAGCCTGCCGGCCGCCTCAAACGTCGGCCAGCCGATTTCGCACCGGCTCGATCACCTGCTCTCCGGCGTGCGGGCCCAGATTGCGCTGAAGATCTACGGCGACGATCTCGATACGCTGCGCGGACTGGCGGCCGAGATGCGCGACCGGCTGGCGCGGATTCCCGGTGTGACCGATCTGCAGATCGAAAAGCAGGTGCTGATCCCGCAGATCAAGATTCGCCTCGACTACGAACAGGCAGCACGCTACGGCGTGGCACCCGGCAACCTGCTGCGCGGGCTGGAGCAAATGATCGAGGGCGAGAAAATCACCCAGATCATCGAAGGCAACCGTCGCTTTGACCTGCTGGTGCGCTTGCCGGAGTCCGCGCGCGGGCCGCAGGCATTGGCCGACCTGCTGATCGAGACGCCGACCGGCTACGTGCCCTTGTCCAAGATTGCCAGCGTCGAGGAAAGCGACGGCCCCAACCAGGTCAGCCGCGAGAACTCGCGCCGGCGTATCGTGCTTTCCGCCAACACCGACGGCCGCGACATGTCGAAGGTGATCGCCGACATTCGTGCCGAGTTGGCCGCCAAACCCTTGCCCGAGGGCTATTTCACCGCACTCGAAGGCCAGTTTCAGGCGCAGGAACAGGCGGCAAGACTGATTACCTTGCTCGCACTGGTGTCCCTGACGATGATTTTCATGGTGCTCTACAGCCGCTATCGCTCGATGGCGCTGACCTTGATCATCATGGGCAACATCCCGCTGGCGCTGATCGGCAGCGTGATCGCCCTGTGGATATCCGGGCAACCGCTATCGGTCGCGGCACTGGTTGGATTTATCACGCTGACCGGCATCGCCACGCGCAACGGTATCCTCAAGATCAGCCATTACATCAACCTGTGCGCCTTCGAAGGCGAAACCTTCGGTCAGCACATGATCGTCCGCGGATCGCTGGAGCGGCTCACCCCAGTGCTGATGACCGCGCTGGTGGCCGCCTTCGCACTCACTCCGCTGCTGCTTTCCGCCGACGCCCCGGGCAAGGAAGTGCTGCACCCGGTGGCGGTGGTGATCTTCGGCGGCCTGGTCAGTTCGACCCTGCTCGATACCCTGCTGACCCCGGTGATGTTCTGGCTATGGGGACAGCGCCCGCTGGATCGATTGCTGGCCGACCAGGAAAAAGAAAGTTTCTGACCCGTACCATCAACCAAGGAGAGTTCCATGAAAAAAGCCCTGTTTCTGATCGCCGCCGCCAGTACATTTGGTCTGGCGAGCCCGGTGTTGCTGGCCCATACCGATGACGTCCTGGATACCCAGAAGGCACCCAACGGCGGCCAGTTGCGCATGGCTGGCGTCTATCACTACGAACTGGTGGTCGCCAAGGACAGCAAGGACGCGAAGGACAACGCGGTGGTCGTGTATGTCACCGACCACGCTGGCACAAAAATCCCGACCAGCGGTGCGACCGGCACGGCGACTATTCTCGCTGGCAAGACCAAGGCGACCGCGACACTGGCTCCGGACGGTGACAACCGGCTCAAGGGGATGGCCAAGTACCTGTCGGCGGCGGACATGAAGGTCGTCGTGTCGATCACCTTCCCGGGCAAGGCAGCCGAACAGGCGCGCTTTACCCCGTTGGCCGCCGCGAAAGATGGGCACACGGATCACAAGCATTAATGCTGTAGGCCATCCGCAGAAGCGCCGGCAAAAGGAAGGTGCAGATAACAGAAATGTAATTTCCGGGTCAGCTTCCTGTCGGGATGAATGGGGCAGACTGCATCCATCCGAACAACCGAGGAACTCCGTCATGAAGCTCAACCGATATGCACTACTGTTGATCTCCCTTCTGGGCGCTTCCGCCGCCATGGCGCAAGCCACGGTGGTCGAGGTATTCAAAAGTCCGTATTGCGGGTGCTGTGGCAAATGGGTTGAGCATATGCGGCAGAACGGCTTCGAGGTCAAGGCGCATGACGTGGAGGACGTGCCGGCGGTGAGGCAGAAGCTCGGCATGCCGGATCGGCTGGGTTCCTGCCATACCGCGAAGATCGGCGGGTATGTCGTCGAGGGCCACGTTCCTGCCGCCGACATCCAGCGCCTGCTGAAGGAGAAACCGAAGGCACTGGGCCTGTCGGTTCCCTCCATGCCGCCCGGTTCGCCGGGGATGGAAAGTTCGAAACCGATTCCCTATCAGACGCTGCTGGTCCAATCCGACGGATCGACACGCGTCTTTGCTCAGCACTGAACCGCCTTTCAGAGGAGAACGTCATGAAAACCATTGCCGCCATCGCTTTCGTCGCCACCGTCGGTTTTTCTGTGCCGGCCCTCGCCGCCTCTGATCAGGGGGGGCACGCTGGACACGGCGCCATGTCAGAAACGCCGAACGCAAATGCTGCGCTGACCGAGGGAATGGTGAAGAAGGTCGACAAGTCTGCTGGCAAGGTCACGGTGTCCCATGGCCCGTTGCCCAACGGCATGCCGGCCATGACTATGGTTTTCAGGGTCAAGGACATGGCATGGCTCGACCAGATGAGGGATGGCGGCAAGATCCGCTTCGCCGCTGACCAGATCAACGGGGCGATGACGATCGTCCGCTTCGTGCTGGAGCAATAACATGGTCCGTTTGAAGATCGCCCTTGCCGCCACCCTTGCGGTACTCGGCTTGTCAGCCGCGCCGGCACAGGCGTTCGGCCCCATGATGTTGCTAATGATGCCCATGATGATGGGCGGTCAT
>CAMBRI010000378.1 GCA_945870205.1 Sulfuritalea hydrogenivorans sk43H | reverse complement strand
AGCTACACCAATGCCATGCGCTTCCTGCGCGAGGTGGATTCGGCCTCGGTCATGGTCAACGCCTCGACCCGTTTCGCCGACGGCTTTGAATATGGTCTCGGCGCCGAGATAGGAATTTCCACCGACAAGTTCCACGCCCGCGGCCCGGTGGGGCTCGAAGGTCTGACCTCGCAGAAGTGGATCGTCTTGGGAAATGGGGAAGTTCGCGGGTAACGAACGGCGGTGTCCATCTTGGCCGATATCGGCAAGAGCCAGTCGAGCCGCTCCTCCATTGCTGACATTCGTGACGGGTGATTTCCCGTAAGCGGCCATTCAATCATCGATGAATTGGGGAATTGATGACCAAGCAACAAGACTGCGGTAGTGGAAGGAAGCCACTCTCCAGGCATCAGGCAGTGCTTGGGGTGCTATTCGGCGGGCCTTTCTGGAAATCGCGACGCATGCCAGCCCAAAGTCGGCAAAGGCGATTGACGGTGCACATGGCGTCACCCCTATTCCCCAAAGCCTTCTGGATTTCCTGTCCTTCCACGGCGTCTACTGACTTTCTTGATGCATGATCCGTTTGTTGTTCTCGGTCTCGACCGCAGCGCCTCGCCGACAGAGATCAAGCGCGCCTATCGCACGCTTGCCATGCGCTGGCACCCCGATCGCAACCCGACCCGCGAAGCCGAGGAACGGTTCAAGGTGGTCAAGGCCGCGTATGAGTTGCTGCTCGATCCACAACGACTCGCGGCGTGGGAGGCATGCCGCAGCGAGGAAGCGGCCCATGGCGTGGCAGATTCCGACGGGATGGATGATGCGCCTGACGCTGACCGCCCGGATTCGGACACTGATGATGCCGACGGCTCTCGCCTGACGCTGCAACTTGATCTGGAAGAAGCCGCACTAGGCTGTACCCGCTCCATCCGCCTGGCCAGCAAGCGGGTCTGCAACGATTGCGATGGCAGTGGCCGCCACCAATATGCGCGCTCGATGGCTTGTCCAGAGTGCAAGGGCGTGGGCCGGGTCAGGCGGGCGAAAAATCCGTGCGAAGCCTGTGGTGGCCAGGGCTATGTGCGCGAGACACCGTGCATCGGCTGCCTTGGGCAGGGCTGGCAAGGCAGCACGCGACAACTCGATGTCCGAGTTCCGCCTGGCATGTTGCCGGGCGAACGCCTGCGCCTTGCGAAACAGCATCGCCCGCGTGAAGGCGATGCGGGCAACGACCTGCTGGTAGCCATCGCCATTCGCCCGCATCCGCTATTCGAACTGGACGGATGCGATCTCGAATGCACCGTTCCAGTCGGCATCTTTCGCCTGCTGCATGGCGGGGCGATCGACATTCCGTTGCTGAATGGCACCCACCTGCTTGAAATCGCGTCGTATCCGGCGCACGGCCTCGACTATGCCTTTGCCGGTCTGGGCTACCCAGGGCGCCACGGCCGTAACGCAGGCCAGCTACGGGTTCGCCTGGTGCCGGTCTATCCGCACGAACTGGATGAGGCCGCGCGCAAACTGCTGCTGCGCCTTGACCGGGCAATGCTGGCCGATGCCGCCCGCGCCGCGCCGGAATTGCACGCCTGGCACCAAACCTTACAGGCACGGACGGAGGCTTGATTGGTGTCGAAAGACAGGCAGCAAACCCGGGCCAGCACACAAGCCGGCCTGGCTAACCGAAGAATACCGAACACTGGCCTGAGCTTGCCTGCCACCCGAATCAAATTCCACCCGGTGGAGCGACAGGCCCAACCCTGGCACCGTTCACTCCAATCCCATGCTTACGGCATCGTCAATGAATCCAATCGCCGCGTTGCCGAAATTGAGCCAGGAATATCACTAAAGCATAGCGAATGCCGGTTTCCAGATTTCCTGCACTCCTAGCGGATGGACGCTCCCGATTTTCGCCACCGGCTGCACAAACCTGCCTGCTGAAACACCGAATCGTCTGTCACACCAAACCCGCGTACCAATCACCACTTCACCCGCACAGCATATTCCAGCACCGTCGTGCCGCCCGCCGGTACCGCCACGTTCCACGATGCCACGCGCGCCGACTCCTTCGTATGCTTTTGCGATTCCTGCACCATCTCCCAGTCGCCGGGCATGGGCTCCTGCACCTTGACGACCACCGCTTCGTCCTTGGCATTGCGCAACTCGATGCGCCATGACGACTCGCTGACGCTGTCGGCGATCTTCCTGTAGTTGGTCTGCTTGCGCTCGGCGGTAATGTCGAAAGCCTCGCCCAACCTGAGCTGCAGCTTTTCGTTCTTCGCCGTGTGGGCGATGCGGTCCTCGCCGACGAACTGCGCCGCGCCCTTGCTGTCCTTCGCATAGACGCGAATGATGCCGGCCGGTAGCGGCTTGCCGAGTTGGCCGCCCTTGTTCTCGAATTCCAGGAATACGGCCGGCTTCAGCTTCTGCCCGATCTGGTTGTAACGATCGCGGTAGTACCAGTCGTTGCCGGCGAGCAGGTATTGGCGGCGCACCGGCACGGCGCTGGCGGAGAGCAGGGCGAGCTGTTTGGTCTGATTGTCGGCGATGGAAGTCGGCCGCTCGAAGCTGTAGAGGTGGTAGTCCAGCAGTGCTTCCTGGGTCGCCTCGGCGGCCTTGGCGCGAGCCGGTGCGGGCGCGGCCATGGCATAGACCCGCGAATCCTGCTGGCGCACCCGATTCACCGTGCCGGCGACCAGTTGCAGGGTCGCGTCATCGAAGCCGGCGCCGCTGCGATTGGTCAGCGTCACCCAGGCATTGAGGTCCAGGGTCTTGCCGTCGGCCGACAGGTTGGCGACGTAGTCGGCTTTCCACGACAGGCCGCCGGTGAGGTAGGAAAGCTCGACCGCCTGCTTGCCGCCGGCGGCTTCGAGCAGGACTGACAAGGTTGGCCGGTCGCGCAAGTTGGCTGGCACGCTGTCGAAGGCAAGGCGGCCCGGCACGCCGGTTTCGATGCGGTCGGCGAAGCGCAGTACCGTGCCTTGTCCCGCGGCCAGTACCGTCGCCTTCTCGCGGCGTTCCGCGTCGCTGGTCGGATGCGAGCGGATCACCGTTACCTCGCGGCCGACGTATTTCTCCAGCAGCTTTTGCGGCGTCAACAGGTCGAAATCGAAGTTCTGTTCGAGCAGGCTCAGCGGCTGACCACTGACCGCGCGCAGCAACGACGTTTCCGGGCGCATCTGCGCCGCTACTTCGCGCAGCGACAGGCG
>CAMBRI010000377.1 GCA_945870205.1 Sulfuritalea hydrogenivorans sk43H | reverse complement strand
CGGGTATGCGTTGCCGGATCGGTGTACAGGTTGGGCGGCAGGGCCTGGCTGATCTCCAGCGATTCGCACACCACCGACTGATGCGGTGTCTGTGCGGCATGGATGCTGAAAATGAAATCGCAGCCGGGCTGGTCGATCTGGTAATCCAGATCGATCGAGAATTTCATTCTGACCACGGGGCGCTTTCCTTGAATAGGCTTATCGATGGCACACAGTCGGGAATCTGAATCGACATCTGTAGCCGAAAGGCCGAGCGGCCCATGCTACTCCTCGGCAAGCCCGGACACCGGGGCCGCCGCAATTGATCTGGATAAATTGTTGCACGCTTGTGGTCGTGTTGGTCGGCGATGAGGGATGCCCATTGCGCCCGGTCAGGCTATCCCCGCCACCGTCGGGAATGGCCATTCGGATTACATGACTGAAGAATAGGCTTCTTGTTTCGTCACGCTCACAAAGTGGTCTCGCGAGAGGCTGCTCCTCGGCCAATTGCAGGCGTTCAATCCGGCACGCCAATCGCGCTCTGGTGCCACGGCCACGGACGCGTCGCCATTGCTATTTCGGAGTACTGGCGCCTGCCGCCGTGTCGCCAGCGCCGACTTTTGTCCCGGGGCGAGGATAATGCTCGTTTTCCATGTCGAGCAAGCCAGTCTAATGAACGATAGCCCAACCAGCTCTGCCATCCGCGCCGAAGCGCTTGCCGTTCTTGCCAGCCCCGATGAGCCGCGCCATGCCGTAGGACTGGCATGGTGAGGCCGATAGTTCCGCACGACAGCGAGGGCTATATGCTCTCTGCGAGTCACGCCATCGGCGTCAATGCGGTCCGCGAAGAGGAAGTGGTGGTGACGGTGACAGTCGCGAGCGAGGAAGACGCATGAACGTATTGCGCTGCGTATGGCTGCTTGTTACTTTGTTGGTCGCTGCCCCGGCGCAGGCCGAGGTCCTTGTGCTCGACCGAGGCAGCGAACGGGTTGCGCTGGCGGCGCATGTGGCCCATCTGGTCGATGCCGGCCGCGATCTCGACATTCACCAGGTCCGCGATGCTGCCGTCGCGGCCCGCTTCCGCTCCAGCCCGGAAGGGCGTGATCTCAATCTCGGCATCACCCCGGCAGCGCTTTGGGTGCGGCTCGAACTCGATGTGCGGCCCGACGGGGCAGGCCCATGGCTACTGGAAGTGGGCTACCCGCCGCTGGACCGGATTGAGGTTTTCCACGGCGACCGTCTTGCGGTTGGCGGTGATCTGCTGCCTAGCTCGGCGCGGCCGTTCGCACATCGCTTTCATGTCATTCCGCTGGATCTTGCGAGCGGTCGGCAGACCGTGTATCTGCGCATCACCACGCAAAGCAGCCTTACGGCGCCACTGACATTGTGGCGATCGGCCGCCCTGCATGCCAATGATCAGTGGCAGTATTCGCTGTACTCAGGCTACCTGGGAGCGCTGATCGCGCTGGTTCTCTACAACTTACTGCTCTATCTGTCGTTGCATGACCGGGTCTATATCACCTATGTCGCCTATGCGGCGGCAATGACAACCGGGCAGGTCGCGCTCAATGGTCTTGGCGGACAGTTTCTGTGGCCTGAGTGGGTGGCCTGGGGCAATGTGGCGGCGATACTGGGGATCGCCAGCGCTGGCTTTTTTGGAGTCATCTTCACACGCCAGTTTCTCCATACCCGACAGACCATGATACGGATGGACCGCGTCTTGCTGGGCGGCCAACTGCTGTTCTCGCTGGCGATTGCGCTCGCCGTGCTCGGTCGCTACGATCTGGCGCTGGCGACTACCTCGTTGGTGGGCATTGCTTTTGCCGTCGCGGCGGTGATTTGCGGGACGCTGGCGATCCGGCAGGGCAACTCCGGCGCACGCTTTTTTCTCCTGGCCTGGACCATGTTGCTCGGCGGCGGGGCGATCACGGCCTTGCGCAACATGGGTTGGTTGCCAACCAACATGTGGACACTCAACTCGTTGCAGGTTGGCTCGACCCTGGAACTCCTGCTGCTCTCGTTCGCCCTGGCGGACCGCATTCATGTCGAGCGTCGCGGGCGTGAGCAGGCGCAAGCCGAGGCACTGGCCGCGACCCAGGCCAATGTGGCATTGCTCGAACGCAGCGAAGCAGAGCTGGAGCAGCGGGTTGCCGATCGCACGGCCGCGCTGGAGGCCGCCAATCAGCGCCTGGAAGCGAGCGAGCAGCGGCAGCGTGATCGGGCGCAACACGATGCCCTGACCGGATTGGCCAACCGCGCCTTGTTCGATGATCGCCTGGGCCAGGCAATGGCCATGGCGCAGCGCGATCGCAGCCGCTTTGCGCTGCTCTACCTTGATCTCGATAAGTTCAAACCTGTCAATGACAGCTATGGTCACGGCGTTGGCGATCTGCTGCTGAAGCAGGTCGCGCAGCGGATCGCCGGGTGCGTGCGTGAATCGGATACCGTCGCCCGCATCGGTGGCGACGAGTTTGTCATCATCCTGCGCGCTGTCAGCCTGGCAGATAGTGCCGCGCAGGTTGCCGAAAACATCCGCCAGGCAATCGAAAAGCTGTTTTTCGTGGACGGCCATGAGCTGAGTATTTCCTGCAGCATCGGTGTAGCGATCTATCCGGACGACGCAACGAGCGGGCTTGAACTGGCCCAGTGTGCCGACAGTGCGATGTACCGCGCCAAGGAAGCAGGACGGAATGCCGTCGTGCTTTCCAATCCGGTTTGAGTACCATCGGGGCGACTTGCGCGCAACATTTCCGAAACTCATGCCGACGCCAACGCCGCTGCGGTTCCTGATTCTTGCTTTAAGTCGCATTCTTGCGGGCCTTGTTTGCGCCAACGGCGGTGGCGGTGGTGGCTCACTCCTCGGTAGCAAGTCGAAGGGACTGGCAGCACGATTTCCTGTTGGCGTACTCCTAACGCTCATGGCAGCAAGGGCCACCCGCCGGGGATGAAACACGCGACAGGCGAATTGAAGGCCCCCCACCCCTATCCCCGCCCCAGGGCGGGGCTACCAGTCGGCTCGCTGCGCTCGACTGTCACACCTCGCTCCGAATGAGTTGTTTCACATTAAGCCGGCCAAGCCGGAATCAAACAGGGAAGGCTTCGATGAAGTGTCTCGATGCTTGGCCGGAAAAACGAATTGAAGGCCCGCCCCTCCCTTCCTCCCCTCACGGGGAGGCTACTGATTTGCTCGCTTCGCTCGAGATTCTTCGCAGG
>CAMBRI010000376.1 GCA_945870205.1 Sulfuritalea hydrogenivorans sk43H | reverse complement strand
ATGCAGTTCGCCCCAGACGCGGATCGCCTTGGTCGGAAACCAGCGGTCGGAAAAGCTCACGGCGAAAATCCCGCCCGGACGCAGCACGCGGAGCACCTCCGCGATTACTTCCGCCGGCCGCAGCAGGTACTCGATCGAGGCAACGCACTGCACGCTGTCGAAGCTCGCGTCGGGCCAGGGCAGCGCGGGACAGGCGTTCAAGTCCTGTACCACGCGTGCGCCAAGCCGCGGATTGGCGGCCAGTTCCTCGGCATTCATGCCCAGCCCGCAAACCTGGAGGTCGGCAGGCGCGGCCGGCAGGTGGCTGTCGCAACTCGCCATCAGGTCGAGTACGCGCATGCCGGGCAGCAGCAGGCGGGAGTGAAAGTCGGCGCTGGCGACACGGCAATTGGCGTCGAGATGCTGCGTCAGGCGCGGCACGGCATAGAAGGCGGCATCGCCACGCTCGTCCCCGCGCGCGAAGGCGTTGCCTGCAAAATACGTGGCGGCCGGGTCCGCCGCAGGAACCTGCATTCCGGGCCCGGAGAATAGATCGGCGAGGCGGACTCCGGGTGCCGCGGGATAGGGCGAACGTCGCAGGTTAAGCCGCGCGGGCGTTTCTGCCAGCGGATGGTTCGGGTCTACGCGCAGCGTCGCTGTTTCAGCGTTCACTGCAATCAATTTCAGCGGGCGCAAGTCGCGGGCGCTGCCTGGCAGTTTGGCGAAGGCCGCGCGCGGGTAGAAGCGGTCCACCATCGGTTTCAGGCCTGGCCGGACGTCGGCCGCCGCCAGTTCGAGCAGAGCCAACCCTGCCGGCTGGCACCAGGGCGCCGCATCGAGGCTGACTTCCTCGGTGTGATGCAGGCCTTCGCCCGCCGCCAGCAGCCGTGCTTCGTCCTGCAGTGCCGTGGGTTCGATCACCAGCCGATCAATATGCGCGGCTATCGGGCTGCGCCATTCGAGGCGCGCTTCGAGCGACATTCGCCTACTCCGCGTTCGGGCCGGCGCCCGCGATCACTTGCCTGGTCGCGGCTGGCTGCGCGATGACACCAGGATGCCGGCGACGATCAGCAGGAAGGCGATTCCATGGTAGCCCTGCGGCCACTCGCCGATCATCGCCGCCGAGAGCACGGCGGCGAACAGCGGCGTCAGGTTGTAGAACACGGCGGCCATTTCCGGCCCGGCCTGCTCCACGGCCAGGCCCCAGGCGCGATAGGCGATGATCGAGGGCCCCACTGCCATGAACAGGATGGCCAGGACCAGCGACCACGACCACTGCGCCGGTGGCGGCGCCGCGACCAGGTCGCCGATGCCGGCGGCAGCAAGCCCCCAGCAGACGCCGAAAATGACTTGTGCCAGCAGGAACTCGGCCCAGTCCCATTTCGGCCGCGCCGCGCCGCTCATGCTGGCGGGCGGGCGCGCCAGCATCCAGCTGTAGATCGACCAGCCGATGATCGCGACCAGGATCAGCAGGTCGCCCTCCACCAGGCGGATCTGCAGCAACGCGGCGGGAGATCCGCGCGAAAGCACGGTCGCCACGCCAGCCAGGGACAGCGCCGCGCCGAGGATCTGTATTCGTGCCGGACGGACGCCGTAGGCCAGCGCCCCGATGAGCAGGATCCACACCGGAGAACTCGAGGCGATCAGGGTCACGTTGAGCGGTGTGCTGGTGTGCAGCGCCGTGTATTGCAACGCGTTGTAGGCGCCGACGCCGATCAGTCCGAGCACGGCCAGGTATTTCCAGCGCGCCCTGACCTGCGCGCGCGCCTCGGCGGTCGCCAGCACCTTCCAGCCGAAGGGCAGCAGGAGCAGCAGCGCAACGATCCAGCGCAGGGTGTTGAGCCAGATCGGCCCGATGCTGCCGACCATCATGCGACCGACCACGGCATTGCCGGCCCACATCAGGGGCGGCAGGACAAGCAGGATGATGAGTCGGGGCGAAAGCGGCATGGGTGGGTTTTACCACGCTCTTGCCGTGGAGGCCGTCGGAAGTGCGGCTGAACGCCAGGCCGGGGCTTTGCGGCATCCGCGATCAGGCGCGCGCGCGGCGCTGCAGGCCGCGCATCAGCGCGCCCAGCAGCGGCAGCTTGGCATAGAGTTCTTCGGCGGCATCCCAGTAGTCGCGATGCAGGACCACCTTGCCCGCGGCATCGAAGCGAAGGTGCGTTGTGCCGCGCACGGTCATGGCCTGTGGCGTCAGCGGGCCGCGGCTGCGGAAGCGGAAGTCCCACAGCAGCATGACGCCATCTTCGCCGCTGAAGCGTCCCGTGACGACGAAGCGCGGCTCATCGACCTGGGCGAACATGTGGCGAAAGATGTGCGCGATGGCGTCGGTGCCGCGCACCTCGTTGAAGGGATCCTTGAACTCGGCGTTCGCGGCATAGAACTGCGGCACCAGGTCGACCGTCGCCGGGCTCAGGTGTTCGAACCAGTCGATCAGGGCTTGCGGATTGTTCATGGCGGTCACAAGCGGGTGAAGCGCCGCACCAGCGCAAAGTAGAGGCCGTACGGCAGAATGCGCAGCAGTTTCAGCCAGTACGTGAAACGGCGCGGAAAGTGTATTTCGAAACTGCCGCGGCCGAAGCCGGCGATGATTTCTTCGGCGGCCTGCTGCGGGCTGATCAGTGCCGGCATTTCGAAGTCGTTGGCGGCCGTCATCGGCGTGGCGACGAAGCCCGGGTTGATGATGAAGACCGACAGGCCGCGCGGCGCCAGATCAAGGTACAGGGTTTCGGCGAAATTGATCAGCGCCGCCTTGGTCGGGCCGTAGGCCGCGGCCTTGGGCAGGCCGCGGAAGCCCGCGACGCTGGAGACGAAGGCCAGCGCGCCGCTGCCCTGCTTCAGCAGGCGCGGAAGGAGCTGCGCGGTCGCCGCCATCGGCGCGCGCAGGTTGATGGCCAGCAGCCGGTCGATGTCTTTCGCATCGAGCTGCCAGGCGCGCATCGGCGCATAGGCGCCGGCGCAGAACACCACCAGGTCGATGCCGCCCCAGGCCTTGAACAGCGCGTCGGCGGCGCGGACGAAGGCGTTGTCGTCGGTAAGGTCGAAGGCCAGCACGCGCGCTTCGCCATGCCCGGCGACTACGGCCTGCAAAGCCTCCTCGCGCCGCGCCGATACGGCGACATGCGCACCGCGCTGCAGCAGTGCCAGCGCCAGCGCCGCACCGATGCCCGAGGAGGCGCCGATGATCCAGACGCGCTGCCCGGCCCAGTCGCGCAGGGGTTTGTTCATGGGG
>CAMBRI010000375.1 GCA_945870205.1 Sulfuritalea hydrogenivorans sk43H | reverse complement strand
CGCTTGTACTTGCCAGCGCCTGCCATGACTCCCAGCGATTCCATTCCCTTTGCCGGCCTCAGACCGGAGCGCATTCTCGACGCCGTGGAAAGCCTCGGCTATCGTTGCGACGGCGCGCTGATGGCGCTCAACAGCTATGAGAACAGAGTCTGGCAGATCGGCATCGAAGATAGTGCGCCGTTGGTAGCCAAGTTCTACCGGCCCGGCCGCTGGAGCGACGCGCAGATCGATGAAGAACACGCTTTTACCGCGGCCATGGCGGCGGATGAACTGCCGGTGGTGACGCCTTTGGCGATCGGAGGCAGGACACTGTTCGCGCATGACGGCTTTCGTTTTGCCGTTTTCCCGCGCCAGGGTGGCCGCGCCCCGGAGTTCGCCGAGCCGCAGATTCTGGAATGGATGGGGCGCCTGATGGCGCGCATTCACCTGGTTGGCGCGCGTTCGCCCTTTGCGGTACGGGAAACGCTGGACATGCGGAGCTTCGGCGTCGAATCACGCGACTGGCTGCTGGCCAGCGACGTTATTCCGCCGGATCTCGCCGCTGTGTGGCGGGGAGTTGCCGACCAAGCGCTCGACGGCGTGCGCCACTGTTACCAACGTGCCGGAGCCGTCGAGCAGCTGCGCCTGCACGGAGACTGCCACGCCGGCAATGTGCTGTGGACCCAGGACGGCCCGCACTTCGTGGACTTCGATGACGCACGCATGGGCCCGGCAATCCAGGATTTGTGGATGCTGCTCTCCGGCGATGCGGAAGAGATGGGAATGCAGTTCGGCCATGTGCTGGCCGGTTACGAGACCTTTCGTGAATTCGACGACCGCGAACTGCATCTGGTCGAAGCCCTGCGCACGCTGCGACTGATACACCATTCGGCCTGGCTGGCGCGGCGCTGGAACGATCCCGCGTTTCCCGCTGCCTTTCCGTGGTTCGCCACCAATCGCTATTGGGAAGAACGGATACTCGAATTGCGCGAGCAGATTGCAATAATGCAGGAACCGGCCATGGTGCCCAGATGAGGGGCGCAGGCGCCCCTCATCTGGGCACCATGGCCGGTTGTGATCAACATCCCCCCGGCCCCCTTCCGCGAAGGGGGTGACTATTTTCGGCGGGCGTTGCCCGCGACTTTGGAGAAACAAACGTGGAAATGCGTGATGGAAAAGTGAAGTGCCTCAGTGCCGCAGGGTTTCATCACATGGCCTACGTCGAATGGGGAGATGCGACCAATCCCAAGGTGCTCGTCTGCGTGCATGGCCTGACACGCTGCTCGCGCGATTTCGATTTCCTGGCGCAGGCTCTGGCCGACGAGTATCGGGTGGTGTGTCCGGACGTTGTGGGACGCGGGCGCAGCGACTGGTTGCGCAACAAATCTTTGTATGCGGTACCGCAGTATTGCGCCGACATCACGACGCTGCTGGCCAGGCTGGATGTGGAATTCGTGGACTGGGTCGGTACCTCGATGGGCGGCCTGATCGGCATGGCCCTGGCCGTCCAGCCGGAAACGCCGATTCGGCGGCTGGTGCTGAACGATGTCGGTCCGGTGATCACGGCGTCTTCATTGGAGCGCATCGGCACCTATCTTGGTGCGGCGCCGCGTTTCGACAGCATCGAGCAGGCCGAGGCTTTTGTCCGCTTCGTTTCGGCGACCTTCGGGAGTTTTTCCGATGAGCAGTGGCGGCATCTGACCGTGCATGTGACGCGAGTCGCCGCCGACGGCAAGCTGGAGTTCGCCTATGACCCGGGCATCGCCGAACCCTTTCGTGAGGTTCAGGCGACCAGCAACGGCAAGGACGTCGAAATGTGGCCGATCTATGACGGAATTACTTGTCCGACGCTGCTGCTGCGCGGCGAAGCATCCGATCTGCTGACGCATGAGACCGCCTTGCAGATGAGTCAGCGCGGGCCGCGCGCGAAGCTCGTCGAAGTGCCGGGAGTCGGGCATGCACCGATGCTGATGAATTCCCACCAGGTGGCCCCGCTACGCGAATTCCTGCTTGGCTGAGAGGTCAAAATTCAGGATGACGCACTGCAGCATCGAAAGTTTTCATACCACCATTTTTTGCGGCCTAGAATAGGCGCCCGTTCGCATATATCGGCAATAACTAGAAGAGGAGGCATCATGCAGAAATCGCTGCACATCGACCCCAACAAATGCACAGGCTGTCTGCAGTGCGAGATGGCGTGTTCGTATGAAAACCATGGCGTGTTCAACATCTCGAAGTCGCGCATCAAGGTCTTCAACTTCGAGCACGCTGGCCGCAAGGTGCCCTACACCTGCACGCAATGTGCCGAAGCCTGGTGCATGACCGCCTGCCCGGTGGATGCCATCCGTATCGATGCCGGCACCGGCGCCAAGGTCGTGCATGAAGATGTATGCGTCGGGTGCAAGGTATGCACCATTGCCTGCCCGTTTGGCACGGTGAATTACGTGGCCGAGTCCGGCAAGGTGCAGAAATGCGACCTGTGCGGCGGCGACCCCGCCTGCGCCACGGCCTGCCCGACCGGCGCCATCACCTACGTCGATGCCGAATGGACGGGTCTGGACAAGATGCGCGCCTGGGCCGGCAAGACCGACACGCAACCGCGCGCCAACGCATAAGGAGAAGACGACATGGCATGGAACAGAAAAATTCTGCGCGTTGACCTGACCAACGGCACCTGCAAAGCCGAAGCCCTCAACATGGAATGGGCGCAAGAGTATCTTGGACAACGAGGCCTGGCCACCAAATACTTCGTCGAAGAAGTCGACCCCAAGGTCGAACCCCTCTCGCCCGACAACAAACTCATCATGACCACCGGTCCCTTGACCGGCACCCCGGCCTCCACCGGCGGGCGCTACTCCGTCGTCACCAAGGGGGCCCTGACCGGCGCCATCGCCTGCTCCAACTCGGGCGGCTACTTCGGCGCCGAACTCAAGTTTGCCGGCTGGGACATGATCATCTTCGAAGGCAAGAGTCCCAAGCCCGTCTATCTGTCCATCGAAGACGACAAGGCTGAACTCAAGGACGCCAGCCACCTCTGGGGCAAGACCGTGTTCCAGACCGAAGAAATCATCAAGCGCACCCATCAGGACACCGAAATCCGCGTCTCCAGCATTGGTCGTTCCGGCGAAAACGGCGTCATGTACGCCTGCATCGTCAATGACCTGCACCGCGCCGCCGGACGTTCCGGGGTCGGCACCGTCATGGGCAGCAAGAACCTCAAAGCCGTCGCCGTGCGCGGCAAGAAAGG
>CAMBRI010000374.1 GCA_945870205.1 Sulfuritalea hydrogenivorans sk43H | reverse complement strand
AACCGGCTTTCTGCTTGGCCTGCGGAATCCATTTCGCCAGCGTACGGTAGAAGCCGGCGTTGTCGAAGGGTTTGCCGATGTGGTCATTCATGCCTGCGGCGGCGTTGATTTCCTTTTCGTGGGCCATGGTGTGCGCGGTCATGGCGATGATGGGCAGTTTCTCGAATCCGGCCCGGCCGCGCAGCGCACGGGTGGCGGTGAGACCGTCCATGATAGGCATCTGGATGTCCATCAAAACCAGATCGAAGGCATCAGGGCCGGATTCGATCAGGATGTCGAGCGCTTGCTGGCCGTTTTCCGCCAGGCGTGGCGTGATGCCGACCGCGGCCAGCAACTCCTCGACGATTTCACGGTTGAGCGGCTGATCATCGGCGACCAGGATGTGTGCGTGCTGATAGTACTTTGGCAGCGCGTCGTCAGCGGCCGCCCCGGTAATCGCCAAGTCGGCCGCATTGCCCAGACCCAGCCAGAGGTTGACCTTGAAGGTGGTGCCGCTGCCTTCGACGCTGCTGACGCTGATGTCGCCGTCCATCATTTGCGCCAGGTGCCGGCTGATCGTCAGCCCCAGCCCCGTGCCGCCGAACCTGCGGGTCACGGTAGCGTCGGCCTGGGAGAAGGGCTTGAACAAGAGCTTCAAGTCCTCCGGCCGCATGCCGATTCCGGTATCTTCAAAGTCGATTTCCAGACAGACCCGGTTGTCCACGCGCGCCTGCAGGCCGACGCGAACCATGACCCGACCGTCCTGGGTGAATTTGATCGCATTGCCGATCAGGTTGAGGAATATCTGAATGACACGGGTGGGGTCGCCCAGCAGCACGTCGGGCACGGCATCGTCGATCAGCGTGGCAAGTTGCAGTCCCTTTTCCGCGGCGCGGTGCGACATCACCGATTCGGCATGCGCCGTCACCGTGTGCAGGCTGAACGTAATGAACTCCAGTTCCATGCGGCCGGCGGCGATTTTGGAAAGGTCGAGCAGTTCGTTGATGATGCGATTGAGGTGTTGGCCCGATCTGGAAATCTTCTCCAGATAGTCGCGCAAGCGGGGTTCGGTGCTGATGCCCCGGGCCAGATTCGCCATGCCGATCACGGCGCTCAGCGGCGTGCGTAATTCGTGGCTCATGTTGGCGAGGAAGGCGTCCTTGGTCTGGTCCGCGACTTTGGCGGCTTCAAGCGCCTGGCTCAGTTCGATCGTGCGCTGCATGACCAGTTCTTCCAGATGCTGCCGATGCTGATCAAGTTCGATTGCGAGGTGCTTCTTCTCGGTGATGTCAATATGGGCGATGACGGCGCCCCACTGGGTACCCGCACGCAAGGGCGTAGCCACCATGGTGTACCAGCGCTGTTGCTGCGGTGAATGACATGGGTAGTCGAGACTGAATGCAGGTAGTCTGCCGTCCAGCACCGCCTGAATTCCGTGGTGGGCCTCCAGCGCAGCATCTGAGTCGTGACCACTGCTCGCTTGGCAAACCGCCAGATAATTGGCGCCTACCTCGGTGTGAGCCACCGGCTTGCCGAACTCGATGCAGTTTTCCGCGGCGAACTTCTGCCAGCGTTTGTTGACGGCTAGAATTACGCCGGCATGATCTATCGCAACCACTTCGGCCGCCACGGCGTCGAATATGGCGAGGTTGAAAGTCCGAGCATTCTCGAGGGCATCCTCGGTCTTTTTGCGCGCAGTGATGTCGCGAATGACGCCGGTAAAGAAGTGGCCTTCGGCGATCCGCCACTGGGCCAGCGAAAGATCCAGCGGAAATTCGCTGCCATCCTTGCGCAGGCCAACCAGTTCGATGGGCTTGCCCATGACGTGCGGCTCGCCGCCGGCACTCACCCGACTCATGCCGGCCGCATGCCGTTCACGGAAGCGGTCCGGCATGAGGAAGGTCAGCGACTGGCCAATGGCCTCGCTCTCCGAATAGCCGAACATCTGCCCAGCACCGGAATTCCATTTGATGATCTTCCCCGAACTGTCGGCAGTGACAATGGCATCATGGGCCGATTCCGATACGGCGCGGAACAGAGCCTCGCTCTCGCGCAGTGCATCCTCGCGCTGCCCCAGGGTTGCCAGCAGGCGATTGAAACCACCAATGAGCTCGCCGATTTCATCCTGGCTAGTGACCGGCAAGGGTTGCGATGACTGGGCTGTATCCGCTCGGGTGTTCAGTACTTGCGCGGCAACCAGCATCGGGGAAAGATGACGCCTTAATATCCGCGAAGTTGTCCACCAGATCAAGCCACCGGCCAGAAGGGTCAGGAAGATCATGGCCGTCAGCATGTGTCTTTGCAAGGCGTGAATCGGCGCAAAAGCTTCGTCGGTGGGCAATACGGCGGCCAGGAACCAACCCGCTGCCGGAATGTTCTTGGCCGCCGACACCTCCTCCACGCCACGGGAACTGGTGGCGATGCCGTAGCCTTCGTAGCCCTGCATGTACTTGTCGTGCATCGGATTGAGCCCTGCAGCAGGCAAGGCTTGCATGATGCGACTCTTGTCCGTGGCGGTGACAAACAGCTTGTGCTGCGGCGCGATCAGTAAATAGCCGCCCGTCGTGCCGTAGTGCCCCGCCGCAATCTTGTCGAGAAAGTTGGATGTACCGAGATTGGTCACGCCTGCCAGCGCACCGATGACCTTGCCTTGAGCATCCACAAGGGGCACTGACATGACGAAAATCGGCGCCAGCAGTTTCTTGCCCATCACCGGCTGGCCAATCGCCGACCTGCCGTCCTTGAGCGTGGCGACAATGAAATCCCTGTCCATATAATTGACGCCGAGGCGCTCGGCCGAGAGCGGCAACGAGGCGATTGCCGTGCCGTCCGCGCGGGTGACGAAGGTGCCGCCATTGAACAGGTTTTGCAGAAGCGAACGCTGCACCATCAGCGCCTGCATCGCAAGCGGATGGGCAAGAATATCCGGAGTGACATCCGCGGCCACAGTCTTCAGCGCTTCCAGGCGGGCTTCCATCTGCTCATTGATTCCTGCCGCAACGAGCGAAACCGTGGCGAACTGCTGCGCGCCCAGTTGCTGCTGCATGTCCTCGCGCAGCATCCGACCGGCATAGATCGCCAGCGACCAGATGCTGACCACGACAATCGCCAGCGTGAGCAGGGTCACCCTTGACTTCAGCGACCGCGGCCGGAAATATCTGTCGACGACCGATCGGATCGACGTGATGTTTCTCATGATCTGGCTAATCCCACTTTGGCGGCCCCGCTCACCGGTAGTTCATGCTTGCTTGACGCCAACATCACGAGCGGCGCACC
>CAMBRI010000373.1 GCA_945870205.1 Sulfuritalea hydrogenivorans sk43H | reverse complement strand
CCAGTGCTCGTAATCCCAGGGATGGCCGCGCGTATAGACCATCGCATTGATCGAGGTCGAACCGCCCAGCGCCTTGCCGCGCGGAACATAGCCGCGTCGGCCGTTGAGGCCCGGCTGGGGAACGGTTTCAAAGGCCCAGTTGTTGATCGATGTCGGCAGCATCAATGCGGTGCAGAAGGGCACCTTGATCAACAACTGGTCGTCGCCCTTGCCGGCTTCCAGCAGACACACGCTGACCTTCGGATCCTCCGAAAGCCGTCCGGCAATGGCACAGCCTCCCGCGCCGCCGCCGACCACGATGTAATCGAACTCTTTCATGACGTTCCCAATCGTTCAGATTCAAACCGATGCTTCGAGCGCTTCCATCAGACTTCCCAGCACCCGAGGCGAAAAGGCCATGCCCAGATGGCCGACGCCGCTGATGGCCACGTTGTTCGCCCCTTCCAGGGTCGAACAGGCCTGCTGCGGATACACGTAGTTGTCGTGAACACTGTAGATCGACACCGCAGCCGGTGGCAAGGGTGCCTGCAGAGCGTGGACCCAGTCGCTGCCGACACGCATCTGGCGCGCATTCGGGCCCAGGCCAAGGCGCGCCAGATGCGTGCCCTTGTGCGGCGAACCCAGCGTGACCAGGCGCGCCACTTTCTCGGTGCCATGGCGTCGCAGATAGGCGCGCGACGCCAGACCGCCCATGCTGTGTCCGACCAGGATCAACTGTGGCGCACCCGTGGCGGCCAGCACTTCGGCTATGCGCCGCGCGATGCCTTCGGAATAGCTGTCGATGTCGGCATAGACCGGCTCCAGGCTGTGCGTCGCAACGGTCCACCCTGCCGCCTCGAGCTTGCGCCGCAGCCAGAACCAGAAGCCCCGGTTGCACTGGTAGCCATGAATCAGCAGCAGGGGGAGCGGCCGGGCAGCACAGTGCGCCAGCCGGTCCGGTCCCAGCCAGAAGCGCTCGAAGGGCTGCACCACGGTGAACAGCAGGCACAGCGCAAGGTATTCCCCCATCACCATGCGCAAGGCGCCGAGCGGGCCGGCGCGCAGGTCCTGCGGCAGGGGATCCGACGACGGGCGCGAAATGGCGAAGGTGGTCAGGACAAACAGCAGGCGTCCGCCGAAGAAGAAACCGGCGACGAACCACGCCACTTCGCCCGGGGTCCATCCGGCATGGGACCTTAGCCAATTGCCCCAGAACAGATAGCCGAGGAATTCGAAGAACAGGATCCACCGCAGTTGGCGTGCCGCCATCGCTAACTCTCAGCGAATCAGAAATTTCGTCAGGCGCTCGAACAGGGCACCATAGGGCGGATTGAACAGCGACATGCCGTTCAGCCCGGACTGGTAGAACACGGCCTTTTGCTTGCTGAAGGTCCTGAAACCTTCTATGCCGTGGTAATGCCCCATGCCGCTGGGGCCGACGCCGCCGAAGGGCAGTTCTTCCTGCGCGATGTGCAGGATGGTGTCGTTGATCGTTACGCCGCCGGCCACGGTTTCGTTCAGCACGCGGTCGCGCGCAGCGCCGTCGTGGCCGAAGTAGTAGAGCGCCAGCGGCCGCGGATGCTGGTTCACGTAAGCGATTGCTGCGTCGAGGTCCTTGTAGGGCAGGATGGGCAGGAGTGGGCCGAAGATCTCGTCCTGCATCACGCGCATGTTGTCATCGACCTTGAGCAGCGCCAGTGGCGGCAACTTGCGCCGCGTGTCGTCGGCCAGCGCCGTCGACAACGGTTCGATCTGCGCACCACGCTCCCGCGCATCCGCCACATAGCCCTGCAGGCGCTGGTAGTGGCGGTCATTGACGATGGCCGTGTAGTCGGGCGTGTTCGCCATGTCCGGGAAGCATTTCGCCACCACGCCGCGGGCCGCGTCGACGAAATCCTGCTCGCGGCCGGCCGGCACCAGCACGTAATCGGGTGCGATGCAGGTCTGCCCGGCGTTCAGCAGCTTGCCGACCATGATGCGCTCGGCGGCCTTGGCCATTGAGTACTCTGGACCGACGATCGCCGGCGACTTGCCGCCGAGTTCCAGCGTCACCGGCGTCAGGTTGTCGGCCGCCATGCGCATGATGTCGTGGCCGACCTTGGTCGACCCGGTAAACAGCAGGTGGTCGAAAGGCAGGCGCGCGAAATCGGCGCCGACCGAGGCATCGCCCAGCACCACGCTGACATCCTCGGCATTGAAGTATTTGGCCACCAGTTCCGCCAGCAGTTCGCCGGTACGCGGGGTGAATTCTGACATCTTGATCATTACCCGGTTGCCGGCCGCCAGGGCCGCCGCCAGCGGCGAGATGGCGAGGAACAGCGGGTAGTTCCAGGGCACGATGATGCCGACCACGCCCAGCGGCTGCGAGATGATGCGGGCGCGGCCGGGGCGGAACCAGATCGAGGCGGACTTCCGCTGCGGCTTCATCCAGGCGCCGAAATGAGAGCGCGTGTGGCGTATGGCTTCGAGGCTGGGGAAGAGTTCCAGCAGCCGGGTTTCATGGGCAGAACGATGGCCGAAGTCGGCCGAGATGGCCGTGACGAAGCGCTCGGCGTTGTCGTGTGTTAGAGCGATCAGCGCGTCCAGCCTGGCCTGCCGACGATTGCGTTCTACCACGGGGCTGCGCCGGGTCGCGGCGTGCATCGCGGTGAATGTCCGCTTGAATGCCGATGCGTCCGCCGCCTGTTGTCTTGCTGCCGGTTCGATTGCGTTCATTCCAAGGCTCCTCCTGGAGGGCACAGCATATTCCAACAGTTTAAGCGCCGGCAGATGCGCCGATTAGGCAGGGTACTCTAACGACCCCGAAGCGGCCGGACGGATAATCCGCCTATGGATGAGGATCTCGACAAAGAAGCCATTGGCCGCGAACTGGCCGCCAACATTGCCGAAGCAAGGGAGTTGCGCGCGCTGCGGGCCCATGATCCCGAACCCGACGATTTTCCGCGGCTCAAGGAGTGGCAGGCGGCGCGCCTTGCGCAAAGTTATACCGACCTGCTGGCCAGCCCGCGACACAGGCCGGCGGCAGAATTCTTCCTCAGCGACCTATACGGCCCCAAGGATTTCCGCACCCGCGACGAAGAACTGGCGCGCGTCGTGCCGATCATGGTCCATGTATTGCCGGCGAAGGCGCTGCTGACACTGCTCGAAGCCGTGAAGATGGACACACTGTCCGAGTCGCTGGACACCGACATGGTGCTTGCGCTGCGCAAGCTCGGCAAGAGCAAGGCGATCGACTGGCCGGCCTACGTGGCGGCCTATCGCAGTTGCGGGCGACGCAAGGA
>CAMBRI010000372.1 GCA_945870205.1 Sulfuritalea hydrogenivorans sk43H | reverse complement strand
TGCCCGCCTCGACATGCTGGTTTAGCCAGATTTCGAAGGGATCGCGGATCATGCTGGAAACCAGTTTTACGGCCTCGCGCGAATTGAGCTTTTCTTTTACCTGGCCCTGGAACTGCGGATCTAGGATGCGCGCCGACAGCACATAGGCCATGCGCGCGCAGACGTCGTCCTGCTGCAGTTTGACGCCGCGCGGCAAGAGCGCCCGGTGTTCGATGAAGCTCTTGACCGCATCGAAGACGCCGGCGCGCAGTCCGGCTTCGTGGGTGCCGCCGGCCACTGTTGGAATCAGATTGACGTAGGACTCGGAAGCGACCGCATCGACATGCCAGCCCAGCGCCCAGGCGGCACCTTCGCCCGAGGCGAAATCGGCATGGTCGGCATCGGCATATTTTTCGGCGGCATAGAGCGGGGCGACGGCTTCGGCGTTGCCGGCAAGTTCGGTCAGGTAGCCGGAAAGACCGTTGGGATAAGTCCAGGTCTTGCTGCTCACGCTGCCGTCGGCTTGTTCTATGTCGAGGCGTACCTTGACGCCGGGCAGCAGTACCGCCTTGGAGCGCAGCAGGCGTTCGAGTTCCGCCGGTGGTACGCGCGGTGTATCGAAGTATTTTGGATCGGGCCAGACCCGTACCCGGGTGCCGCTCTGGCGCCCGCAGCTGCCGGTTTCAGTCAGGGGGCCGATCTTTTCGCCGCCGACGGAGAATTCGATGGCCCAGATCTTCCCTTCGCGCCGCACTTCCACCGAGACGCGGGTGGACAGTGCATTGGTGACGGCGACGCCGACGCCGTGCAGGCCACCGGAAAAGGCATAGGCCGAATTGCCCGTGCTCTTGTCGAATTTGCCGCCGGCATGCAGGCGCGTAAAGGCCAGCACCACGACCGGGATCTTCTCGTCAGGATGCAGGCCGACGGGAATGCCGCGGCCGTCGTCGGTAACGGTGATCGAGCCGTCGAGGTGCAGCAGCACGTGCAGGTTCTTCGCATGTCCGCCGAGGGCTTCGTCGGCCGAGTTGTCGATCACTTCCTGGATGATATGCGCCGGCGAGTCGGTGCGGGTGTACATGCCGGGGCGCTCGCGCACCGGCTCCAGTCCCTTGAGGACGCGGAAGGATGATTCGTCGTAGGTGGGGGTGACAGCCATTTTTTTGTCGGTGAGGGTGTTCAGAATCGCGCATCGGCGAGGCAGTCGATCAGGCCCGTGCGCCAGTCGGGCAGGGCCAGGCCGAAGTCGCTTTGGCAACGTGAGCAGTCGAGCCTTGAGTTGGCAGGCCGCGGCGCGGGCAGCGGATAGTCGGCGCTGGCGATGCGGTGGACGACGGGTATTTGTTCCATCAGCCCGAGACGCTGCGCTTCGCCAAAGATCGCCTCGGCATAGCCGTGCCAACTCGTCTCTCCGGAGGCATTGAGATGGTATAGACCGCTGGGGACATCGCGACGGCCGACGATCAGGGTCGTGGCGTCGGCCAGATGGCGGGTCCAGGTGGGCGCGCCGATCTGGTCGCCGATCACGCGCAATTCAGTTCGCTCCCTGCCCAGTCGCAGCATGGTCTTCATGAAATTCGCGCCGTGCAGGCCAAAAACCCAACTGGTGCGAAAAATCAGGTGACGGGCGCCTGACGCAGCGATTGCCAGTTCGCCGGCGTGCTTGCTGCGGCCATAGGTGGCCAGCGGTGCCGGTGTGTCGTCTTCGGTATAAGGCGAAGGCTTGGAGCCATCGAAGACGTAATCGGTCGAGAAGTGAACCAACAGCGCGCCAAGGCGTTTGGCCTCCTCGGCAAGTATTCCGGGAGCGATGGCGTTGATCGCTTGCGCCGCTGCGGGCTCGGTTTCGGCCTTGTCTACCGCCGTGTAGGCGGCGGCATTGACGATCACCGTGGGGGCCATGGTGCGCACGGCATTGCGCAGGGCGTCAGCATTGGCCAGGTCAAGCTGCCGGTGATCACAGGTGATCAGTTCGCCCAGGCAGGCGAGTGAGCGCTTCAATTCGCGGCCGAGCTGCCCGCCGCTACCGGTGAGCAGGATTCTGGGCCAATGTTTCGGCTGATTCATGCGAAAGCTTCAGCCTCGCCGAAGGGTAGGCCGGTCATGTCCTTGGCCGCCAGCAGTGGTTCTCCGCTGAGCGGCCAGGGAATCGCAAGCTGTGGATCATTCCACAACAGCGTGCGCTCATGCGCCGGACTCCAGTAATCGGTGGTCTTGTAAAGGAACTCGGCGGAGTCCGATGTCACGCAAAAGCCATGAGCGAAGCCGGGAGGAATCCAGGCCATGCGGTGGTCAGTGGCAGACAGGGTGAATCCGACCCACTGGCCGAAGCTTGGCGAGGAGCGGCGCAGATCCACGGCAACATCGTAGACTTCACCTGCCGATACCCGCACCAGTTTGCCCTGGGCATGCTCGATCTGGTAGTGCAGGCCGCGCAGCACGTTTCTTTGCGACTTCGAGTGGTTGTCCTGTACGAAGTCGGCGTGTATTCCCAGATCGGCCATGGTCTTCCGATTCCAGCTCTCAAAGAAAAAGCCGCGGTCGTCGCCGAATACCCTGGGCTCCAGCAGGACTACTTCCGGGATTGCCGTGGGAATGATTTTCATCCCTGTACCCCGTGTGCCAGGAGGTTCTGCAGATATTGGCCGTACTGGCTCTTGGCCAGCGGCTCGGCCAGTTTGGCCAGTTGCGCGTCGTTGATCCATTTCTGCCGCCACGCGACTTCCTCGGGACAGGCGACCTTGAGGCCCTGCCGTTTCTCGATGACCTCGATGAACTGACCGGCTTCGAGCAGCGACTCATGGGTGCCGGTGTCGAGCCAGGCCATGCCGCGGCCCATGATCTCGACCTTGAGCTGGCCTTTTTCGAGATAAATCCGGTTGAGGTCGGTGATCTCGAGTTCGCCGCGTAGCGAGGGCTTGAGATTGGCAGCGATGTCGCAGACCTGGGTGTCGTAGAAATACAGGCCGGTGACGGCGTAGCGCGACTTGGGCGCCTTGGGTTTTTCCTCGATGCTGATGGCTCGACCCGTGGCATCGAACTCGACCACGCCGTAGCGTTCGGGGTCACGCACGGCATAGGCAAATACCGTAGCGCCGGCCTCGACGGTTAACCCACCCCCGGCGGCACTTTGCAGTTGCTGGGCGAAATCATGTCCGTAGAACAGGTTGTCACCCAGCACCAGGGCCGACGGATGATTGCCGACAAACTCGCGGCCGATGATGAAGGCTTGCGCCAGACCATCGGGGCTGGGTTGTACGGCATAGCGGATCTCGATGCCCCATT
>CAMBRI010000371.1 GCA_945870205.1 Sulfuritalea hydrogenivorans sk43H | reverse complement strand
TGGCCAGGTTGATCAGATTGATGAAGGCTTCGAACAGTTCTTCAAGCTGGGTGATCAGCAGGCGGTTGGTCAGCGCAATGGCCGCCTGCGAGGCGAGCGATTCCGCCAGGCTCTGGTCGGCAGTGGAAAAGGGGGTGACCTGATGCGTCGCCGGATCCAGGGCGTTGATCAGTTGCAGCACGCCGATGATCTCGCCCTCATGATTCTTCATCGGCACCGTGAGGAAAGACTGCGAGCGGTAACCGGTGCGCTCGTCGAAGCTTCTCGTCCCGGTAAAGTCGAATCCCGCTTCGGTATAGGCGTCGGCAATGTTCACCGTCTTGTCGTGAATGGCGGCGTAGGCGGCCACCATCGAGTCATTGGACTCACCTTCGTCATTGGTCAGCGGCAAGTTCGGAAAATTGATGGCGTTGCCGGTGGTACCGCCCATCGCAATATGCAGAGAGTCGGTGCGCAGAATTTCGAAGCGCAAGGCACGTCCGTCCTCCGTCATGCGATACAGCGTGCCGCCGTCGGCATGGGTAATGGTCTTGGCTGCAATCAGGATGGTCTCCAGCAGGCGATTGATGTCGCGCTCCTTGGAGAGCGCGGCACCGATCTCGTTCAGCTGTTCGAGACGGCGAAACAGATCACTGCTGCTATCCATGGCTTTCCCCTACTTGATGCAGACTGCCCGCACCTGCTTGAGATCGGTCACCCCTTGCAAGGATTTTTCCAGGCCATCCATTTTCAGGGTCAGCATGCCATCCTCCAGCGCCTGAGCGACCAGTTGCACGACGCGGGCACGCTCCACGATCAACTTCTTCTGCGGCTCGGTGCCGATCATCAACTCATGCAAGCCGACGCGTCCCTTGTAGCCGCTTCCGCCACAGGTATCGCAACCTTTGGCGCGGGTGAACACGAACTTGCCATCCTTGCCATAGTCCTTGAGCAGGCGCGCTTCGGTGTCTGCGTAAGCGGCCTTCATATCCGTCTTGAATGCCGTGGTATTTTCGAGTTCGCTGCAATATTCCTTCATGAACAGCCTGATTTCCTCGGCGTCCGGCGTATAGCTTTCCTTGCATTTGCACAGGCGCTTGGCCAGGCGCTGCGCCAGAATGCCGAGCAGGGCATCGGAGAAGTTGAAAGGATCCATTCCCATGTCGAGCAGGCGAATGATCGATTCCGGCGCGCTGTTGGTGTGCAGGGTAGCGAATACCAGGTGACCGGTCAGCGAGGCCTCGATGCCGATGCCGGTGGTTTCGGCATCGCGCATTTCGCCCACCATGATGATGTCCGGGTCGGCCCGCAGGAAGGCCTTCATCACCATCGGAAAGTCCATCACCTTCTTGTTTACCTGAACCTGGCGCAGACCCTTCTGGGTGATTTCCACCGGATCTTCGGCGGTCCAGATCTTCGTATCGACCGTGTTGAGGTAGCCCAGCACCGAATGCAGCGTGGTGGTCTTGCCGGAACCGGTCGGGCCGCAGACGAAGAAGAGGCCGTAGGGCTTGGAAATGGTCGCCTTGAGCTTGGTCAGGTTGGTCGGCAGGACGCCCAGCTTGTCGAGAGGAATCGGCTCGCCACCCGCCAGGATACGCATGACAACGTCTTCGACACCACCGGTCGAGGGAATCGTCGCCACCCGCAATTCGATGTCCAGCGGGCCGTACTTCTTGAACTTGATCTTGCCGTCCTGTGGCTTGCGGCGCTCGGCAATATCGAGGTCGCACATGATCTTGAGGCGCGCCACCATCGCGTTGCGGTAGCTGGCCGGAACTTCGATGTACTTCTGCAGCGAACCATCCCGGCGAAAGCGGATCAGAACCTTGTCCTTGCCCAGGCCTGGTTCGATGTGGATATCCGAAACCCCCATCTGATAAGCGTCGATGATGATCTTGTTGACCAGCTTGACCAGTTCATTGTCGGAGGCGGCGGAAATGTCGTCGCCGGCACTGCCCTCGCCCTCCCCTTCCTCCTGGTCGAGGGTTGACAGAAGGTCTCCGACCGAACTGTCGTCAGTGAATCCGGGAACGCCGGTGGCGCCGAACAGTTGATCGAGAGTCTGGACGAACTCGTGGTTGGTGGTGACACGATAGAGGATTTTGGCCCGCGGGAAGACGTTATTGACGACACGCGAGCCCTTGACCTGCTCCGGGTCCATGCAGACCACCAGCACCCCCTCGGCACTTTCGTCCGCGGGCGCCCACTTGCCCTGCTCCAGAAAGTCCCGCTTGAGATTCTTCAGCAGATCGACGGGCTTGACGCGATCCGACCTGAACGGCTCGTAGGGTACGTTGAAAAACTTGCCCAGGGCCTCGCCCAGGGCCTGATGCTTGACCTGAAATTCGTTGACCAGAACTTCTTCGATGTCGAGGTTTTTCCGTCGCGCCGTGCGCGTCGCCAGTTCCAGTTCCTGCGCCGATATGACGGCGTCCGACACCAGGTAATCGTACTTGGTCTTGACTGCCTGTGCGGGCTTGCTGCGCTGATTGAAGGCGATCGCCAGCGTCTCGCACAATCCCTTGACGCCTTCCTGGGCGATGGCCGCAAACGGAGCGCCGGCCTTGTTGTTGATGATCTGGACGACGCCGAGCAGCTCGCCGTTCTGCGCATCGACAACCGGAGCAACCAACATTTGTTTGGTGCGATAGCCGGTTCGCTTGTCGACCTCCTGCAGGAAGCGCAGTGAGGGATTGATCGCCTTCAACTCCGCATCGTCATAGACGTCGCGGATGTTCACGGTCTTCTTGGCCAGCGCGACATGACCGGCGATGCTCTGGTCGGCGATCGGGAGGCGCAAGTCCTTGAAGGAATTGAGGCCCGTCTTGACCTTGGAAACGATGGAAGCCTTGTCGTCGCCGACCGTATAGATCGTCAGGCGATCGGCATTGAACAGGCTGCAGATCTCGCCGGACAGTTCCAGCATGATCTCATCGATGTTGGACGTCGCATGAACCTTGTTGGTGACGACCTGAAGGTTCTTGAAGAAGGCAAGGCGCGAGTCGACATCGGACGCGGCCTCGGCAGGTGCAGCAGTAACAGCACTCATTCGACTGACTCCATGGCGCCAGCGCGCGCCCTCATGCCACCATCAAGCAGTGCCGCATGAAGTCCGCGCTGGGAAAGCAAAAATGCAGCAGCGGAACTGCGGCGCCCCGTCTGGCAATAGACAATGTATTCCTTGGCGGGATCGAGCGCTGTCGATGCCTGACGAATGTCGTTGAGCGGGATGTTGATCGCGCCTGGATAGCCGTCACTGTTGTATTCGGCGGGAAACCGCACGTCGAG
>CAMBRI010000370.1 GCA_945870205.1 Sulfuritalea hydrogenivorans sk43H | reverse complement strand
AATCCCGTCTGTCCCCTCGCGGGGGGACATTGCGGGAAGCGATTCGGCTTGGCTTGCTGTGCTGCACAAGCTGCCGCTCCCCATTTTCCGGAGCGGCGTGGATAATTGCGCCAAGCGTATGTTGCGAAAGGCGTGGTGGATCGAATGGCAAAAGAGTGGAGCGTGGAGCCTTCTGGTACGGCGGGTACCGGCAACATGGGCATTGCCGTGGCGGCAATCGATTCGTCCGGGCGGGCCGGGTTCGCCGAGTCCATGTTGGGGGCGATCAATGCCAGCGCCGCGTTCGAACATTGCACCGTATTTCGTTTCACTAGGGACGCCGGTCAAGGCATCGGCTGTACCATCCTCGACGCCGCCAGCAGGTACCACACGCCCGTTGCACGTCATACGTCGCGCATCTTTGTTCAGAGCTTTGCCCAGTATGACTGGAACACCCGGTACCTCGATCCGGCGCCTGCGAATCTGGTACGCGCCAGTTATTTCTCGACTCGCGACATCCTGCATCACGAGTATCGCGCGTCCTGCTATGACCGAAACGGCCTGATCGACCGGCTGTCGTTCGCAATCAATGACGGCTGCGATGCGGTCGTCACCTTCAATCTATATCGGAGCATCCGCCGTGGCTTGATCGGGTCCCATGAGTGCGCCTCGCTGATTCGCATGGCGCCAGTCATCGCCCACGCATCGTTGAGACACGCCAAGGCCTCGAAGAAGAAAGGCGCCGAGCGTGGAATTGATCTGGTCGGACGTCTGCCCAACGCCGACACCTTGACACCCCGGGAGATTTATCTCTGTACTCTGCTTGTTGAGGGATTTTCCATCCGAGAGGCTGCCGAGAAGATGGGCGTTCAGGCAAGCACGGCGACCACCTTGAAGAAACGGGCGTTTGCTCGACTCAACCTGAAGACCAAGGAAGATATGCTTCGTCGCTTGATTGGTTAGCGCGGACGGCGACCATCGACGCGTCCTTACTCCTGGGGTGCCAGCGCTCAGGCCCGAAACAGCTTTGCCGTGGCGCGCGGGTTCGACGGAAAATAAAAGTGCGGTACCTCGCGGTGACTCGCTTTACTATCCAGCTTCAAGACCGGATGACGCAGCACTAATCAAAACCCGTTTACACAAAATTCCGGACACCCTCGGCGAAAATAGCACCAACGCATAAACCTTAAAACCTCAGTTGAACCACAGAGGCACAGAGGACACAGAGGAAAAACAAGTGCTTCCCGTGTTTCATGCACTCACCCGTGGGGTGATTGGTATCGAATCGGCAAGCCATTGATTCTTGGACTTTCTCTGTGCCTCTGTGTCTCTGTGGTGAGGAATTTAGGATAAAGAATGGCGGCTCCGGCATTTTGGGAGTTCCTGGGGGACGGCTGCTTCCGGATTCCTCCACCGTCGGCTCAGGGCACTAACGCGACATCGGCGATTTCACCGCTTGATTCGGCGTGCCGAAACAGCGCCCGCGCCGACTCTTGCAGATCAGCGCGCGGCGACCGCCAGCTTGCCGTTCTGCTCAGCCAGTGTCTTCGCCAGCAGCGAAGCGCAGGCGTAGACGGCGTCGATGGTCGGCGTCGGCGTTTCGGTGACGCGGCCGAGTTCACGCACCGAACCCACCAGCGCTTCGAGTTCCAGCGGCCGGCCGGATTCGACGTCCTGCAGCATCGAGGTCTTGTGTTTGCCGACGCCTTCGGCGCCGGCGATGCGCTTGTCGAGCGAGACCTTGAACCTGACGCCGAGCTTTTCCGCAACGGCCTGCGCCTCCCGCATCATGTTTGCCGCGAGTTCGCGCGTCAGCGGGAACTGGCAGATATCGACCAGCGTGGCATGGGTCAGCGCGCTGATCGGATTGAAGCTGAGGTTGCCCCACAGCTTGAGCCAGATTTCGGAGCGAATGTCGGTCGATACCGGTGCCTTGAAGCCTGCGCGGATCAGGGTTTGCGCCAGGGCCTCGATACGCGGGCTCTTGCTTCCGTCGAGCTCGCCCAGCGTGAAGCGATTACCTTCCACTACTTTGATCACACCTGGCGCCACCAGTTCGGAGGCGGGATAAACGACGCTGCCGATCACCCGTTCCGGCTCGATGCCGGCGGCGACGATGCCGTTGGCATCGACGGATTCGACTGCACGTCCCTCCCAGGGGCCGGCAAGTTTGTGGAAGTACCACCAGGGAATGCCGTTCTGCATGGTCACCACGGTGGTGTCGGGGCCGAATAGGCCCCGCATGTCGGGCAACACGTCTTTCACCTGATGCGCCTTGAGGGTCAGCAGCACGACATCCTGCACGCCCGCTTCGGCCATGGCGGCGCCCTTCACGTTCACCGCGTGGCGCTCGCTGCCGTCCTCCTCGATCAGCTTCAGACCGTTGGCCTTGATGGCGGCAAGGTTGGGCCCGCGCGCAATACAGGTGACATCCTCCCCGGCAAAGGCGAGACGGGCGCCGAGGTAGCCGCCAATGGCGCCGGCACCGACGATGGCGATCTTCATTCGCTTGCCTCCTAACCCAGATGCGCCGCGGCTTCGCGTTGGCGCAGCATGCTCTTGAGCCCGTTCCACATCGGTACCAGCAGCAGGAAGATGGCCACTGCCATCAGGCCGCCGACCAGCCAGTTGGCGAAGAAGATGCTGACCTCGCCCTGCGACAGCAGCATTGACTGGCGGAAGGATGACTCCGCCATGTCGCCCAGCACCAGCGCCAGCACCAGCGGCGCCAGCGGATAGCGCAGCTTCTTGAACAGGTAGCCGAGGACGCCGAACACCAGCATCATGATCACGTCGAAAATCGAGCTATGCACGGTGTAGGCGCCGATCGCGCAGATGAACACGATCACCGGTGCGATCACCGGGAAGGGGATGCGCAGAATGGCGGCCCACCAGGGTACCGTGGTCAGCACCACGATGAGTCCGACGATGTTGCCCAGGTACATGCTGGCGATCAGTCCCCAGACGAAATCCTTCTGCTCGACGAACAAGAGCGGCCCCGGTTGCAGCCCCCAGATCAAGAGGCCGCCGAGCAACACCGCCGCCGTCGGCGAACCGGGGATGCCCAGCGTCAGCATCGGCAAGAGCGCGCTGGTGCCCGCGGCGTGCGCCGCGGTTTCGGGGGCAATCACGCCCTCGATATTGCCTTTGCCGAAAGACTCCTTGTCCTTGGCGGCACGGCGCGCCATGCCGTAGCTCATGAAGGAAGCCGGCGTCGCACCGCCCGGGGTGATGCCCATCCAGCAGCCGATCAGCACCGAGCGGATGAAGGTGCGCCAGTACTTGATCAGCTCCTTCCAGGTCTGCCAGACGATGCGGAA
>CAMBRI010000369.1 GCA_945870205.1 Sulfuritalea hydrogenivorans sk43H | reverse complement strand
TTGGACAAGCAGCGCAAGGACGGCGTGGCGCCAGCGCAGGCAATTTTCGAGGCCTGCATGGTGCGCTTCCGGCCGATCATGATGACCACCATGGCCGCACTGGTGGGCACGCTGCCGATTGCCGTGGGCTGGGGCGCCGGCGCCGAAGTGCGACGCCCGCTGGGCCTGGCCGTAGTCGGCGGGCTGCTGCTGTCGCAATTCCTGACCCTCTACCTGACTCCGGTGGTCTACCTCTACCTCGACCGCCTGGGTGGCCGCAGCAAGGCTTACTGACGGGGTTCCCCCCGTATTCCTGCCCGCCGTGGCTCAGGCGTTCGCCAGCGCCTTCTGGATCAAACCGTCCGCCTCGCGCGCGAGTTCGGTCAGTCTGGCGTCGCCGAGGATCTGCATCATGGCGGACGGCGCCGCGAGTTCCAGCGAAATGCGGCCCGGTGCGATTTCCCGAACCACGGCGTTGCACGGCAGCAGGCTGGCGACATCGCTGTTGGCAGTGTAGGCCTCATAGGCCAGGTTAGGATTGCAAGCGCCGAGTATCACGGTAGGAATGATGTCCTTGCCGGTCTTCTCCTTGATCTTGCTGTGCATGTCGATGCGCGTCAGGATGCCGAAGCCCTCCGCGCCAAGTGCCTTGATCGTGCGCTCGATGGCGTGGTCGAAGGAATCGGAAATCTCGCGCTTGAAATTGATGGTGGTCATGACGTCTCTCCGTTGGGTGCTGGATAAATCTCGCCGAAGGCTTGCATCTCTTTGCCGTTCATTAAGCATTTTCGGAGTATATATTAGTTTTTACTAATATATACTCCGAAGCAGTTCAGCTGCGGCCCCACGGGAAGCTCGCCCGCGGTGCCAGACGACCACCGCCCTGCCCCAGCGCTTCGGCCAGACGCAGGCCTTCGTTCCACTTGGCCATGCGCTCGGAGCGCGCGAAGGAACCGACCTTGAGCTGCTTCGCACCCCAGCCCACGGCAAGATGGACGATGGTGACGTCCTCGCTTTCGCCCGAGCGCGCCGAAACGATGCTTTCCCAGCCGGCGGCGCGCGCGGCATCCAGTGCGGCCCGCGTTTCGGACAGCGTGCCGGCCTGGTTAGGCTTGATCAGCGCCGTGTTGCAGGCGCCCTGCGCGGTAGCCGTGGCGATGCGGCCGGCATTGGTGCAGATGAAATCATCGGCGACGACTTCGACCCTGTCACCGGCGGCGAGGGTGAATTTGCGCAGGCCTTCGGCATCATCTTCCGCCAGCGGGTCTTCGATGGCGACGATGGGATAGCGCGCCAGCCAGCCCAGCAGCATTTCCGAGAGGCCATCCGAATCGATGCGGCGCCCGTCCCGCGCAAGGGTGTATCCGCCCTTGCGGCCAAAGTCGGTGGCGGCGATGTCGAGCGAGATCGCCATGTCCTGCCCGGGCGTGTAGCCGGCGCGCTCGATCGCGCGCAGCAGAAAATCCAGAGCGGCTTCGTTGCTGTCGAACGCCGGCCACCAGCCGCCTTCGTCGGCGACACCGGCAAGCAACCCGGCCTCGTTCATCAGCAGGCCGGCTGCGCGATAGACCTCGGCGGTCCATTCCAGAGCCTGCGCGTAATCGGTGGCGCCGACCGCAATCACCATGAAGTCCTGAACATCGACGCGGCGCCCGGCATGGGCGCCGCCGCCGAAAATCTGCACTTCGGGCAGCGGCAGGAAAAAATCCTCGCGCCCGGCACCGAGGTAACGCCACAGCGGCAGGCCTTGCGCCGCGGCGGCAGCGTGTGCGATGGCCATGGAGGTGGCGACGATGGCATTGCCCCCCAGGCGCGCCTTGTTCGGCGTGCCGTCGAGCACGACCAGCGCGGCATCCAGATCGGCCTGGTCGCAGGCGTCGCGTCCCGTCAGCGCGGCAGCGATTTCGCCATTGACGGCAGCGAGCGCAGCTTGCACATCGTAGCCGCCAAAGGCCGCGCCGCCGTCGCGCAGGTCGACCGCCTCGGCGCTGCCCGTGGAGGCGCCGGCCGGAGCGATGGCGCGACCGGCGTCGCCACCAAACAGCGTGATTTCAGCTTCAACCGTCGGACGGCCGCGCGAATCCCAGACACGGCGTCCGCGGACCGACTTGATCATGCTGCTCATGTATCCAGTTCCTTTTTCCAGGCCGCCAACACTTGCGCTAAACGCTCCGGTGGCGCGGCGAGCAGAGACCGCGCGCAGCGCCGGATGCGGGCGCGATCCACTTCACTTCGAATGTACTCGGCCGGCGACTTGCCATCGACGCGGGCGAGAAACAGGCCAGGCAGCAGGCTCGCGGCTCGCTGCTCGACAGCCGCCGCCGGCTCCCAGTTCGCTTCGGCCAGGTAAGCCTTTGTCATGGCTTCGAAGCAGGCAAAAAAGGCGCTACAGGCCGACGGATTCCACAGGCACTTGAGCAGCATGTGGTTGAGGCAGAAGGCCAGGTCGAAGGCAGGATCGCCGATGCAGGCACATTCGGCATCGAGGAACACCGGACCGGCGGAACCGAGCAGAATGTTCTTCGGGCTGACATCGCCGTGGATCATCACCAGGCGCGTGGCGCCGGTACGCCGACTGAGGGCGAAAAGTACATCGCGCAGGTCGGGATGCGCGGCGGCCGTGGCTTCGAGATAGGGTTCGAGACGGATGGCGTGAAAGATGTCCTGGCGCGGGAACTGTGCGGCAACCAGCGGATCGTTCGCCGTGGCGGCGTGGATGCGTCCCAGACGGCGGCCGACTTCGGCGGCGTCCACCGCAGCGGCGCGCCCGTCGCGCAGTTCGCTCTTCCACAGGCGATGGTCGCGCGGGTCGAGATAGGTCATGGCGCAAAACATTTCTGTAGCGTCGTGATGCAGGATTTCTGGCACGGCGCCGGGAACGATGCGGCCTGCGATGCGGATCCACGCGACTTCATAAAGGTTACGTTCCACCGGCGCATTCCAGTCGGCGGCGACCTTGAGTTTGGCCAGGGCGCGCTTGACGCAGAAGTTCCGACCCGGGGTGGTGATTTTCCAGATGTCGGACGACACCCCTCCGCTCAGGGCCTCGCAGTGCACATTTTCGCGATTGTCGATGAGCCCTGCTCGAGCCAGGACGCTCAACAAGTCACCGGGGGCCGGGGCGAAAACTCCCGTCAACTCATTCGGCCGGCAAGGGCATCAGCGGCATCGGCTTGCGCTGCAGTTTCGAGAAATCGTTGCGCTCTATCATGCCGCGCAGGAAATCGAGGTTGCGGTGCATTGCGCGTGCATAGGGGTCGTCGCCACCAAAGTGAGGCGCAATGTAGCGATAGGCGTGGCTGAAATCCTCTTCAAGACGGTGCTTTACAAGGTGATCGTAAAAGCCGGGCGTCTT
>CAMBRI010000368.1 GCA_945870205.1 Sulfuritalea hydrogenivorans sk43H | reverse complement strand
GCCCCTTCGACATATACCTGACGCCCCTTCTTCAGGTACTGGCCGGCGATCTCGGCCAATTTGCCGAAGAACACCACGCGGTGCCATTCCGTGGCTTCCTTCTTTTCCCCGGTCGCCTTGTCCTTCCAGGTATCGGTGGTGGCGATGGTGACATTGGTGATCGACGCACCATCGGGGGTGTAGCGCACTTCGGGATCGCGGCCCAGATTGCCGACGATAATGACTTTGTTGACGGACGCCATATAAATTCTCCTCAGGATTTTGTTTCAAGTATGCCATGCGCTGACGGCGCTGACGTGACTGCCCGACGTACTGGGACCGGCAGCATGGTCGCGGCGACGACCAGCCACAGCGCGGTCATGACCGCGCCGCAAACGAACACCGCGCCGGCGTCGAAATTCTTCACCAGCCAGCCGCCCAGAAAGCCGCCGAGAAACAAGCCAAGCGCTTGCGTAGTGTTATAGACGCCCAATGCCGCACCCTTGGCCCGCGCCGGCGCAATGCGCGAAATCAACGAGGGCAGCATGGCTTCGAGGATATTGAAGGCCACGAAAAAGCTCAGCAGGCCGCCCGCCACCACATTGAAACTGGTGCTGCCCAGCCACATCACCAGCAAGGTGGCAAACAACAGGCCGATGGCTGAAACGAACACCGGCTGCACCTTGTTGCGCTTTTCGGCAAGGATGATCGCCGGCACCATCAGCACAAAGGACGCCAGCACCGCCGGCAGGTAAATCTTCCAGTGCGAGGCGAGCGGCAGGTCACCGTACTTGATCAGCAAGCCGGGGACCACGACAAACATCGCCATCTGCACCATGTGCAGGGTAAAGATGCCGAAGTTGAGCCGCAACAACTGGGTATCGAACAAAACGTCACGAAACGGTGGCCTGGGGCCGGGTGGCAAGGGCGGCGCCGGCGGTACCACATGGGTCACCAGCCCGATCGCGGCAATGGCCAGGGCGGCGGTCATCCAGAAGATTCCGCTCATGCCGATCACGGCATACAGCGCAGGCGCCGCGACCAGCGAGATGGCGAACACCAACCCGATGGACGAGCCGATCATCGCCATGACCTTGGTGCGATGCTGTTCGCGCGTCAGGTCCGCCGCCAGCGCGGTGACGGCGGCCGAAATAGCCCCTGCGCCTTGCAATATGCGGCCAAAGATTGCCCACCAGATGTCGGTGGACATGGCTGCAACGGCGGAGCCAAGGGCAAACAGCAGCAGGCCGATGATGATCACGCGCTTGCGGCCGAAAACGTCGGCGGCCATGCCGAAGGGAATCTGGAACATCGCCTGGGTCAGGCCGTAGGCGCCGAGCGCAATGCCGACGAGCATCATGTCATCACCGCCGGGAATGGTCTGGGCGTGGATGGCGAACACCGGCAGGATCAGAAACAGGCCGAGCATGCGCAACGCAAAAATCGAGGCGAGAGCACCACCTGCGCGCTTTTCGTCGCGGCTCATGGCCTCTGGGGTGGGGGATAGCATGGAGTTCAGTCGCTCGGCGGCAAGGTTAACGTGAAATAGCACGTTCGGAGCGACTGTTGATAGTCGAGCGAAGCGAGCGGCCTGGTAGCCCCGCCCTGGGGCGGGGATGGGGGTGGGGGGAGTTCAATTCGCTTTTCGCGTGTTTCATCCTCGACGGGCGGCGCTCGGTGCCATGAGCGTCAGATTTCGTCCGGCATGATCAAGTCCAGGGGATGGCGACCCTGACGGCGGTAGGCCTGAAAATCACGATCCAAGGTGCAAAGCGGCCCGGGCTGTGTCTCCGCCAGACGCAGCATGCAGGCGTCGGCGAGCGACATCGGCAGGTCTGCGTAACGTTGCATCAAAGCCACGATGGCTGCGGCGTCCCGCTCGACACCAAGACCGATACGAAACACCCCCTGTGCCAGTTTGTTCAGAACCCGCGTCGGCGGCACCCCGGCGCGCGCCAGAAGAAAGCAACTCTCGGCCAGCACTGGCTCGCAGGTCGTCACCGGCGCAACAAAGGTGGCGAACTGACTCACCGCCCAGACGTGAAAACGATCTGTCGGGCAGAAATAGGCAACGAGGGGCCCGGTATCAAGCAATACGCCGCGTTGCATGCAGTTAGCGGCCGAAGCCGTCAAGATGAACGGGATTAACCGAATAATCCGGTGGAGTAGGCTCCGCAACGCCGCAGCAGTCCTGCATCAGGTCATGCAGCGAAGCCGGGGGTGGCGTGGAGGCCGGCGAATCGGGCTGATCCAGCACCCGGCGCAGGCCATCCTCGACCAGATCCTTCAGTTTGCGTCCGCGCAAGGCTGCTTCGGCCTTGGCGCGGCGAAACAGGTCGTCGGAGAGATCAATGGTGGTACGCATAAACGCATTAAAGCACAAATATGCGAAACATTTCAAGGCCAGCGCATGAGGGTCAGGAATTAGCCCGCTCCGAACAGGCGGGGGCGCGATGCCGGGCAGCGAACGCCTCTGCCAGGTCGGATTCAACCTTAAAACCTCAGTTGAACCACAGAGGCACAGAGGACACAGAGAAAAAACAAGTGCTTCCCGTGTTTCATGCACTCACCCGTGGGGTGATTGGTATCGAATCGGCAAGCCATTGATTCTTCGCCTTTCTCTGTGCCTCTGTGTCTCTGTGGTGAGGAATTTAGGTTCATGCAAGTGCGCCCGGCTATCATGCGGCCATGGATCTCTCGCCGAACCTGCTCATGCTGGTCGTCGCCGTTTCCTTCGGTTCGGCCATCATTGGCGGCATGGGTGGTTTCGGCACCGGCATCATCCTTACCGCAACGCTGACCCCCATCCTCGGGATCAAGACCGTGGTGCCGGTGCTGGCGTTTGCCGGCATCATCATCAACATGGGCCGCTTCTGGTTCTACCGGCGCGACTTCGACGCGCGCGCCGTCAGACTGGTGTTGCCGCCCGCCCTTGCATGCCTGCTCGGCGGCACGCTGATCTACCAGTATCTGGATCCCGCGCGCCTGGCCATCGTCATCGGGCTGGTGGTGCTGGCGGCCCTGCCGGCACGCCGCTATCTTAAAGCCCGCAAGCTGCACCTGGGCGCTCGCGGGCTTGCGGTGGGCGGCGGCATTTTCGGCTTCCTCAACGGCATTGCATCGGGCATGGGCGTGGTTCTGATTTCCCTGCTACTGGGCGCGGGCCTCAGCGGAACAGCGGTGCTGGCGACCGATGCACTGGTGACGATCGCCATCGACATCACGCGCTCGGCGCTGTTCGGCAAGCTGGACCTTATCGACGTGTCCGGCGTGGCGCTGGGCGCAATCATCGGCCTGGCCTCGCTGCCGGGTTCCTGGGTCGCCTCGCTGCTGGTGAAACGCATGGGCCACAAACTGCACATC
>CAMBRI010000367.1 GCA_945870205.1 Sulfuritalea hydrogenivorans sk43H | reverse complement strand
TTTCGCTATGGCGTCGTAGTGCTTTTCGGGGTCAAGGCTCTGGATGAAGTGCGCTTTGTTGAGAAGCTTAAGCCGTTGATGACCAATGCCTACGCCAGCCCGGAAATCGAGGAGCTCGAAATCCACTGCGGCAAGTCCAGCATGGGGGTACAGAGCGGCGCGGTGTCGCTGGACGAGATTTCACTGGAAAAGCTGCAGGTAATTGCGGATGCCCTCAGCAAAAATCTTGTGCTGTCGCTCTACGAGAAAAAAGTCGCAGAGGAGTTCGACAAGATCGAGCCTCTGGCGCAGGAACTGGCGACACACGGCAAGGTCAGCGCGAATTCCAAGACCCTGCTGTCAAAAATCGGCCGCATGCTGTTGATCGAGCACCGCATGGTGGGCCGTGCGGAAATCGGCGACAAGCCGGAAATCCTGTGGGATTTTTCGCACCTCGGCGGGCTTTACGCCAGTCTTGCAGATGAATTCGAATTGCAGGAACGTCAGGCGGCGCTGGATCGCAAGCTCAACCTGATTTCCGATACCGCGCAAACTCTGGCAGATGTCTGGGACAACAAACAACTGCACAAACTGGAGTGGTACATCATCGGGCTGATCCTGTTCGAGATCGCCCTCAGTCTCCTGGAACTGGCGCGCCGGCACTTTTCCTGAGCATCACGATCGCAACAAGCACATCGATCCCTGACTACCGTTCATGCAGGAGGGGGAACGCGTCCCCGATGATGAAACACGCGAAAACGAAGTTTCAGTGGAGGCTAACGCCAGCATCATCGGCGTTAAGCGCAACTGCCGTAACTAAAGGCAAATTGAAGGCCCCCCACCTCCGTCCCATGGCGCGGCGCTATGCCTCGGTTTTCACATGCCAGCTTCCGTTGCCGCAATACGTTTGCAACACAGATCAGCGAGGATTGACCCACTTTTCTCTTACTGGACAAGACATGAACATTCGCCCCATCACCGCCAGCATAGCCCTCGCCCTGGCCACCGCATTTGCGATGCCGTGTCAAGGCGCCGACAAGGTCACTGGCGTCGAATTCACGCCGACGCCAGCACCGGCCGGCGCCACCGAAATGGCCGCTGCCTACACCCGCTCCAGCGCGATCGTGAGCTACGCCAGCGGTGCCCGCAAGGTCTTCCCATTGTCCTACCACACGCTGTTCCGCTCCGGCGAGCGCATCGGTTCAGGCGAGGCCGGTCTCGTGGTTGACGTCCAGGGCAAAGCGATTGCGACTTCCGTCGCCGACGACAAGGGAGGACAGGCCAAGGGTCCCTTCCACGCCTATGCGCCGGACGGAAACTCGCTGATTCGAGTCAGTGAGGGCAAGCTAGAGAAGCTATTCCTGGTCACGCACTATGAATACCACACCGATGCGCCGCTGGTCTCGGGCAAGGGCGCCATGGAACTCTATGCCCAGCTACCGGCCTCGATGAGCCTCGCCACGATCGACCAGAAGCGCGGCATGCTGAAGGCGACGCAACTGGCGAACATCGACATGAGCGGCATCGGTGGACTCTGGATCCCCTGCGCCGCATCGCTGACGCCCTGGAACACGCATCTCGGAGGCGAAGAATACGAACCAAATGCCCGGCAGTTCGAACACGAACCCCTGGAGTCGATGAACCTCTACCTCGGCACGCCGGGAAAGATGGCCAGTGAAGGCGGCGCCAATCCTTACCGCTACGGCCATCTGGTCGAGGTAAGCGTCGCCGCAAACGGCAAGGCGAGCGTCGCCAAGCGTTACGCCATGGGGCGACTCGCGGCCGAACTGGCCGAGGTGATGCCGGACCAACGCACCGCCTACATGGGCGACGACGGCCGCGACACCATGATGTTCATGTTCGTCGCCGACAAGGCGCGCGACTTGACCGCCGGCACGCTCTACGCCGCAAAATGGGAACAGCGCTCGGCGGACAATGGCGGCTCGGCCAGTCTGAAGTGGCTGCGCCTCGGCCACGCCGCCGAGTCCGAAATCAAGGCCCTGGTCGATCGCGGCATCAAGTTCTCGGAGATATTCGAAACGGCGACCGCGGCCGAGGTAGCGGCCAAACCCGAGCAATTCAAGGACTTCAAGGCCGTGTTCGTCTACGAAGGCCAGAGCGGCAAACGCGCGCCCGGCTCGGGAGCAAAGCAGGAAGTGACCTGGCTCAAGCTCAAACCTGGCATGGAAACCGCAGCGGCCTTCCTCGAATCGCGCCGCTACGGCGCGCTGCTGGGCGCCACCAGCGAATTCACCAAGATGGAAGGCGTTACGCACAACTTTGCCGACCGCAAGCTCTATATTGCCATGTCCTACATCGAAGCCGGCATGCTCGACGGTCAGAACGGGGACCGGCCACAGGATCACATCAAGCTCAAAGGCGACGCCAGGGATCTTGTGTGCGGTGGCATCTACCAGGCACATCTGTCCGGCGCACAGAAAGATCATGCCGGTGAGGTGATCCGCAGCGAATGGGTCGCCACCACCATGGATGCATTGCTTCTGGGCGCCAGAAAGCCCTTCGGCCAGTTGTATGGCGCGTTCGACAAGTGCGATACCGATCGTGTCGCCAATCCGGACAACATCAAGTACTCGCCCGAGATGCGCACTTTGTTCATCGGCGAGGATTCCGGCAACCACCTGAACAACTTCCTGTGGGCGTTGAATCTCGACTCCGGCCTACTGACCCGACTACTCTCCGCACCGGCCGGAGGCGAACATACCGGCCTGCAGGTTGTGTCCGATCTCAATGGTCACAGCTACATCATGGGCAACATCCAGCATCCCGGCGCAGCCAACGACCTCAAGCAGTATCCCGAATCGATCAAGGTCGACCTGCGCAAGCAGATCGACCAACGTGGCAGCATCGGCTACCTTGGCGGCCTACCGGGCTTTGCGACGAAGCCGCGCTGACAAACCCCCATTGGCAACGGATACCCGCCCCGCCTGAGCTAGGCGTCGAAAGCCTGTCGCACCGCGTCGGCAATGGTCTCGGCCTGTCCCAGCACCACCGCGGCTTCGCGCCCTTCCACCATCACCCGCAACAGGGGCTCGGTGCCCGACGGGCGCAACAGCACGCGCCCGCTGCCATCAAGCGTTTTCTCGGCGGCCTTCACCGCCTCCCGGATGCCGGTGTTGTCCGCCCAGTCGAAGCCTGCCGGCATGCGCACGTTGATCAGTTTTTGCGGATAGAGCACCAGGTCGGCACAGGCATCGCTCAGGCCCTCGCCGGTCGCGCGCAGTGCAGCCAGCACCTGCAAGGCTGCGATGATGCCATCGCCCGTGGTATGGCGATCGAGGCAGATGATGTGCCCGGAGTTCTCGCCACCGAGCGTCCAGCCCTTTTCCTGCATCATTTCCAGCACGTAGCGATCGCCCACCTTGGCACGGCCGACGGC
>CAMBRI010000366.1 GCA_945870205.1 Sulfuritalea hydrogenivorans sk43H | reverse complement strand
TAGCGAAGCCGGCGGAAGGCAGGCGGTCCACCGGCAGCGAGCCGGAGCCGATCTGCGATTTCAGCGCGACGACTTCCACCGTGACCGCCAGCGCCGCCAGCGCCTTTTGCAATGCCGGCAGCAGGCGTTCGGCGGCGGCGCGCATCTCGCCCTCGGGCCGGGTCAACTGGCGCACGGCGGTGACGCGCTGGTGCAGGCGATCAGGATCGCGGTAGAGCGCCAGCACGGCTTCCAGTGCAGCGAGCGTCAGCTTGCCGACGCGCAGCGCGCGCTTCAGCGGATTCTTCTTGATCTTCGCGATCAGTTCCTTCTTGCCGACCAGCATGCCGGCCTGGGGCCCGCCCAGCAGCTTGTCGCCGGAGAAGGTGACGAGGTCGGCGCCGGCGGCGATGGCCTCCGCCGGTGTCGGTTCGTGCGGCAGGCCGTAGGCGGCCAGATCAGTCAGCGTGCCGCTGCCGAGGTCGATGACGAAGGGCAACTGGTGCTGGTGTGCCAGCGCGGCGAGTTCGGTTTCGGGTACGGTATGGGTGAAGCCGCTGATGGCGTAGTTGCTGGCATGCACCTTCATCAGCATCGCCGTGCGCGGGTTGATGCTTTCCGCGAAATCCCTGAGATGGGTGCGGTTGGTGGTGCCGACTTCGACCAGCTTGGCTCCGGCGCGGCTCATGATGTCGGGCACGCGGAAGGCGCCGCCGATTTCGATCAGTTCGCCGCGCGAGACGATGACCTGCTTTTTCTGCGCCAGGGTGTTGAGCAGCAGGAACACCGCCGCGGCGTTGTTGTTCACCACCGTCGCCGCCTCGGCGCCGGTCAGTTCACAAAGCAGTTCATTGACGATGTCATCGCGGTCGCCGCGCCCACCGGAATCGATGTCGTACTCCAATGCACAGGGCGAGCGCGCGGCAGCGATCAGCGCCTGCACGGCTTCTTCGGGCAGCGTCGCGCGGCCCAGATTGGTGTGCAGCACGGTGCCGGTCAGATTGAACACCGGGCGCAATCTGGGGCGCATTTTTGTCGTGACGGCGGCTTTCACTCTGGTGATCAGTGACGCATCGTCGGGCAACGCGGCGCCGTTCTTGACGGCATTGCGCGACTCGGCCAGCACCTCACGGACCATGTTCGTGACCACGGCGCGACCATGAAGGTTGGCTTGCGAAGCGAGCGCCGTGGTGGACAGCAGGCGGTCGACGGAAGGAAGCTGCGAGAGTGGATTCATATTCACCCGGACCGGGTAGAAACGAGATGGATGAATTGTAACGATTTCCGCAGACAATATTTTCCGCGTTCGCTGGTCTTGACATGGGTCATTGCCGGGTCATGGCGCGGGCCGTAGTATCGCTTCCAATTTGGCTCGGCGCACCCGCGCGCCGAGGTCGGATCCGTGTCAGGAGCGAACATGAACAATCCGTCGGCAGCAGCGTCGTGGCTAACCATGCTGGGCATAGAACCGAGTCCGGTCAGCCATCGCGAGCGGCTGGTCTCGGCGCTGGGTGGCTTCGTTGGCATCTTCGCGGTGTATTGGACCAGCCGCATCCTGCTCGGAACGGCGGCTTCGCCGATCCTGGTGCTGTCGATGGGTTCCACCGCCGCGATGCTGTTTGCCGTGCCGCACGGCGCGCTGTCGCAGCCCTGGCCTCTGCTCGGCGGCCATCTGGTATCCGGTCTGATCGGCATTGCCTGCCTGCTTTACGTGCCGGATCCGCTGTTGGCGGCCAGCCTTGCGACCGGGCTGGCGATCGGCGCCATGCACTACCTGCGCTGCATCCATCCGCCAGCGGGCGCGACGGCCCTTGCTGCCGCGCTGGGTAACGAAGCCGTGCGGACCATGGGCTTTGGTTTTGTCGTCGCACCCTTGATGCTCAACGTGCTGATCATCCTCATCGCTGCCATCGCCTTCAACGCGCTGTTTCCCTGGCGCCGCTATCCGGCCGCGCTGGTGCGCCGCGTTACAGCACCCGTGCCTGCAGCAGGCTACGAGGCCATTTCGCACGAGGACTTCGTCTTCGCCCTGTCGCAACTGGATTCCTTCATCGATGTCTCCGAGGAAGATCTGCTGCGCATTTACAGCCTCGCCACCGGCCGCCATCGCGACATGCTCGCCCGGGCGACTGAGGTCGGTGGCTCCATCAGCTCTTCTGGGTCTTCTTGAAGGCCGTGAAATCGCCCTTCTGATAGTGCTTCTCGGCCACGAAGCGGTCCAGCAACAGCGCATCTTCGGTGGTCTTCAGGCCCCCGGTCAGGCGCGCGACTTCCTTGCCCGAGCCGTCGAGGAAGACCAGCACCGGCCGCAACTTGCGCGGGTTGTGGCGCTGGATCATGGCATGGCGCGGATCCTTGTCATCGAGTTCCAGTTCGCCGAAATCGGCATGGGCGCCGACGTAGTGTTTGACATATTTCGCACTGACTTCGGGCTTGCGCAGCACACTCACGGTGTAGCGGCAGGCCCCTCAGTTCAGGTGATCGCCAAAGTACAGCAGGACATGGCGCTCAGGCATGGCCTTGAGCTTCGCCACGGCGGCGATGTCATCCGCCGTCAGCGGCACCACGCCGTCGAGGTGGTCGGCCGCAGCGGGCAGACTGAATGCCGCGACAAGGACAAAAGCGAACAGGGAAAGCAGGCGTTTCATCGGGGTCTCCTTGGGTCGTCCGGGTTTCTGGATGTAAGCAGACAGCGTGGATCGGGATTGGTTCCTGAATTGCCGAGCCGATCGCACCAGATCTTGTGCCTCAGCCGCCCGGCACCAGCAGCAGGTTCGGTCCGCTGCGGGCATAGCCGGCTTCGTCGACCAGAATGTCCAGCGCCAGCGTGGCGAGGTCGTCGGCCACGGGGTCGACGAGGCCCTTCTCCTGATAGACGATCTTGAGGTAACTCTTGCAGGCCTCGCAGGTTTCGGCGCGCACCGCATCGGCCCCCTTGCCGTCGCCAGTATCGAGGTGGCGATAGCTGATGCCGTCATTGGCGTCGCAGGCGGTGCATTTGACGCGCACCAGGTTCCACTCCGTATTGCACAGGGCGCAGTGGAGGTAGCGCAGGTTGGCGACCTCGCCGCCGCCGCGTACCACGCTGGCGACGGGCAGGAAGCCGCAGCAGGGGCAGACCCCGGGTACGTCGAGCGCCGCAATTTCCGCGACGCCGAGGCGCGCCGCGCCGGCCGTCCACAGCACTTGCAGCGCGGCGGCGACATAGGGCAGGAGGGCGGCATCGTCGCCATAGAGTTCGGTGTGCAGCACGCGCTCGGCCAGCGCTTCGATGCGTTCGGCATCGAAGCCGGCCAGCCGTACCAGATCCCGGCGGGCGGGTTCGGGCGCCACCGTTGAAACCGCAGCGATGATTTGCAGCAGGCTCTGGCGCCAGGCCGGATCGCGCGGCCAGGACTGGGC
>CAMBRI010000365.1 GCA_945870205.1 Sulfuritalea hydrogenivorans sk43H | reverse complement strand
CCTCAAAAATCGAGGGGCGAAGATAACGTCCTGCCGAAAGGTCCCCAGTCAGCGCCAAAAACGGCGCCCTATTGCACCGTTACGCGCTCATCAGGGTGGGGGATTTTGAAGTGGCCAAAGGTGGGGGAGTTTGGGTGGCCATCGGGGTTATAGATAGTCATGACCTACCAGCACCCAACAATTACCGATACGCCCCCTAGCGGCGACGCCACGATTCCGACCACCCGGCTCGCTTTCAATCCGCGCTCGGGCAAGCATGGCGAGTCGACCAGGGCGGCGCGATTCATCCGGGGTCCGATTTCGTTCAACTGGATGCAGAAGGCGAACGACCTGCCCGGCAAGGCGGGTGCGGTTGGGCTGGCGCTGTGGTTCCTCAAAGGCGTCAAGCGGTCTTCGACGTTCGCCGTCACGGCTGAAGCAGAGACGCTTGCCAAGTGCAGTCGTCAGGCGTTTGCGCGCAGCTTGGCGGCCCTCGCTGCGGCGGGCCTGATTTCGGTTCAACCCAAAAAAGGGGCACGCCCGACCATCACGATTCGCGATTCGCCGCCGACGCAACCGCTAACCACCAGCGAAAACGGCCACGAAACTGCGGTCCCCCTTCCCTGCCGGCCCAATATAGGAACCGAATACGCACGTACCAGCATCCGCAATCGAACAAGGAAGCCAATAAATGTGTAGCGCCTACCTCCGCAGTCTCGAAAAACTGCTACCAACCCCTGCGAGCAAACCGAAGGTGCCGCCGCTCGAAGCGCGTTTCGTTGAGTGGTTCAATAGCCTGCCTGAATTCGCCCGTGATCGGCCATTCTCGATGCGGGAGTTTGAGATTGCTCTCGGCAGTCAGGGTAGGTTCATCAGCCCGTTACTTATCGCACACGGCTGGGTCCGCAAGCGTAAGTGGGACAGCCAGAAACATTTCCACCGCCTTTGGATTTCACCTGACCTGGCACCTTGATGGCTTCACGAATCAAAGGTTAATTCATCACGGACAGTGCATCATCCCGGCAATGAGTTGACAAGCTCCTTTTGGCCCAAAATATGTAATGCCATCCCCTGTGTTGTAGCGGTTGCCAAGGTTGTCCCAACAGCCCCCTGGATCGCAGCTGGTTATAACGGATGGTCTTGGCTGCTTCGCAGCAGATTGCTTACCAGCGGCCAGATCCCCAAACACCTTTGCGTGCTTAAGAGCCATGTCGGCATACGCGGCCTCATCCCCCTGACCGCCACCACCAGAATCAATACGCGCACGCAGCGACTGGAGCGCCGCTTCAGAAGCTGCCCGCGCCCTATCCGCTGAACTCTGCAGTTCTTTCTGGTACCCGCTATCGGTCGCCGCGCCACCGTCTTCACGAACAGCAAGCCGCCGAGCACGTTCAACCGCAGCTTTTTCGGCTACATCCCGTCTGGCGTCAGCAGCAGCAGCGGCGTTACTACGCGCAACTTCGGCGGCAACGGCAGCAGCTTTGGCCGCTTGGTTTGTCCGCATCGCGGCATAAGAACGCAGCCCCATCAGAACCAAGACAGATAGGCCAAGAATTATCCAAAATTTTCGCGCATCATCGCCGTTAGCTACATTGAACTTTCGACGAATTAATGCGATGCCACTCAAAAAGAGAGCCAGATTGCAGCCCATAGCAACTGCACCGAGGAGCCACCCCATCTGGGCTTTGAGCACAGGGGTCACGACGAAGGTATGGAAGACAAACCACACGACAAACCATCCCGCATAGGCTGCCCACCGCTTACCTGCTGTCGGTGTTTCCTCCATCTCTTCCTCGTCAATCATCCCGCTGACGGGCTGCGACGCATAAGCCGCATGTGGAATCTCGTTACGCGCCGGAGATACAGGTGCCGCAGCCTCGGCGCGAAACACCCTCTCGTCATAGGCACGGCGCTTTTCGACGTTGAGTAGCACCTCGGCAGCATTTTGGAGAAGTATCCCGCGTCTCTGGCGATCTTCGCTCGTCATGCTGGAATCAGCGCCCTGCGAATTCTTGACTTGAATCGCCGCCGAGATCGCCGCAGCATCGGCATCTCGATTTACTCCAACGATGTCATAAAGCGTTTGTGCAACCCGCGCAGGCCCTTTAGAGGCCGAGAGCGAGGGCGGCGGAGTCGTGGCATGGATAGGTATTGGCGCCGTCTCGGCGACAGTGCCATTCATGGCGGATGCTGCGGTAGCCTGCCCTACGACTCGTTTGGCAGCGTCAGCGACAGCATTTCTGCGCAACTGTTCTACCCGCAGCTTGATATACATTGCCCGCGAATTTTTTTCGTCGCCTCCTGACTCGGCGAATGCCTTTATCCATAAGCCCTCGTCACGTGATGAGGAATCCACCTCCGCTGCTGCGGTCTTGTATCGTGCAAGGTCAATTTCTTCGCTTTGTAAAGCCATGATTTCGCAAGTCCGTAGCGTGCCAAGTTGGCGCAAGTCAATCAAATCATTGCTGCAAGCTGCTCATCGAATCTAATCGAAGCTGATGGCTCGATTGGGTATCCTATCCCGTGGTGCTATGTACCGCAAGTATTCAGCATTCGGGTATGGCGAAGCCCTCCCCAAAACATGCTGGCGATCCTGTACTCATTTCGATTGGACAAGCAATTCAAGATGCCCGTAGTGAGAAGGGGTTGTCTCAGGAAGGATTGGCGAACGAGTCGGGAGTAGACCGTAGCTATTTGGGCGGCATAGAGCGCGGTGAACACAACATCACTGTCATCAACTTGCTCCGAATCCTTCGGTCACTGGGGATCAGCATGAGCGAACTTTCACGCCGGGCAAAAATCTAGCGTTTCACGTGTTTAAGGGTTCAGGGCATTCTGATCAGTCCCTAAGTAAAGTCCCCACCGATGATCGCACTGCAGGCAACCATGCTTTGGCGAGTCTTCGTACACGATACAGCCAGCGTGGATAGTATTGCTGCTCAATCTTCCACCGGGATAGCCGTAGAGAATGTCTACTCCGGCCTTTGCTCCACAATTGGGGCACACAATTCTTTTTGCGGCCTCCTCTGCCAGTTCGATCCGCAGATTCGGGTAAAGGTTTGCCACATGATCAAGCTCGTTTTCCTGATTCTCGTTCTCGGAAAACTCTATTAGGGCGCGTTGCAGCGTTTCGTCCACTTGCCACTCCCTTGCAAAAGAAAGTTCAGTCCGTGCCACTCTATTAGTTTCCCCGCATCATATTTTATAGTCAAGAAATCGACTACAACCGATGCCTAACCATCTCATAATCGATGGCTCTTCAAGACTGTAAGCCGACGCTGGGGTTTCGCGGGCCACTGACTCCTCGGTGCCCTATGCGGACGCAGGGGCTAACGTTGATCGAGTGGCTGCTGCTGCCAGCACCCGCCGTTCGCACACGCAGCGAACTCCATCAAGAAAATCCGAGCGTCCCCGGGGGTGCCTGTGCTCACAAAGGGATTGCCCGAGTCTGTCAGG
>CAMBRI010000364.1 GCA_945870205.1 Sulfuritalea hydrogenivorans sk43H | reverse complement strand
ACTACCTATGCGGCAACCAATTCTTCGACCATGAACGCGGTCTACGCGACCGACGGTCAGGGTGGCGGTTCGATCGGTTCGGTCTCGCTGGCCTGCCTGTCCTGCCACGATGGCGCGCAGGCCATGGACAACATGCTCAACGCCCCCGGCAGCGGGTTCTATGACGTGACTGGCGGTGGTGCGACAGGCGTGGCGGGCTATACTTGGGTCGGTACCGGCGCCAATGCCAACGGCCAGATGATCAACGCGACAACCAGCCTGGCGATGCTGGGCAAGGACCTGAACAACGACCATCCGATCGGCATCCAGTATTGCGGTGGTGGTCCGGGTACTGCGAACCCTGGTGCGACGTGCTTCGACACTGACTTTGTCCCACCGACCAGCGGCACCATCGGTGGTCAGACGGTGTTCTGGGTCGATACCGGAACTGCCGGTCGCCAGAAGACCGACATGATCCTGTTCAATCGTGGCTTCCCCGCGAATGGCACAGCTGCCGCCGGCGCCGCCGGTACCTACCCTTCGGTCGAGTGCGCATCCTGCCATGATCCACACAACGTGACCAACGGCACCTTCCTGCGCGTTTCGAATGCGGCCAGTGCGGTCTGCCTTTCCTGCCACGTAAAGTAAGTAGCTCGAATCCGGATATCGGTACACCGCGATCGGTCGCAATTATCCGGCGTTTCAAGGTTCTCACGTTTGAGAAAGGCCCCAAGGGAAACCTCGGGGCTTTTTTCTTGTCTGCTCTCATGACGGGCCTCTGCCCGGCGAAATCGCGAGATTGGCTCGGGTATGATGGCAAGCGGCTTGCGAGCGCTGTTCGCTGAGCCTGTGCCCTTGCTAAGTCCAAATGGAAAGGCGAAAAATGAATCAGGTAAACAAGATGTGTGCGGTGGCCGGCCTCGTGCTGGCCGCGCTGGGATGCTCGACGGTGGTGCTTGGTCAGGGCGCCAAATCCCCCGATGCCGTGCCCGCCGCCAGTAGTGCGCCACAAACGCCGCCAACGCCGGTGGCGCCCGCGCCGCTGTTTGCGTCAGTCAATGGCAAGCCGGTGACGCAGGCCGAGTTCGACGCCGCTTTCAATGCATTTCTGCGACAGAAGTTTTATCACGGGCAGGTGCCGCAGGATCAATTGCTGAGTGCCCGCCAGGAAGTCGAGGACCAGGTCATCAGCCGGGTTCTGCTGCTTGACGAAATCGACAAGCGCGGCATCAAGCCTGACACCGAGGACGTGGAGAAACAGATTGCGGGCTACGACAAGCGTTATGCGCCCAATCCGAACTGGCAAAAGAGCCGGGAAACCATGCTCCCCGGCCTGCGCAGCCAACTCGAACGGCAGAGCCGGCTTACTCGCCTGGAACAGGCGGTGCGCGATGTGCCGGTGCCCAGCCCGGATCAGGTGCAGGCCTTCTACAAGGCCAAGCCGGAATTGTTCACCGAGCCCGAGAAGTTACGCTTGCGCACCATACTGCTGGCCGTGGCGCCATCGTCCGCGCAACAGGTATGGGAGGCAGCGATCAGCGAGGCCGCGACAATCGTGAAGCGCCTGCGCAGCGGAACCGACTTTGCCGAACAGGCCAGGCTATCGTCCAACGACTCCAGTGCCGAACAGGGTGGCGACATGGGCTATGTTCACGTCGGCATGCTGCCGGAAGCCCTGCAGGCCAAGATCGATCAGTTCAAGCTGGGGGAGGTGGGCGAGCCGGTCCAGACGCTGCAGGGAATCGGCATTTTCAGGGTCGAAGACCGAATTGCGCCCGTATTGCAGCCCTTCGAACGCGTGGCAGAGCGGGCGCGCGACCTGCTGCACCGCGAGAACAAGGAGAAGGCCTGGAAGGATTTCCTGGTCAAGCTCAGAAGCGAGGCGAAGATCGTGATCCAGGCTCCGGGCAAGGCTGCCGCTACCGCAAAGTAGTTTTCTTGAGGCATGCGCGCGGCAGCAGCGGGAGTACTTGACGGCGACCCGGCAGCCAGCGGCAATCGCTCCTGCGCTTGACCGTCGCCAGGATGGAAGTTCAAGGATGACCCCGCTGCATGCTTCGTTCATGAGTGCCCCGTGAAGACCGCTCTTGCGGCCCTTCAACGCCGGCGCTTGTGGCGTGTGCTGCTGAGCGCGATGGGCGCGCCGATCTGCGGCTGTGGGGCATGGGCTGCCGAAATCCCTGCCACTGGCGGATCCGCAACTATGATGACCGACTCATCGGCGCCCTTGCGTTCGACGCTGCAACTGGGCGAGCGCAACAAAAAGTCCTTGCGCGGTAAAAAGGCCGCGCGCCAGTTGCAGTCGGGCGTCGGAACGGGTGAGCCTATACCGCTCAAACTGACGCTGGTGCTGGGTGTCTCCGCCCCCGGCCGGCGGCAGCAAACCTCCGGCGTGTCGCCGACCAGCCCGATCGCGGCCGATGTGAGCCCCGGCAATCAGGCTTCGGCACGCAGCGCCCGGCGCGACGATGAGGCTCCGGATCAACCCTCGGCCCCCGTCCCGTTTGATCCGACGCCGGCCGGCGTGCCGGCGCGCAGGCACGCGCCGGGTGCAGACCGGCCGGCAGGCGCTCCGGGCAAGACCGTGGAATCCGGCTTGCCCGACCTGAGCGGCGAAACCTGGGTCATGGCACCGATTCGCTGGATGGGAAATACCAGCACCAGCGGCAATTTTTTCAACGACGCGACCGGCAGCCAAAGCACCAGCATCGCCAACAGTCTGCAACTGCAGGCCAGCAGTTTCATCGCTGCTCCGTATATTGCGCAATGGACCGGTATGTTCGGCCTGAACTCGATGAGCAACAAACTCAGTTCATCGCTAGCGCCCAACACCAAGAGCGAAGCCGGCTCCTATAGCATTGGGGGCAATATCATCCTGTTGCCGGTCAGTTCTTTTCCCTTCAGCGCAAATTTCAGCCGCAGCGCATCCGAATCGAAGGCTGCCGGCGAGAAACTACCCAGCACCAGCACCAACATAGGTTTGCGCCAACAGTATCGCGGCAACGGCGGGCGCGACAACTACACGGGAACCTACAACCGCACCAGCCTCGTCAGCGGTCAGAACAATGGCCAGTCGTCCTCCATGCAAGGCAGCTATTCCACGCGGCGCACGTTTGCTGAGGATCACCTGCTGGAAGGCGATCACTCGATCAATGTCAGCCTCGGCTATTCGCCCTCGGGCGGCGACGGTCTTGGCCAGAAGTCGCGCCTGCTGAATGCCAATGTCAGTCACGGCTGGACGGTGCATGAAGATCTCAGTCTGAGCAATCTGGTGACGCTCTCGAGCAATCGCAATGACGTGTTTCAGGGCGCCGACCTGACCAGCAACGAGTCGACGGCATTTCTCGCCTCGAGCAATTTCACCTGGCGGCCGATCGAGGATCTGCCCATGACCCTGACCGGTGGTGCCAGCCTGGTGCAGACGCAGACCCAGAGCCAGACTACGGCGCAGGCCGCGATACCGG
>CAMBRI010000363.1 GCA_945870205.1 Sulfuritalea hydrogenivorans sk43H | reverse complement strand
TCATCGGTTTGTTGATTCGGGCCGGCCCGGCGTAGGATCCCGGCGCCAGACGCAAACTGCCTCCCGATGGCGTGGCGTCGATCAGAGGCTGCAACGCTGCCGGGGAGGCCGCCAGCGAGGGCAGCACAATGAGGCAGACCAGCCACCACCACCTGGAAAGGCTAGCGTATGCACACAAGTCGAAGCCGGAAACTCCTCCCCCTTCAAGGGGGAGGTTGGGAGGGGGATGGGGAAAGAAAGATACGAGCAAATTCGATCTATTGAGCATGAGGATTGCATTTAACCCCATCCCCACCCTAACCCTCCCCTTGAAGGGGAGGGAACTTGACGCACGCCGTTTCCTCCACATAATCAGTTTATTGGGAAGACGTGTGCATACGCTAGCCTGGTAAGGAGAAGCACCGGGCCATTCCTTGCGCCTGGGCGCCAAGCGTCGATCAGAGCAGCCGACCCAATGGCGTGGAGAGAACCATGGCCAGCAGCAGTCCGTGCACGCTGGCGGAAAGTATCGTCAGCTTCAGCGCCGGGGTAAGCTCCGCCGGCCTTGCCGCGTTGGCCCAGAGTTGGCGCGCGGCAGCGATGCTGGCCAGTGCCGGCAGCAAGGCGATCAACGCTGTCACCGGTAGCCGTCCCAGCAGGACCATGAGCAAAGGCCAGCCGTAGGCCAGTGTCGCGATCAGCACGTAGCCCCAACGCGCAGGCGCGACCCCGAGGCGCACCACCATCGTGTTCTTGCCGGCACTGGCATCGGCCTTCACGTCGGGGAACTGGTTGATGTACAGAACGTTGGCCACCAGCAGCGCAAAGCCGATGCCGGCGGCGACAGGGACGAAAGCAAAGCCGTGGCGCTGCACGAAATCGCTGCCGACCACCACCAGCAGCCAACCGGCGGTAATGGCGAATTCACCCACGCCCCGGCTTTGCAGTTTCAGCGGCGGTGCCGAGTAGGACCAGCCGACGACCAGGCCGGCCAGCCCGATCAGGATCAGCCCCGAACCACTGACCGCTGTCAGCCACAGGCCGGCAGGAACCACTGCCGCAAGCAGCGCATAGCCGAAAATGCCGGTGGCGCGCAAACCGAGCACGCCATTCTGGATGAAGCGGCTGCCGCCGGTGAACGGGAACTGGCGTTCGGTGTTGGCCGCATCGCAGCCGGACAAGGCGTCGTAGTAGTCATTGATGACATTGGCGCCGGCGTGCGCCACCAGGGCAAAGAAAAGCGTCGCCGTGGCCAGTGCGGGACCGATCGGAACCCCGGAGTAAGCCGCCGTTGCCAAGCCTAGAAGGCAGCCGACGAAGGTTACGGAAAGAAATGCCGGTCGCGTCGCTGCGAAGTAGCGCAGGAAGGGGTTGGGCAACGCGTCCAGCGTGGGTTCCATGGGTTTCGGCATCTTGATTTCCTATTTCAGGGCCGCCTCGCTGGCGGCATCGAGTTCGGCGCGATTCATCGCTCCCAGCTTGCTGGCAACAATCGCGCCCTTGCGGTTGACGGCCACGGTGAAGGGTAGTCCGGCCCGCGAATTGCCCAGCGCCTGCATCAGTTCGATGCCCTTGCTCTTTGCCAGCAGCACCGTGTACTCCATTTCGTAGGCCTTCATGAAATCACGCACGGATTCTGCCTTGTCTTCGAGGCCAAGGCCGAGCACCAGCAGCCCGCGCTCGCGATATTTTTCCTGGGTCTTGATCAGTTCCGGTATTTCGACGCGACAGGGCGCACACCAGCGCGCCCAGAAATTCACGATCAATGGCTTGCCGCGGAATGCTTCCATGACAACGGGCTTGTCGTCGGTTCCGCTCAGGACAGAGGCAAACAAGGCATCGCTGCTCGCGGCATGGGTGACTCCCGCCAACAGCAACGCGGCCGCCGCGATGAACGTGCGCAGCGTGTGCACCGACGCCCGACCCCGGTGCCTCACGGCAGATCGCCGCGACGGAACAACTGGTAGCCGAGAGTCGCCGCCGCAAGTCCGACCACGGTCGGATAGACCAGGGCGAACACCTTGTAGCCGGTGACGCCGAACAGGTCGAGGATGACGTAGGCCGAGGGCCCCAGCACGATGAGTTGCGGGTCGAACAGCGCCAGTGCGGCGGTGCGGAAGACCTGCAAGGGATTAGCCAGCGCCACGGTCACCGCAACTTCCGGCGACACCTTGCCCTGGATCATGACACCGAGCAGGATCAGGTCGAGGAACAACAGCAGGGTCAGCCAGACCACGAAGGCCGCGCCTTGCGCCATGTCGGTGCTGCGCGCCACGGCCGAAATCAGCATGCCCAGCCCAAGGAAGCAGGCCGCCATCACGGCCAGCAGCGCAGTGTAGTAGCCGAACATGCCCCAGGGTACTTCGATGCCGCGCACCAGCGCGATCAGCACCGCCAGCACCATGGCGCCGAACACGGGCAGGAAGATCACGATGTAGCGGCCGAGGATCTTGCCCCAGAACCACGCCGCCAGCGACACAGGCAGCGACAACAGGTATTCATAGACGCCGGCTTCCCGATCACCCGCCACGGAACGCACGGTAGTGATCAGGACGAAGATAGGCAGGATCGCCATGGTCAATTGAATGTAGGTGACCAGGAGGCGCGACAGGCCAATGAAGCCAAGCACGCGAGATTCGGTGAGGCCAAAGAGGAAGAGCAGCGCGACGATGCCGCCGAAAACCAACGTATAGACCTGAAACCAGCGCGCACGCAGGGATTCAACGATGTCCAGTTTGGCGGTGAGCCAGAGTTGATTCATGCTGCCTCCGCGCTGCGCGCCAGCGGAGGCGCAATGCAAACCGGGCACCCCCTCCCAGCCTCCCCCGCCCAGCGGGGGAGGTGAATGGTCAGCCCCGCCGAAGGGCGGGGATAAGCGCTTCGAACAACACTCATGTAATTTCTCTCATTTCTACTTTCCCTTGGCCAGCACATGCTGGCGCATTTCTTCAAAGCTTTGCGAACCTGCCTCGGCGTAAGCCCGCGCGCTGTAGTTGTACCCCATCGGCGACATGCTGCCCCCGGCAAAATGAGCCTTGCGCGCATCCAGCCATTTTTCACCCGTGCTGCTCACATCGGCGACCCAGATGCGGGTGGCGGCATCGTTCATCCACGGGTAGTCCTTCACCTTGTCGCGCATCCAGAAGGCGGCGCAACCAATGTCATCGAACTTGAACACCATGTTTTTCTCGCCGCCGCGCATTTCGGCGGCAAAGCGACGATCCGAAATCCCCATGCTGCAGCGGGTGCAGGTATCGCGATCCCATTTGATCTCGGCCATGCCCTCGGGCCAGGCGCTGGATTTTCCGCAGGCCGACAGGGCCGCCGCCACGGGCGTCAGGGCGAAGCTTGCAACGAGGAAGCGACGCCGATCCATCAATCCGCTCGCTCGCCGTTACCGGATTCCTGCAGCGAAAAGTCGCTGATCAGCGCCACATAGCGCGAGGTCATGCCCATGAAGCGCAGGCGGTCGGGACCGGGAACATCGCCCGCCCACTCCAGCCCATTTCCAAGATCGCGA
>CAMBRI010000362.1 GCA_945870205.1 Sulfuritalea hydrogenivorans sk43H | reverse complement strand
GGATGTATGCCGGATGCCACCAGCGCTTCGTCGGACATGCGAAAGTGCGTGGTCGATGCCGGATGGATCACCAGCGACTTGGCATCGCCGACGTTGGCCAGATGCGAGAAGACGCGCAGGGCCTCGATGAACTTGCGTCCCGCAGGCCGGCCGCCCTTGAGGGAAAAGCTGAACACGGAACCGGCGCCGCGCGACAGCAGCTTCTGCGCCAGCGCGTGGTCGGGATGATTTTCAAGTTCGGGGTAGCCGACGCTTGCAACGGCCTCGTGGCTGGCCAGGTGCGCGACGGCCTGGCGCGTATTGGCAATGTGTCGTTCCATGCGCAGCGGCAGGGTCTCGACCCCCTGCAGCAGCTGGAAGGCGGTCATCGGGCTCATGCAGGCGCCGAAGTCGCGCAGGCCCTCGCGACGTGCGCGCAGGAGAAAGGCGGCGACGGTGGATTCCTCGCTGAAATCCATGCCGTGAAAGCCTTCATAGGGCTCGGTGAGGGTCGGGAACTTGCCGCCCGAGGTCTCCCAGTCAAAGGTTCCGCCATCGACCAGCAGCCCGCCGATGGCGACACCGTGGCCGCCGAGGAATTTGGTCGCGGAATGGAAAATCAGGTCGGCGCCATGATCGAAGGGCCGCATCAGCCAGGGTGTGGTGAAGGTGCTGTCCACCATCAGCGGCAGGCCATGCTCATGGGCCAGCGCGGACACCGCCGGGATGTTGAGCACGTCGAGGCCGGGATTGCCCAGCGTCTCGCCGAACAGCAGTCGCGTTTCGGGGCGGATCGCGGCGCGCCAGGCGTCAATATCGCGCGGATCGACGAAGGTAGTGGTGATGCCGAAGCGCGGCAGGGTGTAGTCGAGCAGGTTGTGCGAGCCGCCATACAGCGAGCGGCTGGCAACGATGTGGCCGCCGGCACCCATCAGCGTGGCAATCGCCAGATGCAGCGCAGCCTGGCCCGAGGCGACGGCGATCGCCCCGACGCCGCCTTCAAGCGCGGCGATGCGCTCTTCGAGCACCGCATTGGTGGGATTGGAAATGCGCGAATACACGTGGCCGGCACGTTCCATGTTGAACAATGCGGCGGCCTGGTCGGAGTCCTTGAAGACGAAGGAGGTCGTGAGATAGATCGGTGTCGCGCGTGCACCGTAGCGCTCGTCAGGTACCTGTCCCGCATGCAGCGCGAGAGTATCGAAGTTGTAGCTCATTGGTTGGCCTTTCCTCCGGCCCGCTCCGCACAGGAATGGGTGACCGGGCTTCGCCGCCTGCGCGGCTCGGTGTTATTGACTGCGCCGCCCTGGGACGGCGCGGCGGCGCTCATGCGTATTCGTCGGGATCAATCTGACGCTCCAGGGCGGAGATGCGATCCTTGATCAGCAGTTTTCGCTTCTTCAGGCGCCGCAACAACAACTGGTCATCCGGGGGTGTCAGCGTCATGCGACTGATCGCTTCGTCGAGATCGCGATGCTCGATGCGCAGCTCGATTAGGCGGGCTTGCAAAGCCTCGGGAGTATCCGTTGCGTCATTGGCGTCCATGGCGCTATGGTAGGGGTGCAGTCGATTCTTGGCAACCTGAAAACGCTAGAATCAGGCCATGGAAAAAACAGTCGGTCGCTTTGAAATACGTCGTGAGCTGGGCCGTGGCGCCCAGAGCATCGTGTACCTCGCCTGGGATCCGCAACTCGAGCGTGAAGTGGCGATCAAGACCCTGCATTTTGCCCACACCGATGCGCGACGCAATGATGCCCTGCTTGCCGAGGCCCGCGCGGTCAGCCGCCTGCGCCACCCCAACCTGGTGCCGATCTTCGATGCCGGCGAAGAGGATGGCGATCCCTACCTGGTGTTCGAACTCGTCGCCGGTCCCAATCTTGCCGAACTGATCGCCAAGGAAGGCCGACTGGCGCCTGCGCGCGTCGCCGACCTGATGCGCCAGGTGCTCGATGCGCTGGCCATGGCCCATGCGGCGGGAATAATTCATCGCGACCTGAAGCCGTCCAATATTTTGATCGATCCCCAGGGTCATCCGCGGGTGATGGATTTCGGCATTGCCACCCGGCTGCACGACAGCGATTCGGAAAGGCAGCAGGAGGGCATTACCGGAACCCTCAACTACCTGGCTCCCGAGTATGTCGATGGTCGCCAGTTGCATGAAAAAACCGACATCTACGCGGCCGGACTGGTGATGATCGAAATGCTCTCGGGCAAGCCCTGGGTGCGGGGCGACACGTCGATGGCCGTCATTCATCAGATCCTGACCCAGCCGGTGACCCTGCCCAAAGATCTGAGCATCGACAACCAGCTGGCCAGTATTGTTCTCACCGCCTGCGCGCGGGATCCGGCCTTGCGCACCGCCAGTGCAGCACTGATGAAGTCGCAACTGGATGACTATCTCGGCGCGGCCGCGACGCCCATCGATACGGCGGGCGCAGTGGATTCGCGAAAAAAGGACACGCTGGAATTCCTCATGCGCCGCATGAAGCACAAGAAGGATTTCCCGGCGCTCTCGAGTTCGGTGTCGGCGATCAACAAGCTGACGCGTTCGGACAAGGAAAGCGTCAACAAGCTTTCCAATACCATTCTCAAGGACTACGGCCTGACCAACAAGATTCTGCGCATGGTTAACTCGGCGTATTACCGGCAGTCCGGCGGCGGCACGATCAGTACCGTGTCGCGGGCTGTGATCGTGCTTGGTTTCGACATCCTGCGCAATCTCGCCGTTACGGTTCTGCTGTTCGAGCACATGCAGGACAAGGGCAGTGCCCGCGAGCTCAAGGAAGCTTTCCTGCGAGCCAACCTGGCTGGCACCCTGGCGCGCGATGCGAGCAAACAGTTCATGGCCAGGGAAGCGGAAGAAGCCTACGTCTGCGCCTTGTTCCATAGTCTCGGACAACTCCTGGCGCAGTTCTATTTCCCCGAGGAAGTCGCCGAAATTCGTAAGGTGATGCTGCAGCGAAGCTATACCGAGGAAATCGCTTCGGCGCAGGTGCTCGGCTTGTCCTTTTCGGAACTTGGCATCGGCATAGCGCGTCACTGGGGCTTTCCCTCGGGCCTCATCAGCAGCCTGCGACCCCTGCCTGAGGGCGTAATCAAGAAGCCAGCCACACACGACGAAGCGCTCAGGGTGGTTGCCGGTTTCGCCAACGAAATCTGCGCTGCAATTGCTTCCGTGCCAAAGGAGCAAAGGGGCGAGGCAACGCGTGCCGCACGAGAGCGCTTTGCATCAGCCATGCCCTTTACCGACAACCAATTGCAGGCCTTGCTGGATACCTCGTCCGAAGAACTCGTCGAACTGGCTACCACTCTGCGCGTAAACCTCACGCAAAGCCCCTTTGTCAGGCATGTCAGGGGGTGGACCGGTGAAGCCAATGAAACCGGCGATGCGGGGCATGCCGCGGCGTCGGATCCGACCTTGCTCGGCGATCCTGTCGTGCCCGACCGCAGTGAAACCGACGAGGTGAATGCCGCCGGCGTTCCCGATGCCGCGCAGGATATCCTCAGTGCAGGTATCCAGGACATCAGCCACTCGCTGGTGGATGA
>CAMBRI010000361.1 GCA_945870205.1 Sulfuritalea hydrogenivorans sk43H | reverse complement strand
CGCAGCAAGGCGTCGCCCGAAAGGTAGCCAAAACGCTCGTTGAAACTCCTGAACAGGTCGATGTCGGCGATCACCAGGCAGACGGGGGCACTATCCCGTTCGCAACGTGCCATGGCCCGCGGAAAGGCCTCAAGCAGCCAGTGCCGGTTATGGATTCCGGTCAGCGCATCGACGCTTGCCGTGTCTTCGAATTCCAGGCTGCGTGCCTGCATGGCCACCAGCGCCCGGTTGCTTTCCCGCATGCGGCCGGAGATGATCGCCAGCAGGTTGCGCGCAACACCGTGCGAGCAATCCACCAGCGACCACAACACCTCGTGCGGCACCACCAGAAGCAGCGTGTCCTTCGCCGCCAGCACCAGGGCCGACGCCACCTGGCCGTCCAGCAACGACATCTCTCCGGCGCAATCGCCGGGACCAAGTACGGCGTGGGCAGGCAGATTGCGGTCGCTCAGATAGACACGCAGTTCGCCGTCGAGAATTAGATACAGGTGATTGTTGGCGGCCCCGGGTTCCAGCAGGTGCTCGCCGCGTTCAAGCTTGCGTTGCTGGCAGCATTCGAACAGGTACTCGACGCTTTCGAGGCCAACGTTGGCAAACAACTGCGTGCGTTCCAGATACTGGCGGAGAAGGCTTTCGATCATGGTATTGGCGACTCTATTCTCGCGGCGGGACACAGAGCATAAATCATATGGACCGTTTGCCTGGCGGCACTATTTGTCATTGCAGGAATATCCCAGTTCTACGACTGCGCGGCGCATCGTCTCCATTGCCGCCGGCACCTGCTCCGGCGCGCCGCGCACGCCGAGCTCTATGTGCCGCTGGACCTCCGCGGAGCCAAGAAACGGCAGGCTGAACACCTTGAGCCCCGTGTATTCGGCCTCGATCCTCAGCATCAGTGGCGTCAGCGCGCTTTCGATGCCCTGCCAGACCAGGATCGCGGCTTCCGCCGACGGTCTGCGATTGAAGAGATCGGCATAACAGGTATCGAGCACCCATTCGATCATCGGCCAGGCCATTTGCGGAAAACCCGGCACAAAATGGTGGTCGCCCCACGAAAACCCGGGAATGCGATTGAAGGGATTGGGGATGATGCGGCTGCCGAGCGGATACCGCCCCATGTCGAGCGCATAGTCAGTGACTTCGCGACCGATCTCGGCATAGCGACCGCGAATCTCGCGCTCCGCCTCCGGATGCAGCACCAGCTCGACTCCGGCGGCAGCGGCGGCGGCCTGCCGCGTATGGTCGTCCGGCGTATTGCCGATGCCGCCGCAACTGAACACGATGTCGCCGGCAGCGAATGAACGGCGCAAAACCTCGGTCAAGCGCTCCCGGTTGTCGCCGTGGTACAGCGCCCAGTCCAGCGTCAGGCCGCGCGCCGCGAGCAGTTCGACAATCCGCGCGAAATGCTTGTCCTGGCGCCGGCCCAGCGTGATCTCGTCACCGATGATGATGGCGCCTATTCCCTTCGCGGCTTCACTCAAAGCACTATTCCTCCTTCCTGTCGCTGGCGCCGCAGCGCAGCAAGCCCGAGATGCACAAAGACCAGCGCCGTGAATGCCGGCGCCAGCAGGTTGGCCAGCGGTACGTGCGCCGCCGCCGCCGTGCCGAGACCGGCGAAATAGAAGCGGCTGCGATTGCCGCGAATCAGGGACTGCATCTCCGAAGGCGTCGCGTGCTCGGCCAAGGCATCGAAGCGGAAGGTGCGCTGGTTCAGCCAGGTGCCCCACAGCAGGGGCAATACCAGCAGCGCGCCGGGGATCAGCAGCAGGGGCAGCATGGCCAGGCAGCCGACGACAAAGATCGCACCGGCACCCAAGGTATTGCCCAGGCTGCCCCAGAACACGTTCTCGCCATGACGGCCGAGTTCCGGATAATCGTGCGCCGCCACCAGGTCGATCAAGCGCGGCAAGGCAAACACCGCCACCAATAAAATGGCAGTGATGTAGACCATCGAGGCAAAGGTCGCCAACAGCAGGAACACCGCGGCCCAGTGGGCGACCCACTCCCAGCCTGCCCACGGCAGCGGCGGTACCAGGCTGACGATGCCAGCCATCAGCGCCACGCCGTGCGCCCAGACGGCAAAGGCGACGGAGACCCACAACACCAGCGCCACCAGCGGCGGCCAGATTGCCTGCCACAACACTTCGCCTCGCGTCAGATCACGCAACGACCGGGCAAAGGCCGCAAAAACTTCCCTCATGTCCATTCCTCAGAACGACGCTTCACTTGTGCACCCGGCTGTCCCACATCTTCTGCAAGCGCTTTACCGAGACCGGCGAAGATGTTTTCAGTTCCTGCGCAAACAGCGCCACGCGCAGTTCCTCGAGCAACCAGCGGAATTCGTCGAGGAAGGCGTCCCCTGTCTGTCCGGATTTGAGCATGGCATTGCGCTCCCGCTCCCAGGGGCGACCCAACACCTGCCAGTCTGCCATCAATCGCGCATCGCGGCCCGGGTCGCTACGCGCCTTGTCCAGGCGCAGGCTGATCGCCTTGAGGTAGCGCGGGTAATGCTGCAGCCGCTCGAAGGGCGTTGCCGCGATGAACCGCTTAGGGACAAGTTCGGCCAGTTGCGCCGTGATGTCGGCGCAGGCCGGCGGGAACCCTTTCTGCAAGGAGGCAAGCTTTTTCGCCAGCACGCCATGCTCGGCGAGTATCGTGCCGATCAGCCGCAGGATTTCCTGCGCCACCAGCAGGACGCGGCCGCGCGCCGCCTCGCGCCGCGCTCCAAACGCCGGCTCGTCGGTCGGCAGCGGGTCCATCAGGCAGGTACGCTCCAGAGTCACCGCAATCAGTTGTTCGCGCAGCTCCTTCTCGGTACCGAGGGCGAGGTACTGCAAGGCCAGCTCGCGCAGGCCGGGCAGCCTCTCGATGGATTTCACCTGGGCTGCCAGCTGCAGCGCGAACAGGCGCGCCATGCCGCGGCGATGTTCGGCGCGCGCCTTTTCTTCGGTGTCGAAGGCGGTCAGGCGCACGCTCTCGCCCATGTCCATCAGTGCCGGGAAACCCAGCGTGGTGCCGCTACCGACCTTCACTTCCATGAGTTCGGGGAGCAGGCCGAAGGTCCATGCGGTGGCGCCGGACAATTCTCCACTGGCTGGCTCATGCCGTATGTCGGCCGCGGCATAGGCCTGCTCGACGCGGCTGCGATACTCGGCGCGCAATTCTGCCAGGTTGCGCGATATCGCCAGGGTGCCGCCATGCTCATCGGTAAGGCGGAAATTCATGAACAGGTGCGGTCTCAGCTCCCCGCTGCGCAGAGCATCAAGAGGCAGCTTCATGGCCAGGTGCTCCTCGATCGCGCGGGTCAGGGCGCGCACCAGCGGCTCGTCGAGATCCTCATTGTTCGCATGGGCCTCGCAGAAGGCACTGGCAAATTCGTCGAGCGGCTGCAGGCGGTGGCGATATTTCTGCTGCAAAGTCTTCAGCAGCGCCAGGATCTTTTCCTTGAGCAGGCCCGGCACCAGCCATTCGCAGCGATTGGCCGGCAACTGGTTGAGCGCCGGCAGCGGCAGCACCAGCGTGACGCCGTCATCGGCCGCGCCGGGATCGTGGTGGTAGGCGAGCTTGAAGCTGC
>CAMBRI010000360.1 GCA_945870205.1 Sulfuritalea hydrogenivorans sk43H | reverse complement strand
AAAGCCGTGGAGCCGCAGGGTGATGCCCGCGACTTCACCTGGATCACGACCGAACTGGCCAAGCGCACCGGCCTGCTCGGGCAATATGTCGGCGCAATCAACAATGGCATCTCCGGCGTTTCACCGCTCAAGGGCGATGGCTACGACTTTAGCCTCGATCCGGCGAATGAGCCAGCTCCCGAGCAGATCTGGGACGCGGTCTGCCGCGCCGCGACCATCACGCTATCGGAAGGTCGCGAAGAGCACGACCTGGAATGGTTCCGCGAAAACGGCTTCTTCGCCGTGCCGATGTCGCGTCTTGAATGGTATCTGACACCGACCATGGAAAAGCTAGGGCTGCGCTACGAACTGCCATACCAGGAGCGCCTGTTACGCGCCGGTAGCGAACTCGGCCGCCGCTTGCACGAGCAGAAAATGAACTGGTGGGACGAACAGCTTTCCGAGTACTCGGCGCTGCCGGAATGGCACGACGTGCCGGCGCGCTGGGTCCACAACCTGGAAAAGTCGGGGGCCAAACTAGAGGACTTTCCGTACTGGCTTCTGACCACCAAGAGCATGCAGTACCACGCCGGTGGCAATGCGGCGATCGAGGTCATGGACGAAGTGGCGCAGAACATGCGCGGCCACGCCGGGGTCATCATGAATGCGAAGACCGCGGCCGGGCTCGGCATTTCCGAAGGCGACCGCGTTGAGGTGCGTTCCCACATCGGCGCCACCTACGGCAAGGCCTCGCTGATGCAGGGCATCAGGCCGGATACGCTGGTCATCATCGGCCAGTTCGACCACTGGGCAACGCCCTACGCCAACACCATGGAAGCGCCCAGCCTCAACACCATCGCGCCGATGTCGCTCGACCTGACCGATGCGACAGGCTCTGGAGCCGACATCGTGCGGGTCGGCGTACGCCGGATGGATGCGAGGGCCGCAGCATGAGTGCCAACGTGACCGCGGCAATGCACGCCTCCCTCCCCTTCAAGGGGAGGGTTGGGGTGGGGATGGGGGACAACACATGACCCGCTATGTAATGACCATCGACCTGCGTCGCTGCGTCGGCTGCCAGACCTGTACTGCCGCCTGCAAGGGCGCCAATGCGACGCCGCCGGGCATCCAGTGGCGGCGCGTGCTCGACATCGAGACCGGCGAATTTCCCGACGTGCGCCGTAGCTTCCTGCCGGTGGCCTGCATGCATTGCGCCAACCCGCCTTGCGAGGCGGTGTGTCCGACCCGCGCCACCACCAAGCGCGCTGACGGACTGGTGGCGATCGACTACGATCTTTGCATCGGCTGTGCCAACTGCGTCATGGCCTGTCCCTACGATGCGCGCTCCATCGTTCATGAACCGCACTACGCCTACAGCGATACGCCGATGGCGTCCGAAGCCAAGCGTTTCGATCCGGACCGGATCGGCGTGTCGATGAAGTGCACCTTCTGCAAGGATCGCATCGATCTCGCCGAACGCACCGGCCAGATTCCGGGCGTCGATCACGAGGTGACACCGGCCTGCGTCAATTCCTGCATTTCGGGTGCGATGGAATTCGGCGACATCGAGGATTCCACGAGCAATGTCAGCCGCCTGCTGAGCCAGACGCAGCACTATCGCATGCACGAGGAGCTGGGTACCGAACCGGGCGTCTATTACATCTGGGACAAGTCATGAAACAAGCCAAGATTCGCGCCGCCGACCTGGCGTCGCCCAGGCAGCAACGCAACTGGGATTGGCGTGCGGCGGCGAACTTCATCGCCGGCGGCGCCGGCGGTGGCCTGCTGCTGTTCAATGCCATGGTCAGCGTCGACCCGGATGTCATCCGCGCCACGACCTTGCTGGGCCTGATGCTGATAGGCGGCGGACTCACCTGTGTCTGGTTCGAGATCGGACGGCCGTGGCGTGCGCTGAACGTCTATCGGCATTTCTCCAGTTCGTGGATGACACGCGAAGCGGTAGTGGCGCTGGGCGTGTTTGCCGCGGGCGGTCTGGCGATCCTGACACTGGCTTCAGCTTTCGTTGTTCTGGCCGGCTTTCTGGGTCTGGCTTTTCTTTACAGCCAGGCGCGAATTCTTGCCGCAAACAGGGGCATCCCCACCTGGCGGCATCCGCGCAGCATCGCGCTGATGATTGCCACGGGACTGGCCGAGGGAGCCGGCTTTCTGGCCTGCGTAGTTTCTTTATTCTCGTTGCTGGTCGGCTCCTGGACGATGGTATTCATGCTCGTCCTGATCGCCCTCCGTGCCTGGTTCTGGAAGCGCTACCTGGCCGGTCTCCAGGCGGATGGTGCGCCCGACGCGGCATTGCAGATCCTGACCGGGTTTGCCTCGCGTTTTGTACTGCTGGGCCATGTGGTGCCGGCACTGCTTGTCGTATTGGCGCTGGCAGGCATGCCGGGGCAGAGCAGCCTGATCTTCGCCGCCGGACTTATATTGGTTGCAGCCGGTTGGATACTGAAGTACACATTGGTGCGGCGTGCCGCATTTACCCAGGGGCTTGCCCTGCTAAGGCTGCCGGTGCGCGGGGCAGGGCCGTCCGGCCCCGCCGCCAGGCCTGGCTGGAAGGCCGTTGTAGAGGTATAAGTCGCATAATAGGTTTTCAGAGCAGCAAACAAGAGACGGAGCCGACGAGCCCTGTCGCACTGGAGGAGGCAGGATGTACGAAGTACGCTTTCATGGCCGTGGCGGCCAGGGTGCCGTTACAGCGGCCGCGATGCTGGCTGCGGCGTTGCTTGAAGAGGGCAAGTACGCGGTATCGATCCCGTCCTTCGGTTTCGAGCGGCGCGGCGCTCCGGTGGTTTCCTTCCTGCGCTGCAGTGATCGCGAGATCCGCCAATTGACCAACATCTATACGCCCGACTGCCTGATCTGCGTCGATCCGACGCTGGCCAAGTCGGTAGATATCTTTGCCGGCCTCAAACCCGGCGGCACGCTGGTGCAGGCGACCAACAAGCCGCTGGCGGAAGTGGTCATGGCCGATACCGTCGGAGTTGTCGGTCTGTGCGACGCCATCGCCATCGCACTGGAGATATTCAAGCGTCCGATCACCAATACGCTGATGCTCGGCGCGTTCGCGCGGACCACCGGCGTCGTTTCGCTTGATGCGCTGAAGCGCTCGCTGGAAGATTCCGATTTTCGCGATGCCGGTCTCAAGCAGAACATGATTGCCCTGGAGCGTGGCTACAACGAGACGACGGTGCACACCATCGAGCGGAGGGTGGCGGCATGACCCGGCACAACAGCTATCCTATGTTTGACCTGGTTCAGGCCAATGTGCCGGACGACTTGAGCCCCGTCGCCACCGTCATGAGCCCGATGCTGCCCGGCGACTGGCGCAGCATGCGGCCGGTCGTCGATCGCGACAAGTGCGTCAAGTGCGCCGTTTGCTGGCTCTACTGCCCCGTGCAATGCGTCGAGGAAAAACCGGCCTGGTTCGATTTCAACCTGAAGACCTGCAAGGGTTGCGGTATCTGCGCCAATGAGTGCCCGCAACGCGCGATCACCATGATTCCGGAGGCGACATGACTACCGCTACCCTTGATTCTCCGGCACAGGCCAAGCGCGCCAAGCAAAAGGTCATGCTGGTCGAAGGCAA
>CAMBRI010000359.1 GCA_945870205.1 Sulfuritalea hydrogenivorans sk43H | reverse complement strand
CGAGATCACCACTACCGCCAACCCAAAGCACCAGCACGCGCTTGCACTGATTCAGACGATTCGTCCGTAGTCAGAAATCCGAACCGTGATTCAATGACAACTTATTGAATCAGCGTAGCAACCTGGGTTCGATCGGGTGGAACTTCAGACTAAAGGCGAATTGAAGGCCCGCCCCTCCCATCCGCTTCGCGGCCCACGGCTGGCTTTGCACAGCCCGCCGGCTGCGGCGGCGCACCGCATGCGGTGCGAAACCCCGCCTCGCCCCTCACGGGGGGGCTACTAATCGGCTCGCTACGCTCGAAAGGAGTACCCAGATGTCCGAGTCCATGACGCGCGAAGCGGCATTGCGCATTGCGCTGGCCGCGCGGGAACTGCCGGGTATCGACGCCAGGGCACTGGTTCAGGGCCTGGCGCAGAAACTCGAACTGCCTTTGACCGAGACCAAACTGGCCGCGGTTACAGTCGAGGACTTGTGTGAAGTCCTGGCCGGCGACCATGCCGAAGAAAGCTGTGTCGTCGGTTACGACAACGAAAGGCTTAAGGCGGCCGTGCGCACGTTATGGGGCATAGGCGTCACCGGCAGCGACCTGCCGCTGGTGGAGGCTTATGCGGAGGGCGACCTGCCGGGTTCGATCCGCGTTGCCGTCTGTTCCAACAGCGGTGAAAACCTCGATGGCCACTTCGGTTCCTGCGAGCGCTTCCTGGTGTATCAGGTCAGCCCGACGGTGCTGCGCCTGATCGACCAGCGACCGACTCTGGCGGCGGACAAAGCCGAGGATCGCAATGTAGCCCGCTCTGCACTGATCAATGACTGCGACATCGTCTATGTACAGTCCATCGGTGGCCCGGCGGCCGCCAAGGTGGTGCGCGCCGGCGCCCATCCGGTGAAGATTCCCAAGGCCGGCCCGGCGCGCGAAATCCTCGCCCGCCTGCAGCAAAGCCTGATCAGTCCGCCGCCCTGGCTGGCCAAGGTGATGGGCGTGCCGGCGGCATCGCTGGCGCAATATGTCGCGGCCGCAGAGGCGGAGGATGCGTGAGCATTAGCGCTGACCTGCTCGCGAGCGTCGCCACGGCGGTGACGTCCGATATCGGCGAGGCCGAATTGCGCCAGAAATTTCCCGGCGTGCGCATCACCGTTTGCAGCGACGACGACATCCCCGCGCGGCTGGAAGCGGCGCATGAGACGGCGGTTGCACGCTTCTACTACTTCGACGCGAGCGAGCATTGCGTCAAGCTGAGCAACGACGCCGAATCCGCCAGCGGCATTGTCGTTGGCCTGATCGGTGAAGATTGAACGGGCCGTCGGCGCCATGGCGGAACCACCGGCTATGGCACCGGATCCTTGTGCAGACTGTCCGCACGCAGCCAAAATGCGCGCCACGGCCGCTTGCGATCCGGACGATGTCTGCGTCCTGGCGAGCAGCGGACGCCGCATCGACCGTTTCTTTCGCGCCCATCCTGTGCTGGCCGCGGATTACCTGGGCGACGATTTCTGGGAACGCCGCGCCATCGCCGCCCGCTACGCTCCGCTCGAATTGGTGCGGCCGCTGGCCAGGGATCCCGATGAAGTGGTCCGCCGCGTCGTTGCTTCGCGACTGTCGCCGGGCGAGGCTGCCGGTCTGATGCGCGACCCCGATCGCGAGGTGCGCATTACCGTGGCCCAGCGTATCGATCATGATGGACTGCTGCAGATGGCCGGTGATCCCGACTACATGGTGCGTGTGGTCGTCGCCCGGCGCCTCAGTCACGGCAAACTGCCGCGTCTGTCGCAGGACCCGGAGCGCGAAGTGCGCAAGACGGTGGCGCGCCGGCTACCCGCGTTTGCCTTGACGCGCCTGCTCGGCGACCCCGAGCCCGAGGTGCGGCGCATCGTGGCCGCCCGCGCCCTGCCGCACGACGCCTTGCTGCTGCTGGCCGACGAAGACTGGCTGGTGCGTCTCTCGGCCGTGCAGCGGGCGCCGCTCGATGCCATACGCGACTGCCTTACTGACCCCGAATCGGAAGTACGCCGCGCGGCCTGGGAGCGGCTCGCGGCGGGCAAGGACGACAAGCAATCAATGACGGAGAATGCTGATGAATCGATGGGATGACCTGGCCCGCCAGGTGGCTGAACTCTGTGTGCGGATTCCGGCCAGTGCTGGTCCCGGCGCGCTGGCGCGCGAACTGGCACGAACCGAGCCGCAACTGGCATTTCGCGAAGTGCTGGCGCGTGGCGGCTGGTACCGCCTTGGCGGCGTGGTCGATGCCGCCGGCATTCACGTCGCCGACGATCTCGAAAAGTGGGCGGAAACCGAACTCGCGGCGCGCGACGACGATCTCGGCGCACTGTGCGACGAATACGCCGACAGCGGCCTGAGGGCAACGCGCCTGACCGGCAGGACCCACTATCTTGTGGCATCTACCGGCCCCGCGGCAGCCGACTTCATCCAGATCGAAATCGAAGAGTTGCAGGAAATGGCCTGCCATGCCCTGTTTGACGCCGACAAGCCGCCCGGCAGCCTCGAAGACCTGGTCGATCCGCGAAGCGAGGATGTCGCTTGCGCAAATCGCGCGGTACCTTTGGGGGCGCCGTTTCTCGCTTTGCGCCGCCTGACGCCGGTGGCCGAAACCCTCGACCGGATTCGCGCGCAGAAGCCCGAGCCGCAGCCCATTCATCGTTTCATCGAGGCGTGGGAAGCCAGCAGCGCCGGCGCCGCCACGCAGTTTTCGAACCACTGGGTACTGGGTGTCCGCGAACACCTCGACCGCTATCGTCAGAGCATTTTCCACGCCGCCCCGATCGCCGCAGTGAATGGCGCGCCGCCGCGTTTCGATGGCGCCTTCGGCGTCCAGGGCCTGTCCCTGCACAACGCGCTTTCGCGCTACGACAAGGCAGCCGGCTACCCGATGGCCTGGTTCTTCAACATGATCACCACCCGCAGCGTGCCCCACGCCCTTTCTGGCGCCGTCATGGACGACACGCAGGCGGGCTTCCACTACCTGCCGGATCGCGATGCCGCTGTGGTCAAGGACTGGCTTTACCGGCCTTACGGTTTCTGACGACAGGGATTACACACATGCCAAACAATCGCGATTCCAAATGCCCCCTCTGCGGCGCTACGCTCACACCAACAGAGATCCTCGATGCAGGCGGCGAACTCATCGACCCAGTCCTCGGCGTCGTCGAGACGCACTGCCCGCATTGCCAGGGCAGGCTCGAAGCCATGCCCGCCAACGGGCGCGTCGACCTCGGCTTTCTCATTGGCGACAAGGAGCGTTTCGACGTGGCGCTCGCCATGCCTTTCGCCGATCTCAGGCTCGAACGACCAAACGGCCCGCCCTGCATCAAGCTGACTGCACCGGGCCGGTCCTGGGAATTCACCGAGTAGCAGGCGTAGCAGCTGTTTCCGGCGCCCCGGCGCCCCGGACAATTGCCGGGCATGCGGACGATAGCTTGGGAGTCAGTATGGCCCGCTTCCAGGCAGCGGCTGGTCGGACATACGAGGCTGAGGGCTGCTTAGTCACTAAGCGGCCAAGTCATGACAAATCCTGCGAAGAATCTCGAGCGAAGCGAGCAAATCAGTAGCCTCCCCGTGAGGGGAGGAAGGGAGGGGCGGGCCTTCAATTCGTTTTTCCGG
>CAMBRI010000358.1 GCA_945870205.1 Sulfuritalea hydrogenivorans sk43H | reverse complement strand
TTCCCCTACCCGCCAGAGGAAGTCGCCGATGCCGCGTGCGCCACGGGCTTTGTCGAATTGACGCTGGACGCGCGCCAGTCCATCCGTCTTGCCGGCTTGCCTTGGCATCATCGCGACCCTTTCGATCGCATGCTGATCGCCCAGACGCTCGAAGAAGGCCTGCGCTTGGTGACCACTGATCGGCTGCTCACGCGCTATTCGGACCTGATCGAGTTGGTCCAGTGATACCAGCGCCTAGTCGAGGCGCGAACTGGGTAACTCTGCTGATAGACGCCTTCAGATTACGCCAAAGTCGATCATCGTCCTGATTGCGGCTCTTTGGGCGGTACCAGCGCTGTGCGGGGACGCTCAGCCCACTGCGGATGCGAAGACCGCGGCATTGAAGAAGAACGGGCTACCGGACAGTGCGCAACTGGAAAGCGACCTACAGCACTTGCCCTGGAAGAAATTCAGGTCGGTGATTGAGGCCGTGCCGAAAATGAAGGCGGATGTTGAAGCCTATGGACCAGCTGGATGGAAATACGTCGAGATCCGTTATAGGACCTTCGCTTGGAAGAAGGGCATCGACAAGCTCGATGAGGCTCAGAAGCAACGTCTGGCTGACCTGATAAGAATTGCCAAGAACTCCAAGTAGCAATTGGGGTTTCTCACGAGCAAGGACCCATGGCGCCCTTTGCGCAATCGTATTCGGCAGCAGGGAATGGCCGCTCTTATCCGGGCGCTGCTTCAAGGGGCAGGCCGGATAAAGTGTCTTGAGCATCAGCGGCTGCTGAATGCATCTTGGCTGCACTTCCTGGGGGCAAACATCATGATCGTCCGTCGCCGTACCTGGATGTACCGTTTGACAGGGCAACTGCTGGCCCAAAGCATTTCGTTCCGTCAACCTGTCACCGAATCGAAAGTCCGTGAAGCGCTGCGACGTTCGGTGGGCACGCCGCTGGAAATTTGGGGGCGCAGCAGCACCGACCTGCTGCTCAACTGATTGGTGTTGAGTCGGCATAGCTTGTTCCCGGTGAGACGAGAGGCTGCCCGATTGCAGCCACGGACGGAGTGGGAACTGTGCCTGGCAAGAAGATTCGGTCGGTAGCGAGGTCGCTCGCTCGGTGCTATTGGCGTAACTCTCCAAGTAGGTCCGCTCGCATGAGCGGGCGGGCCATCCGTTACCCGGCCCGTGTCCTCCGGGGCTTTGGCAATATCGAGACGGGTCAGTTGCCGCTTTAGTTTGGGAGCGTGGTGCGGTTGCCCTACAGCTTTTGCTCAATAAACATCCGGATTGGTTGAAGAAGCTCGGGTAGAACTGCAATGCGCCGGCAAGCCGACCGGCAGCGGACGGCAATCCTATGGCGCCATTTTGGCGACAGTGTTACACTGATCGTCCAGATGAACGTAGGAGATGCAGATGGGAACCGCTATTGCCAAGCAAGACCGCATCGGCGCTCGCGTCCCTCATGAGGTCTATGAAACGCTCTGCCGTGCCGCCGAATTGACTGGGGCAACGGTCAATCAGTTTCTGGTGCAATCGGCACTGAAGGAGGCACAGGCCGTGATCGAGCGGGAGCAGGTCATTCGTCTGTCGCCCCGCGATTGGGACTGGATGCTGGACCTGATGGAAAACCCGCCGAAGCCCAACGACAAGTTGAAGGCCGCCTTGAAGCGCTACCAGAAAGCCAAGCGAGATGACGCGGGTACTTCTTTTAGCTGGGAACCATGACCGGGCAGGATTCGATTGCGGCAGCCGGGAACTGAATGGCTGGCTGAAGCAGATTGCCCGTCAGCATCAGGATAAGGGACTGTCGAAGACCTTTGTCGCCATCCGCGAGGAACTGCCTACTTGTATCTGTGGCTACTACGCGCTGACCCTGACTGAACTCGAAAACCGCCATCTCCCGAAAGCTTGGCGAAAGAAGTTACCACGCCGAATTCCAGGCGTAAGGCTGGGCCGTTTGGCGGTCGACAAAAAGTATCAACGCAAAGGGCTCGGCGAATTACTGCTGGTCGATGCCTTGATTCGGGCGCAACGAATCTACAGTGAGGCGGGCGGCATTGGTCTGTTCGTCGATGCTGTCGATGAACAGGCGGCAGACTACTACCGGCGATTCGGATTCGATGCATCACCCGATAACCCCATGCTTCTTTTCTTGCCTGCGCGAGTGGTGAAATGATTCGACGCCGACAGAAGAACCTCTCCTTCCATTTACTCACAGCAATCGCTGCCTCTTTGGTTCTTACCCAGTTGCTTGCTGTAGTTCCCGCATTTGCCTGCGTTTGGGATCGCGACACCCTTAGCGCCGAAGCCATTGGTTTGCCGGAAGTGGTTGATGTCATTGTCGGCCGCTTTGATCGGCCGCCGGACAAATACTATGAGATGCGGCTAGAGACTGTTACCGCGAGGCTGCTGCGCGAACCCGACAACTGGGCACTCTACGATGACGCCGGGGCAGCGGCGGATCGCCTGCATCGAGGCGACGAGGCCGTCGGATGGATGGAGCGTAAGCGCGTGAGCCTGAAGCGTGTTGGAACCGATGATGCGAACCATCGGGAACACTTGTATCGCTACCATGCCAATGTCGGTACATTTCATGCCCATCGCTGGCTGCGTGCCGGAGCTAAGCGCGACCGACTCGATGACCTGAAGCTCGCCCGGCAGCAAATCGCCGAAGCGATACACCTCAATCCGCAAGCCCACTTTGGCCGGGAGCGCTATCAGTTGATGGCAATCGAGTGGCTCCTCGAATCACCTGATACAAAGAAGGATGCACGTGCAGCATCGCTATTCTGGGTTGCGCGTGATCGCCTCGGGCCGGAGATCGTCGGCAAGGCTCGTGCCAACAAACTTGGCGCCGCCGGGTACGAGGACGCCGTGCGCGGGCTTGCCGGTCTGATTGTGCTTGGCGATGCCTGGGAAAGCGTCGATATCCATCTTGCGCTGGCACAGGCGCTCAACGACCAGGGAAACATTGCAGCAGCAAGTCTGGCGATGCTCCGCGTCAGCGCGCTCCTCGATGCGGGACGGCGTTCGCTGTTGAGCAGTAACGACGCTGAAAAAATTAAACAGATCGAAAGGCAAATTCTTGCGGACAACCCGTACCCGAGCCTGCGCGGATTCTTTCGCGCTGCTTCCGATGACGCCATGCTTTGGCGGTCCGATCGAGAAGATTACGTCCAGCAACGCCTTGACGCCGGACAGCATCCGGATAGCGATGCGGGGTTCTGGAAGGACTATGTGGCCAGTCCTCCGCTGAGGCTCCAGGAGCAACAAAAGCTGGGTAATCCCACCCTCTGGATCTTTTTGGTGCTCCTTGCCGCACCACCTTTCTTAAGTCAATGGCGCCGGCGGCGGAACACCCCCGTGAATACGCCGGCGCCCGGTGAGGCGGGCGGTCGAGTTGGCAATGCGGTAGCCAGTCTCGGCGCTGCCTTCGTTATCCTGGTCTGGCTTGGCTGGCTTGGCATCTTGGCATTCGTGGGTACGAGCGGTAAAAGCGTCTCTAGTTTGACTTGGCTGTTTGTGCTCTTGCCGCTTCTGGTGACCGGAGTGTGGTGGGCCAGCGGCCGCCTGATGGGATCGCCGAATTGGGCCCGGGGAGTCTTGTTTCGCCACCTCGGTTATGCAGCCTTGATCTGGATGATTGGTGGA
>CAMBRI010000357.1 GCA_945870205.1 Sulfuritalea hydrogenivorans sk43H | reverse complement strand
GTGTTGCCCAGATCGCGCAGATGCGTCAGGGTTTCCAGCAGGCGCGCGTTGTCGCGCTGGTGCAGGCCGATGCTGGGCTCGTCAAGCACGTACATGACGCCCGTGAGGCCCGAGCCGATCTGCGAGGCGAGGCGAATGCGCTGCGCCTCACCGCCCGACAGCGTTTCCGCCGAGCGGTCGAGCGACAGGTAGTCGAGGCCGACGTTGATCAGGAAGGACAGTCGCGCGGTGATTTCCTTGAGGATCTTCTCGCCGACCTGCGCCTTCTGCCCGGTCAGTTGCAGCAGGTTGAAAAAGTCGCGGCAATTGATCAGGGAAAAGCGGCTGATGTCCGAGATGTTCTTGCCGCCGACGACGACGTGGCGCGCCTCGCGCCGCAGGCGCATGCCGCCGCATTCGGGGCAGGGCTTGTTGTTGAGGTATTTCGACAACTCCTCGCGCACCGCCATCGAATCGGTTTCGCGGTAGCGACGCTCAAGGCTGGGAATGATGCCCTCGAAGGGGTGGCTGCGATCGAAGCGGGTGCCCTTTTCGTTCAGGTATTTGAACCTGATCTGGTCCTTGCCCGAGCCGTAGAGCACGATGTTCGTGGTCGCCACGGGAAGCTTTTCGAAGGGCACATTAGTGTCGATGCCGTAATGCGCGGCCAATGACTCCAGCATCTGGAAATAGAACTGATTGCGCCGATCCCAGCCCTTGATGGCGCCGGCGGCCAGCGAGAGGTGCGGATAGGCGACGACCCGCGCCGGGTCGAAGAACTGGATCTGGCCGAGGCCGTCGCATTTGGCGCAGGCGCCCATCGGGTTGTTGAAGGAGAACAGGCGGGGTTCCAGCTCCTGCAGCGCGTAGTTGCACACCGGGCAGGCGAACTTGGAGGAGAACAGGTACTCGCGGCCGGTGTCCATTTCCACGGCGAGCGCACGGCCTTCGGCATGCATCAAGGCGGTCTCGAAGCTCTCCGCCAGGCGCTGGCGCACATCGGGCTTCACCTTGAGCCGGTCGACCACGATGTCGACAGTGTGCTTGTGAGTCTTGGCCAGCTTGGGCAGGGCGTCGATGTCATGCACTTTGCCATCGACCCGCAGGCGCACGAAGCCCTGTGCGCGCAGTTCGGCGAAGAGATCGAGCTGCTCCCCCTTGCGGTCGGCGACCACCGGCGCGAGGATCATCAGTTTGGTGTCCTCGGGTAGGGCCAGCACGTGATCAACCATCTGCGAGACGCTGTTGGCCTCGAGAGGCAGGTCGTGGTCCGGGCAGTGCGGTGTGCCGGCGCGGGCGTAGAGCAGGCGCAGGTAGTCGTGAATCTCGGTGACTGTGCCGACTGTTGAGCGCGGGTTGTGGCTGGTGGCTTTCTGCTCGATGGAAATCGCCGGCGAGAGGCCCTCGATCAGGTCCACGTCGGGCTTTTCCATGAGCTGCAGGAATTGCCGGGCATAGGCCGAGAGCGACTCGACATAGCGCCGCTGGCCCTCGGCGTAGAGCGTGTCAAAAGCCAGCGAAGACTTGCCCGAGCCGGATAGGCCGGTGATGACCGTCAGGCGGTTCCGCGGCAGGTCGAGGCTGATATTCTTGAGGTTGTGCGTTCGTGCGCCGCGAATCTTGATGAATTCCATGATGCCGCTTGAGGTTTGGGAACCGGAAACTATACCCCGCTGGGGATGCGATAGCCACCGCGCGGAGTAGCTGGTCAGGGCCTAAGGCGGCGCAGCTCAGGCCCGTGCCGAGGATGCCAATCGAGCGGCTATTGCGCGAATCGTCAGGCGGGCCGGCCTGGAACCCTCGATCGACCGCGGCGCTATCGGCCTGCGGCTGCAGCGAAGGCCTCGTTCGTCGTGCCGGTCCAGTCGGCGGATGGTGTCGAGAATCAGGAACGCGCGGCGATGCGTTCCTGCAGAAGCGCGTGCAACTTGTCGAAGGGAACGGGCTTGGAGAGCAGCGGGACGTCCGTCGGCAACTGCCCTGCGCGGAAAACCTCCGCCGGGTCCTGGCCGCTGATGGCAATGACGTCGATCAGGTGTGCCTCGGGCATGGCGCGCAGATGGCGAATCATGCGGTAGCCGTCCATGCCGGGCATGACGAGGTCGGTCAGCAGCAGATCGGGATGCGTTTCGCCAATGCAGAGCAGGGCGGCGAATCCGTCTTCGGCCGTGCTCACGGTGACCGGGAGGTTCCAGCTGCGGATGACGGTCACCATGATTTCCCGCATCGTCGCATCGTCATCCACCACGAGGATATGGAAGGGGCCCTTGACGCTTTCGGCGCTCGCCGGGATCTGCCGGGCCGAGGACTGTTGTTTCAGAACCGCATCTACGGACGCCCGGTCGATGCGGCGATGGCCGCCCGCGGTCTTCCAGGCACTGAGCGTTCCGGCTTCGACCCAAAGCTGCACGGTGCGCAGGGCGACTCCGAGCAATTCCGCGGCCTCGCGGGTGGTCAGGAAGTCTTGCGGGTTAAGCTGTTGCGGCGCGGCAGTGTTCATATTTATCAATTCTGCCATGCATCAGGTTTGACAGGGGCATAATTTTTATTAACTTAAAAACATGATGTTGCGATGATGATGTTTAGGAATTGATAGTTTTACTTCCATATTGCACTGGTAAATATGAAAATTTTCAAAAATAACTTGACTAATTTGAACAAAATGATAAGAATATGACTCGTCGCGACTGATTTTCGCGATTCGTAGAAAAAGGCAAACCTGTCGAAAGGCGGGGACGCAAAGCTTCCGGGCTAAAGCCGATCAGGCAAAGCCAGCGGGGCCGCCAGAGCGAGGGATTTCCCTGCCAGGCGGGTTTTCATGACTCGATTGATGGGAGATACACCGTGAAGCTCTGTCGCTACCTTGCATTGCTGTTTCTCGCTGCCAGCCTGCTTTTCCCTGCAAGCGTGTATGCCGGCAAGGCCCGCAAGTCAGCAGCGCCGGCGGCTGAGTTCGGCGCGTACCAGAACAAGCCGATCGTCTTGGGGGCAACCGTCTGGTACTGCGCCTACGGCGGGCAAACCGAAATTCTGTGTCGCCTGGGCGAGCGCGGCAACGACCTGATCCGGCCGATCCAGCGCGTAAGTTCCAAGCTGCCGCGCATCGTAGGGGACATTCTCAACCATCCCGAGCGCCTGGCCCGGGGGCATGTTTCGATCCCGCTACACACCGATCCCTTCGATTTTGAACTGGTGGGCCAGCTTGCCGAGGCAGTGATGTGCGGCAGCAATGCGTCCTGTGGCGTGGTCTTCGCCGAATCCCTGCGCGAATTGCCGGCCCTGGTCGCCAGTTTCGAAACCACGCGCCGCGCGTCGGCAGCAATGCGCCTGGCGGTGGTCTACTCGCTTGCCGAGGCCGACAGCTAGGATGATGCGACCCGCGTGCGCAGCAGGCGGAACTTTGACGGAGGGACTTGAGCGGCGCTGCTGATCTCGGACCTGCGCGCAGTCACAGCACCCGCATGCCGTGGTACAGGATGCTGAGGCCGCCGATGGCGATCAGGACTTCGATGATGGTGATGTGCAGTTTGTGGCCCATGCGTTTCACCAGCAGCGAGGCGACCCAGGAACCCGGCAGCGAGGCCAGGCCGATGATTGCGCCCAGCGCCACGCCGGACACGTCGATAAGGTCCAGCTTGCCGAACAGCGCCGAGCGCGTGATGTCGA
>CAMBRI010000356.1 GCA_945870205.1 Sulfuritalea hydrogenivorans sk43H | reverse complement strand
CTGGTGCTGGCGCCGCTGTTGTCGGGATGGGTGGGGCAGTGCCGCGCCTGGCTGCAGAACCGCAGCGCACCCCCGCTGCTGCTGCCCTATTACATGCTGCAAAAGCTTTTCCACAAGGACGTGGTGCTGGCGCACAACGCCTCGTCGCTGTTCCGCGCCGCGCCCTTTGTGATATTCGGCTGCATGGTGCTGGCCTGCGCCATCATTCCCAGCTTGTCGACCGATCTGCCCTTTGCGCCGTCGGCCGATGCGCTGGCGCTGGTCGGCGTGTTCGGTCTGGCGCGCGTCTTCATTTCGCTGGCGGGCATGGATGTCGGCACCGCCTTCGGCACGCTCGGCGGCCGGCGCGAAATGCTGGTCGGCTTCCTCGCCGAACCGGCCCTGCTGATGGTGATTTTCACCCTGGCCATGATCGCCCAGTCGACCTCGCTGGCGACCATCGTCGAGACCCTGGCGCATCGCGACCTGGTGATCTATCCCAGCCTGGCTTTTGCCGGGGTTGCTTTCACCATTGTTTCTCTGGCGGAGAACGCCCGCGTCCCGGTCGATAACCCGGCCACCCACCTCGAACTGACGATGATCCATGAAGCCATGATCCTCGAGTACACGGGCCGCCATCTCGCGCTGCTCGAGTGGGCGGCGAGCCTCAAGCTGTATGCCTATTCCTGCCTCGGTCTGGCGCTGTTCTTTCCCTGGGGCATCGCCGCCGGCGACAGCTTTCCCGCCCTGCTGGCGGCGATTCCGCTGTTGCTGTTCAAGCTCGCCATCGGCGGCTTCCTGCTCGCCGGCATCGAGACCGTAAACGCCAAGATGCGAATCTTCCGCGCTCCGGAGTTCCTCGGTACGGCCTTCATGCTTGCCGTGCTCGGCCTGCTGGTGCGCCTGCTGCTGGAGACTAGGGTATGAACGCCGCCATTCCTTTTTCCGCCCAGCTCATCAACCTGTTCGCATCGGTGATCCTGCTGCTGGCTTTCGCCATGCTCGCCCAGCGCCGGGTACTGGCACTGATCAATCTGTTTGCCTTGCAGGGACTGGCGCTGTGCCTGGCGACCCTGGTGGCGGCGGTGACCACCGGTCAGGTGCACCTGTACTACTCGGCCGGACTGACGCTGACGCTGAAGGTGCTGCTGTTGCCCTGGATCCTCTACCGGTTGGTGCGCAAACTCAACGTCAAGGGAGAGGTCGAGGCCCTGATCAACATCCCGACCACCATGCTGGCGGGGATCGTCCTCGTCATGGTCGCCTTCAATGTCGCGCTGCCTATCTCGGATCTCTCGCAGACCATCACGCGCGGCACGCTGGGCATCGCACTCGCCGTGGTGATGCTGGCCTTCCTGATGATGATCACGCGGCAGAAAGCCATCACCCAGGTGGTCGGCTTTCTGTCGATGGAAAACGGCCTGTTCCTCGCTGCCACCAGCGCCACCTACGGCATGCCGATGGTGGTCGAACTCGGCATCGCGCTCGACGTGCTGGTCGGCGTCATCATCCTCGGCGTGTTCTTCTTCCAGATTCGAGACCAGTTCGACAGTCTTGACATCCGTCACATGGAAAAGCTGAAGGACAACTGAGAAATCATGAATAAATCTACTGCGCGGACCGGATCGGGGCTTGGGCGGTGCTCGCTGTCCTCATGTACAGAACAGTACATTCCGGCAGCTGCGCTCCGGCCGCACCCCGCTGCGGCCCGCTCGCTACGATTTCTTCACGATTTCTGAGGGCGCGCGACAACCATGGACTTTTTCATTCTCATGCTTGCCATTCCCCTCGTCAGCGGTGCGCTGCTGACGGTGGTGGGTGAGCGCGACTGGGCGCCCAATCTCAACATCATTGCCAGTCTCGGCACTTTTCTCGCCGCCGCCGGCCTGACCACCGAGATCGTCGCCAACGGACCGCGCTTCGCCTTTGGCGAGCAGTTCTTCATCGATTCGCTGAATGTCTTCTTCGTTGCGCTGACCGCCTTCGTCGGCCTGACGACGAGCATCTTCTCCGGCCCCTACATGCGAAACGAGCAGGAGCACGGCCGCCTCACCAAGCCGCGCCTGCGCCTGTACAAGAGCATGTATCAACTCTTCATGTTCACCATGCTGGCGGCGCTGACCACCAACAATTTGGGCATCCTCTGGGTGGCGATGGAAGCGGCGACGCTGACCACCGTGCTGCTGGTATCGCTCTACCGCACGCCGGCCAGCCTCGAAGCCGCCTGGAAGTATTTCATCCTGTGCGGCGTCGGCATCGCCCAGGCGCTGTTCGGCACCATCCTGCTCTACTTTGCCGCCGAGCGTGTGCTGGGCGCCAGCGGCAACGCGCTGTTGTGGACCCACCTGATCGACGTCAAGGCCCAGCTCGAGCCGAACATCATGGCACTGTCTTTCATCTTCCTGCTGGTCGGCTATGGCACCAAGGTTGGCCTGGCGCCGCTGCACAACTGGCTGCCCGACGCCCACGCCGAAGGCCCGACACCGGTCTCGGCCGTGCTCTCCGGCCTGCTGCTCAATGTCGCGCTGTACGCCATCCTGCGCTGCAAGGTGCTGGCCGACGGCGCCATCCCCGGCGCCTTTGCCGGCAATCTGATGATGGGCTTCGGATTGTTTACCCTGCTGGTGGCCGCCTTCTTCCTGTCGCGCCAGAAGGATGTCAAGCGCATGTTCGCCTACTCGTCGATCGAGCACATGGGCCTCATCACCTTCGCCTTCGGCATGGGCGGCCCGGTGGCCAACTTCGCCGGCCTCTTGCACATGACCATGCATTCCCTGACCAAGTCGGCCATCTTCTTCGCCGTCGGCCACGCCACGCAGAAGACCGGTACCCAACTCATGGAGAACATCCGTGGCCTGATCACGATCAATCCGCTGATCGGCTGGGGCCTGATGCTGGGCACGCTGGCCATCCTCGGCATGCCGCCTTTCGGCGTCTTTGCCAGCGAGTTCATGATCCTCACCCACGCCATGAAGCACTACCCGTGGGCGACGCCGATACTGCTGCTGGGCCTGGGCGTGGCCTTCGCTTCCATCTTCAGCAAGGTGCAGCCCATGGTGTTCGGCGAGACCGAGGCGAAGCGTCTGCCGCACGCGCCCGCCATCACGCCGGTGTTCCTGCATCTGGGCATCGTGCTGATGCTGGGCCTCTACATTCCACCCTATCTCACGCGCTGGTTCCATGAAGCCGCGCGGATGCTGAGCTGACGCTATGACCACCTTTCCCCCATCCCCTTTCCCATGGAAAGGGGTGACTTTGGTTCAGCCGCGATGCGGCTTCCAAGTTCTTGACTTCAGGCCTCCTTGGGGCGGCCCGGCGAAGGCCTGATCATGTTCCTCTACGACGACTCCACCATCGAATTCACGCGCCAGCCGGGCCTCGGTGCGCCGGTCTGGAGAGGTCGTGCGCCAACAGGCGAAGCGCTGAAGGATTTCGCCGCGGCCGCGCATCTGGCCGGCGGGCGCGTGGCTGCGATCTGGGGCCTTGATGCGCGTCAGCATGGCGCGGGTTTCCATCTGCATTGCGCCTTTGGCCTGGATCTTGGCCACGCCTGGGTGAGCCTCGAACTGCCGGCCGATGAGCCCAGCTATCCCGATCTGTCAGGCATTTTTCCGACAGCCAATCGCATGCAGCGCGCCACGCGCGACATGGTCGGCATCAGTACCGAGGG
>CAMBRI010000355.1 GCA_945870205.1 Sulfuritalea hydrogenivorans sk43H | reverse complement strand
GGATTGTGCGAGGCGGAGATCACCACACCCGCCTGCAGGCGCAGTGCGCGTGTGAGATAGGCCACGGCCGGCGTCGGCATCGGCCCGCAGAGCATGACGTCGACCCCTGCCGCGGAAAACCCGGCTTCCAGCGCCGCCTCCAGCATGTAGCCTGATATGCGAGTGTCCTTGCCAACCAGCACTGCCGGCCGCTCACCGGCGCGCAGGCCCTCGCGCGCGACGAGGGCCGAGCCTGCAGCAAATCCCAGGCGCATGATGAAGTCCGGCGTGATCGGCATCTCTCCCACGCGGCCACGAACTCCATCCGTCCCAAAATACTTGCGCCCCATTCAGTAATCCTCCACAGCTTGCACTACCGCCAATGCGTCACGCGTCGCCGCGACATCATGCACACGCACTATGCGCGCGCCACGCAGGACTGCCAGCACATGCGCCGCCACCCCGGCGTGGACACGCTCGGATGCCGTGCGGCCAGTGAGCAGGCCCAGCACCGATTTGCGTGAAATCCCTACCATCAGAGGCAGCCCCGGCACTACCAGTTCGCCCAGGCGTCGCAGCAGTTCGATGTTGTGCTCGAGCGTCTTGCCAAAACCGAAACCCGGATCGACGGCAATCCGGTTTAAGGCAATACCTGCCACTTCCGCAGCGGCAACTCGCTCGGCGAGAAACTCGGCGACCTCAGTCACGATATCAAGATAATGCGGGGCGTCCTGCATGGTGCCCGGATCGCCCTGCATGTGCATCAGGCAAAGTCCTGCCTTGCTCGCGGCGACTGCGTCCATCGCGCCCGGGGCGCGCAGCGCATTGATGTCGTTGATCATGTCTACGCCGGTTGCCAAGACGACGCGCATGACCTCCGGCTTGACTGTATCGATCGACAGTGGTGTGCCACAGTCAATGAGGGCTTCAATTACCGGCAACAGGCGGTCGATCTCCTGCTGCAAGGGTACCAGTGTCGCACCGGGGCGCGAGGATTCAGCGCCCAGATCGAGAATGTGGGCGCCTTCGTCGATCAGGCGCCGCCCTTGCGCAATGGCGGCATCGATGTCGCCATGCAGGCCGTCACCGGAAAAGGAATCGTCGGACAAATTGACGATGCCCATGATGATCGGGCGCTCGGCATTGAGTACGTAACGACCGCAGTGAAAGAACTGTGTCATGAAAAAAGAGGGCCGCCGAATCGGCAAGTCTTCGGCGGCCCGCCCATGCTGTGCAAAAAATCAGGCTGGCGCTGTCGCGGTCGGCTCAGGGCCCGGCGCGCTGTCGCCCCTGGGCGCCGGAGGCGCACTGGACGGTTTGGGCGGACGGGGCGGCAGGCCGGCCATGATATCGTTGATCTGGTCGGCGTCGATCGTCTCGAGTTCGAGCAGGGCCGCGGTCATCGCCTCGACCTTGTCGCGATTTTCTTCCAGCAGGCGGCGCGCACGGGCGTACTGCTCATCAAGCATGCGACGAATCTCGGCATCCACCTTTTGCATGGTGGCTTCAGACATGTTCTTGTGCGTAGTGACGGAACGGCCGAGGAAAATCTCGCCCTCTTCTTCGCCGTACACCATCGGACCGAGACTCTCCGACATGCCCCACTGCGTCACCATGCGCCGCGCCAGATCGGTCGCGCGCTGGAAGTCGTTGGAGGCACCGGTGGTCATCTGCTGCATGAACAGTTCTTCGGCGATGCGACCGCCGAACAGGACGCAGATGGTACACAGCAAACGATCACGGTCCTGACTGTAGCGTTCCTGGTCGGGCAACTGCATGGTCAGGCCGAGCGCCCGGCCACGCGGAATGACGGTCACCTTGTGCACCGGGTCGGTCTTGGGCAGCAACTTGGCCACCACGGCATGGCCCGATTCGTGATACGCGGTATTCCTGCGCTCTTCTTCGGGCATGACCATCGAGCGGCGCTCGGCGCCCATCATGATCTTGTCCTTGGCGCGCTCGAAGTCTTCCATGTCCACCAGTCGCTTGTTGCTGCGCGCGGCAAACAACGCGGCCTCGTTGACCAGGTTGGCCAGATCGGCGCCGGAGAAACCCGGGCAGCCACGGGCCAGGATCGAGGCGTCGATGTCCGGTGCCACCGGCACCTTGCGCATATGCACTTTGAGGATCTGCTCACGCCCACGGATATCCGGCAGCGGGACCACCACCTGGCGGTCGAAGCGACCCGGTCGCAGCAGCGCCGGATCAAGCACATCGGGACGGTTGGTGGCGGCGACCACGATTACGCCCACCGAAGGTTCGAAACCGTCCATCTCGACGAGCATCTGGTTCAGCGTCTGTTCGCGTTCGTCATTGCCGCCACCCAGACCGGCCCCGCGCTGGCGGCCTACAGCATCGAGCTCGTCGATGAAGATGATGCACGGGGCAGCCTTCTTGGCCTGGTCGAACATGTCGCGCACGCGCGCGGCGCCAACTCCGACGAACATTTCAACGAAGTCGGAACCGGAAATCGAGAAGAAAGGTACCTTGGCCTCGCCAGCAATCGCCTTGGCCAGCAGGGTCTTGCCGGTGCCGGGCGAGCCGACCAAAAGCACACCGCGCGGAATACGACCGCCGAGTTTCTGGAACTTCGACGGATCGCGCAGGAAGTCGACCATTTCAAAGACCTCTTCCTTGGCTTCGTCGCAGCCGGCGACATCGGCAAAGGTAATGACGTTGGATGATTCATCCATCATCCTTGCGCGGCTCTTGCCGAAGGAGAAAGCTCCACCCTTGCCGCCACCCTGCATCTGGCGCATGAAGAATACCCAGACGCCGATCAGCAGCAGCATCGGGAACCATGAGACGAAGATGTTGGTCAGGAAAGACTGTTCTTCCTCGGGCTTGGCGACGACCTTGACGTTGTTCTTCAGCAGGTCGGACACCATCCACAGATCCGGCGGAGCGTAAGTGGTGATGCGCTTGCCATCGGTGGTAGTGGCTTCCAGCGTGCGCCCCTGAATGACCACCTTGGTCACACGGCCGGCTTTTACCTCTTCAAGGAACTGCGAGTACTCCAGCGATCCGAGTACGGCCTGGCGGGTATTGAACTGATTGAACACCGTCATCAGGACAATGCCGATCACCAGCCAGATCGCCATATTTTTGAACATGTTATTCAAGGTGGAGCCTCTCTTTCCCTGGGGCGGGACTGCATATCAAGACATTCTAGTGCCGATTGCCATGCCCTGCAAACCGCGACCTCCGGCGATCAGGCCCGTTTGCCGCGCGCCAGCAGGTAAATCTCGGCGCTACGATTGCGCGAAGCCGCCGGTTTTCTCATATGCAAAGTCTGAAACTGCTGCTGCAGGGCGCGCCGCAGCTCCATGAAACCGTCACCCTGAAACACCTTGGTCAGCATGTCGCCACCGGGTTTCAGATGGGTGCCGCAGAACTCCAGTGTCAATTCGGCCAGAACCATCACGCGTGCCTGATCGACCATGCCAATACCCGACATATTGGGGGCCATATCGGACAATACAAGGTCGACCTGGCGTCCATCGAGCGCATCGGCCAGCGCCTGCAACACGGCTTCATCGTGGAAATCACCCTGGATGAACTCGACGTTATGCACGGGTTCCATCGGCAGCAGATCGAGCGCGATCAAACGCCCGCCAGGGGCCACGCGCCTGGCGGCAACCTGGGACCAACTGCCCGGCGCCGAACCGAGGTCAACCACCGTCATGCCGGGCTTCAGCAGTTTGTCCTTGTCGTCGATTTCGGTCAG
>CAMBRI010000354.1 GCA_945870205.1 Sulfuritalea hydrogenivorans sk43H | reverse complement strand
TCCAGCTTCACCACCGCCGATGGTTCAGCGCATGCGATGGCCGACGTCTGGTTCTCGATCAACAAGGACCTGAACCAGACGGTGGATCTGGCGCGGATCGACCCGAGCTTGCTGAACGGCGCCAATCTGTCACAGATCGATGTTTCGGGCAACGGCGGAAATGGCGACACGGTCCTGGTCAATGCTCACGACGTGGCGAAGCTGGGGCAGATGGACATGGTGGTGAACGATCAGACGGGCGCCGGCCACATCCAGATGATGATCCAGGGCGATGCCAACGACGCGGTCCATATCACCGATCAGCCAGGAGTCTGGACGCAAGCCGGAACCACCCAGATCGACGGCGAAACCTACCGCATCCTCAACGATGCCCAGCAACACCAGTTGCTGGTCGGGGTGAAGATTCACGATCCGCTGAGCTGATCACTTCCTTGTCGTAAAATCACAGGCCGCGTTGCATGGTGCAACGCGGCCTTTTTTCGCGTGTTTCATCAGCGGCGGGTGGCTTGCGTGGCCATGAGCATTGACTGCGCCGGAAGGCGATCGCTGCCAGGCTGGAAAAGGTTTGCCCCATTGGCTTGATCCGTGCCCAGGGAGAATGTGATGGCCGCCAAGGACGCTAGCGCCGTTGCGGAGTCGTTGCGATTGCTGGCAGAGAAAGGTGACGCACAGGCCCAGTACCGCCTGGGCCTGCTCTATGCAAGCGGCCAGGGAGTTGCACAGAATCTGCGGCTGGCGCTGTCCTGCTACCGTGATGCGGCCGAGCAGGGCTATGCGCCCGCCCAGTGCGTGCTTGGCAATAAATACGCGCTGGGTCAGGGCGTCAGACAGAATTTCGAGACGGCATTTTCCTGGTACCTGAAAGCGGCCGAACAGGGGCATGCGCGGGCCCAGTACCGTTTGGGCACCCTATATGAAGAAGGTCAGGGCGTGACCCAGGATGTCATGGACGCCGAGTACTGGTATTTCCAGGCGGCCGAGCAGGGCGACGCCGAGGCGCAATTGAAGCTGGCCCGCATTTTTGAAGGCACCCAGAAGCATATGTCGGCCATGTGGTACTCGAAGGCCGCACAGCAAGGCGTTGCGGAAGCCCAGTTCAAGCTGGCGCACAACTACGCGACCGGTCAGGGGGTGCGCAAGGATCTGGAGAAGGCGTTCAACTCCTACCTTGACGCCGCCGCCCAGGGGGACTTGCGTGCGCAATGGAACGTGGCGCTGGCCTACCAGCACGGGCATGGAGTGGCAGAAGACGAAACCGAGGCCATGGTGTGGCTGACCAAGGCGGCCAAGGCGGGCTTCGCGCCGGCCCAGTCGGCTCTCGGGCTCAGGTATGCCAACGGCGAAGGGGTTGCCCAGAGCTATTCGAAGGCGATGTTCCTTTGGGAGCAGGCGGCGAAGAAAGGCGATGCGGAATCCCAGCATAACCTCGGTTATCTTCTCAACAACGGGCTGGGAACGGCCCGCGACGTGGTGCGCGCCGAAGCCTGGTACCGACTTGCCGCGGAGCAGGGCATCGCCGAGGCGCAGTGCATTCTGGGGCTGATGTGCGCGCGTGGCGAGGTTGCCGAGATCGACCTCGTCGAAGCCCACAAGTGGTTCAGCATTTCCGCGGTGGCAGGCAATCAGGCCAGCGCGGCGAACCTGAAATACGCGGAAACATTAATGACCCCGGATCAGCTTTCTGAAGCGAAGCAGCGGGCGATAGAATGGATGGAGGCCTTCGGGCGTCGCTGATCACGTTTTACCCACTGCGGCCTCGCTGCCCAGTCCTTTGCCCGGATGCATCTTGTCCGAAAAATCCCTCTGTTTTCATATATTGGTAATCAGTTCATGTGGTTTCGCAATCTTCAAATTTTTCGTCTCACTTCAGAGTGGGCCTACAGTACCGACGCACTGTCGGCGGCCTTGCAAAAAGGGATTTTTCAGGGTTGCGGCGCCACCGATCGCGTGGCGCGTGGCTGGGTGCCGCCGCGCGACGAGGCCGGTGAACTGGTTTTCAGCCTGAACCGCCAGCAACTGATTGCCTTGGGCGTCGAGCAGAAGTTGTTGCCGGTTTCCGTCGTGCGTCAGTATGCCAAGTCCCGGTTGGTCGATATCGAAGCCGCGCAGGGCTACAAGCCCGGGCGCAAGCAGGTGCGCGACGTGATCGAGCAGCTTGAAATCGAATTGCTGCCACGCGCTTTCGTCAAGCGTGGCCTCACCTATGTCTGGATCGACCCGGTCAATCGCTGGCTGCTGGTCGATGCCTCGTCGAGCACCCGTGCCGACGAGGTCATGGAACACCTCAAGCTGTCGCTCGGCGAACTGCCGGTCACCCTGATCAAGACCCAGATGGCGCCCTCGACGGCGATGACGCAATGGCTGGCGGCGGGTCACGCCCCGGGCAGCTTCAGCATCGACCGCGATTGCGAGCTGCGCGCCATGGTGGAAGAACGCGCCGCCGTGCGTTACGTGCGCCACAATCTCGACAGCGACGAGGTGCGCGCCCACATTGCCGGCGGCAAGACCGCGACTCGCCTGGCGCTGACCTGGCACGATCGCGTCGCGTTTGTGCTGACCGAGCAACTGCAGATCAAGCGCCTGGCCTTCCTCGATTTGCTCAAGGAAGATGCCGAGCGCCAGTCCGAGAACGCCGATGACCTGTTCGCCGCCGATTTCACCCTGATGAGCGGCGAACTCGCACAACTGCTGGCACAACTGATTGAAGTGCTGGGCGGCGAGGGCGAATGAAATGAAACTTGCCGTGATTGCCTTGGCGGCCCTGATATTCGGGGCGCCGGCACTGGCGCAAGGGGTAGACGTCGGCAAGCCGTCCAGTGTCCGCAACCTGGTGCCGGCGGGTCCGCTCGAAAAGCAGGCCGCCCAGGAATACGAGCAGCTCAAGCGTCAGGCCGCTGCCAAGCGTGCCCTGGGGCCCGACGATCACCCGCAGGTCAGGCGCCTGCGCGCGATTGCAACGCGCATCATTCCCTTTGTCGATCGCTTCAATTCCCGGGCCCGGCAGTGGCAATGGGAGGTGAACCTGATCGGGTCGAAGCAGATCAATGCCTTCTGCATGCCGGGCGGCAAGATCGCCTTCTACAGCGGCATCCTCGACACGCTCAAATTGACCGACGACGAGGCCGCGATGGTGATGGGCCACGAGATCGCCCACGCCCTGCGCGAGCATGCCCGGGAGCGCATGGCGAAGAGCCAGATCACCCAGCTGGGCGCCAGCCTGCTGGGCGAACTGGTAGGCGGTGGACGCTATGCAGGCGCCTTCCAGATGGGCGGCAACCTGCTCTCGCTCAAGTTTTCACGCGATGACGAATCGGAAGCCGACGTGGTCGGGCTCGACCTTGCCGCCCGGGCCGGATTCGATCCGCGCGCCGCAGTCAGCTTGTGGCAGAAGATGGCGGCGGCCAACAGCAAGGCGCCGCTGGAGTTTCTATCGACTCACCCGGCGGGCAACAATCGCATCAAGGAAATCGAAAAGCACTTGCCGGAAGTCATGCCGCTTTATCTGGCGACCACGCGCAAGGCAAACTGATCGTCGCGATGCGCCGCCCTGTTTCGGCAAGGTGCAGCGAGAAGATTACGCGTCGCGGTTGCCGGCTGCGTAGGCCTTGAGGATCTCGCGACGCCGAGCACTGTCGCCGAGCAACTGGCCCAACTGATCCATCCAGGGTTCCGTGTGGCGACGTACTTCGGCATCGTCGTCGAGAATGCGCCGGATCAGGCGGTGCTTGTGCGCCAG
>CAMBRI010000353.1 GCA_945870205.1 Sulfuritalea hydrogenivorans sk43H | reverse complement strand
TGGACAGCAGGCTCTCGCCGGTCTTTGACGTCTGGCCAAAGGAAGCAAACGACAATATCCAAAAGCCTGCGAAGAGCAGGCATTTGTACAGTCCGCTCATTGAAAAGTGCCTCTCATGGAAATTACAGGAGCAAAAAAATAGAGGGGGGATATCCCCCCTCTAATTCTATCAAATGACTTACAGGACAGCCAGCGCGCTGGCGTCAGATCGCCGCATTCAGGAAAATGCTGTAGATGTTGCGCTTGTACTCCGCGTTCGCGCCATTGGATGTCTTGTCGGTGCGGTCATAGGCAGCTCCGACTTTAACAGTGCGCATCCACTGGTAGTTCAGTTTCAAACCAATGGTGTTAGTTTTGTCGACTTGCTTCAGCAAGACGTTATCTTCGTGCTGATAGGCATTCTTTAGGTTTGAGTACGAAGCAACGCTCGAAAGTCGGCTATTCCAAACATGGTTCCAACTAATGCCGTACTTGGTGTCAAGGGAAGCATTTCCAGTGGTTGCTTCGCCCGTGCTCCTCCCTGTATTGAAATCAAAATTTGAATACGTCAGCGGACTCCATTTCACGGTGCCATCCCAACTCGCCCCAGTAAAGTCCTTCCGGCTGGAACTCTCAAAATCCTTCCTCACGCTACCAATCTTGAAGATACCTGTCGTCTTGGCGGCCGCTTCCCAAGTTACGCCGACCAGATAGCTGCGGTCGGTGCTGTCTAGCGTCGTGCTGGCTGGGTTCAGCGCCGTCCACCCCGCAGTGCCGAGTTTATAGTCGTACTTTGTCTGGGTAGCCTGGAACAGAAGCTGCGTCTTCGGCGCCACACGCCAGTAGAACGTCGCACCGATTACGCCGTCCTCACGATCACGCTTTTCATTGTCCGCCAGCGGAGTCGCAGCATTAGTCGTTCTGAAATTATCGTAGCGCTTGTTGGTAAGTCCGGCATCAAGCTCCACGCGTCCCTGAGCGCCCTCCGCACCGTAGCCAAACTTGCCGCTGACGGACGACTGGGTGTATTCATCTGGCGCAGTATGGGGTGCTGTATTCGGATCGCTACCGCGATCCTCATGCATTTTCTGATAGACGGCGGAGAGCTTCAAACCGGAACGCCCCGAAAACACCCACTGGGCATTGGCGTTCAGCACATGGTCGGTATAGTTTTCTACGGAAGCCCCGCTGTACCAGCCGCGCTCGACCTTGTAGCTAGCATCAAAAGTATGCGGACCGGTCTTGGCCTCGAGCTTGATCTTCGGTGCAAGCACCGAGATATTCGAGCTCTTGACATTACCCGCTGTCCCATTTGCCATGGTGGAAGGCTGGGAATAGATATTGTCGTTGCGCTTGAACGTCAAATCCACTTCCGGATAAGCCACCACAGGCCCCCAGGGAATCCCCGATGGCTTGCCCCAGTCCCCTGATTTTTCCGCGTCCTGCGCGATTACCGGCAAAGAGACGGCGAAGAGCGAAGCGATGGCGACGCTAAGAACGCTGGATTCAAGTCGCATACTTTTATTCATCATTTATTGTCCCGTATGACCGAGGAAATCTAAAGCTGATTTCGTTTAAGCAACAAAGAGTTGGCGTAACTTCGTAACCTAACTCATTAATAATCATGCAGCTTTGACGCGAGGATACGCGACTATGCCCTGGCGTCAAATGAAAATAACGTGCAAAAGCAAACTGTGTAGTACAAAAACCACAAACCGCCCCGCATTCTACTGCCAAAAGCCCTTCAAGCCCAATGCCGACGTCTTGACCGAACTGTTCAACAGACGCTCGACCACCTCAAAAGCCCGCTCGTGGCCTGCATCGGCCGCGCGAGTATACCACTTCAGGGCCAGATCGGTGTCCCGCAACCCACCCAAACCGTCATCCTGCATTGCGGCCAGATTGTACATGGCATCTGCGTCGCCTTGCTCCGCGGCACGCTGAAAAATTAAACGAGCCTTGTCATGCTGTTGCAAGACGCCGACACCGTCCCGATACAGTTCTCCAAGGCGGTTCGCGGCGGCCTTGTGCCCAGCCTCCTGGGCCTTGCCGAGCCACTCGGCCGCTTCCTTCCGGTCGGCCACTTCCCGCGACTTCGCCAACAGGCTTCCCAGGGCGAATTGGGCTTCGCGGTGCCCTGCTGCAGCCGCAATTCGAAACGAGTTTCGTGCGCGCTCCAGATCAGCCGCACGGTCACCCTCATTGAGTCGCCCCAGCAGGTAATGGGCGACTGGATCCTGTTTTTCAGCGGCTCGCTGCAGCCATTCACCGGCGGCTTTTCGGTCCTTGGCGACGCCGCGCCCCGTCAGTAGGTGGGTCGCCGCCGCCAACTGTGCGCCGACATGCCCCTGATCCGCCGCCTTGCTGAACCAGGCAAAGGCTTTTGCGTCGTCGTGCGATGCCTCGGTGCCTTGCGCCAGCATCCAGCCAAGGTAGTACTGCCCATCGGGGTCATTTCGCTCGGCGGCACGCTGCAGCAACTGCTGCGTCGCCTGGCGCGACTCGGCACCGGGTTCCTTCAGCAACAAGCGGCCCAGCGCGGCCATGGCGTCCGCCTGGCCCCGGTCGACACCGGCGCGGTACCAGCGCCGGGCCTCGTCCAGATTTTTTTCGGTGCCGCGGCCGCTTTCATGAAACCAGCCCAGGAGCGTTGCGGCCTGCGGGTGCCCGGCTTCCGCGGCAGATCGCAACATGGGCAGCGCACGTATGGGGTCGTTCAACTTCGCGTAGGTGGCCCCGACCTGCCACTGCGATTCGGCGTCGCCCTGGCGCGCCTTTCGCACCAGGGTGATGAATGCGCTGCGGTCTTCATTCTGCTCGTAGCTCAGTGGAGTTGTCACCGGTCCGGCAGCGGCAACCTGGGGCGCTGCAAGCCCAAAAAACACGGGCAGAACCAGCAACGAGCACACAAGAAAACGCAAGTCAATCATCATAACGGCTTCGCCTCGAGCGCCTTGAAGCCGGCAATGGTTCTTTGCTTGGCCTTGCGCTCATCGCGTTTCCGCAATTCCCTGGCATTTACAGCGTAGGTGACCATGTTTTTCTCGAAGGCCTCGACCCGATCGGCCGGAAGCAAGACGGCGGGCTTGCCCTTGCCGGAAATGTACTGCGACTTGTGCGACGGATTGAGCGCCAGGACTTCCGCTGTCGTCAGCCCCGCCAGCCGCGCGACCGACTGCAGGTCCAACGGAACGAGAACATCGACACCGGCAAAATAAGGCGTATTCGGAATGTCGGCCAGTTCGACGCCATGCAGTTCCGGGCTGAATACAATGTTGCGCACGGCCATCAGCTTGGGCAGGTAATACCGCGTTTCTTCCGGCATGCTCAGGCTTTCGTAATCGGCGGGAAGCCCCTTCGCCTTGTTGCGGAGAACGACCCGCATCACGGCCTCCTCGCCCCAGTTGTAGGCGGCAAGAGCCAGTTGCCAGTCATTGAACATGCCATGCAGGAACTCGAGGTAGTCCAGCGCCGCTTCGGTCGATGCAACGATATCGCGGCGGGCGTCGTAGTGGTCCGTGAGCTTCAGCCGATAGCGTTGCGCCGTGCCGGGAATGAACTGCCACAACCCGGCCGCCTGGGCCGACGACAGCGCCCCCGGCTCGAAGCCGCTTTCAACAATGGGCAGCAACGCCAGTTCCATCGGCAGACCGCGCTTTTCGACGGCTTCAACGATGTGAAAGAGATAACGACGAGATTTCTGGCTGATACCCGCCATCATATCCTTGCGCTGGCCGTACCAGAGTTCACGACCTGCCACCAGCGGACCGCGCAGGGGAGG
>CAMBRI010000352.1 GCA_945870205.1 Sulfuritalea hydrogenivorans sk43H | reverse complement strand
CCGGAGGCTGTAAAGCCGCCTGGACGCTGAGCAATTGACCGGTTCGCCTTTCTTCTGCCACCTTGCTAGACTGAAAAAATGAGTTCTTTCGAGTTTCCTCTGACAACGCACTCGGTTGCCGCTTTGGGCAGAATGTTGGCGTTGTCATTGCTGCTGCTACCCGTGACCGCAGGCGCTCAAACGAGCCAGGAGCGACTGGGAACCCTGTTGTTTTCACCGGAGGAACGCGCCTTGATTGTGGTCGCGCGCCGGGGTGAGCAGCCCGGCGCCATCAGTAGCGGCACGGCCGTTTCGTTAACCGGACTGGTCAAGCGTGGCGGGCAGAAGAGCACCGCCTGGATCAATGGGCAAACGGTCGCCGAAGGGCAGGGGATTCCTGCCGCCGGCGTGCCGGTCATTTCGACCAACAGCGTTACGATTGATGGCCAGCCGGTTCGGGTGCGTGAAACGCTCGATCTCGAGAGTGGCGCTCGCACCGATGCCCTGCCTCAGGGCGCGGTCAGTGTCAGGCGACAGAAATGAATACCTTGGGGAGTCATGTCTGCGAAAATGAACTTTCTTTTTCACAGGCGAATCGAACTGTGCGAGTCACACTATGTTAGCCAGCCCATCATTCTCATTGAGTATGTCTCACCAGGCAGGTCCAATCGGCGCGCGGCCAGATAAACGCAGCGCTTTAGCCGGCTTTTCCTTGATCGAAATGGCGGTCGTTCTGGTGCTGGTGACCATTGTCACGTCGCTTGGCCTTGGGCTTTTGCGTGCCAACCAGGAAAACGCAGCCTGGACCGAAACAAAGATGAAGCAGGAGAGGATCAAGGTCGCGCTCAACTCCTTCCTTCGCACCAATGGTCGTCTGCCATGTCCGAATTCAGGGGCGCCCTGGGATGGTGCAGAGGACAGGCCGGACGTCAATCCCGGCTTGCCGGCCACAACCTGCACCGGCACGAACGGACGGGGGATCGTTCCGTGGCAAGCGCTGGGCATCGGCAGGGGCGAGGTGCAGGATGGATGGGGAAATTTCTTTACTTACCGAGTCGCCAATCGAACGCCGGTCACCAGCAGCAACTGGACAATCAACTCGGGTACGGCCCCGTTTTCGATTGCTGAACTTGCCACCCCCCTGACCACCTTCACCTTGCAACAGCGCGATGCGGCGGGGGTTCTGGCCGCCGCCATGACGCCGAATCCGGTCGTCATTATTCTTTCCCATGGAAGGAATGGCAACGGTGCGTGGACGGTCCAGGGAACATTGATTCCACTGCCAGCGCCTGCCGATGAATTGGTGAATGCCACGACGGCCTCGACGTCCTTTATAGACCGGGCGCTGAATGAAGTCGCTGGTTCGACCGGCGGACCATTTGATGACCTGGTGTCTTATCTGACTCCCACTGATCTGCTACAACCGCTGGTAGATAGCAAGTTCCTGACCGGGAGCACGGCAGCGTTTTATCGGGAGCAGGCCATTCGGCAAGTTGCGCTGATTAGTTGTACCCCACCGTTGGCAGGCCCCAGTTTGGCCGCCATACAACCGGGTATCGGGAATGGCACGATCACTTACACGTGCCCGGTCGCGGTAGCCTATGCCTGTCGTACGGCGACGGCAGTGTCCAACGCAACCACCGCACCTGGAAAGCAGCTCTACCAACTTTCGATGTTCGGCGCGGCAGCACAAGACGTTACCTACGCAGACATTCTGGCGGCATTTCCGGGCATTTCAGCCCGGTGTCCGTAGCAGTCAAGTAACACTATTTCCGGAGACGCTCCATGAAATCCAACTACAACAAGCAGCATGGATTCACCCTGGTTGAAATGGCCATCATTGTCGTTCTGGCCGGCATCCTGCTGGCTGCCGGCGTCATGGCCGGGCGTGGCATGATCAGCCGCGCACAAACGCAGGACGTGCTGAAAATCATCGGCGATCTTCAGGGAGCGGCTCTCGCCTTCAAGCAGCGTTACGGATACTTGCCGGGAGACTGGCTATATGTCGCCAATCAATTGCCCAATGTGGTAGCAAGTGTGGGAAACGGCGATGGTCTGATCACGGGAGCGCTACCGGCCGCAGGAGCGGGCTTGGCACCCGCCGGCACGGAGATTGAATCCGCACCAAAGCATCTCTATGAGGCCGGCCTGATCGGTAAGATTGGAAGCAATACTCGAATGCGCATCCAGTCGCAATTTGGCGGTGTGCATATGGCGGAGGCGTCTACTACCAACACCAACCCGACCTACCCAGCCGCCAACCCATCCGTAAAAAACGTGATCGTTTTTTACAATCTGCCGTGTGAAGTAATCTTGGAAGTTGATCGAGCCCTGGACGATGGTAACGATACAACCGGTCGTGCCCGCGGCAGCGTTGCCTGCTTACCCGCGACGGGCAGTACGCCGCTTTATTTCGTTCCCCTCTGATTGCGCGGCAAGAATCCGGTGAATACGAGCATCAGCCCCAGGCCAAACCGGTGTGTCAAACAAGCCGACAGACAAGGGCTTCGCGGTTTTACCCTAGTCGAATTGTCGATCGTGCTGGTGGTCATCGGCCTGATTCTTACGGGCATCCTCAATGCCCAGTCGGTGATACGGAATGCCCAGATCAAGGACACGATCAGAACCGTACTGGATATGGCGGGCGCTGCCCGGCAGTTTCGGGACCGCTATGGTGCCTGGCCCGGTGATCTGTCGACCGCCGTCGCATCCATCCCCAACCTGACGGCAACCTGCAATGGTGACGGAAACGGTCAGGTTGGCACGGCAGCCGAAACAGCGTGCGCTACCGAAGAGTTGATCCGGTCTGGCATGATTCGGGGTACTGCAGGCAGCCCTGTCACCGTGCGTGGCGCAATTACCGTAAGCATCACCGGCCCCGGCGTAGCGCTGTCCGGTGTGCCTGGCCTCCCCGCCAATTGGGTCAACGTGATCCGGATTCAAAATATTGATTGTGATATCGCCATTCAGCTTGACCGGGCCACCGATGACGGAGATGTCACGACCGGATACTTTCGAACCAACACGTTGTGTCCCGGCGAAGACGAAAATATTGCAGTGGCGAATGCAGTACTGCAGCTCAATTGATATGCCCCTCGCCCTTGCTACAGGCGTCAACCGGCGGCCAGTTTGATCGAGTTGTAAGCATGCTTTTCGCCGCTGTCCTGCTCAACCGCAGCTTCCGTCCCCGCAAACTGCAGGTTTGATCGCCCCCGTCATCTTGCCTGCAACAGACCGATCCCTGCTGCTGGTTGAAGACGACCCCGCGCTGCGGGGCTATCTAGCCTCCGCGCTGGGCGATCAGGGATATCTTGTGCAACAGGCGCAAGATCGCGCGAGCGCGCTGGAGTGCCTGCGATCCACCGCGCCGCCGCGACTGATACTGCTTGACCTTGGCTTGCCGCCCGCGCCCAGCAGCATGACGGAAGGCCTGGCCCTGCTTGACGAATGTTTGCGCCTGGCGCCTGCGACCAAGGTCATCGTGCTTACCGGGCAGGATGAACGCGCGGCTGCGCTGGAGGCTGTGCGGCGCGGCGCCTTCGATTTTCTGACCAAGCCGGCGGCAGTCGCCACGATTCTCCAGGCCTTGCGCCGCGCCGAGCTGTTTGCCGGCGAAGAATCGCGGATGGCGGACGCCGGTGAGGCCCGCCTGCATCTGACGGCACGCATGGACGAAGGTCCGAAGGAAGTTGCCGCAGCCGCCGAAGAGCAACTCCTGCGCCGCGCGCTGGCGGAAACGGATTACAACATCGCCGAAACCGGGCGTCGCCTCGGCATGGCCCGCGA
>CAMBRI010000351.1 GCA_945870205.1 Sulfuritalea hydrogenivorans sk43H | reverse complement strand
GCAGGCAAGGTGCTTTCGGGAAGTGTCCAGGGCCTCGCCAAGGACGAATTCCGTACCCTGCCGGCGGTTGGCGCCAAGGGGCAGGCCAGTGGCAAGTGCCTGCGCAACGATGATGGCAGTCCGGTACGGCCAGCGACGGGAGTGGCGGCCAATTCTCCGTAGCCGGCACACTGCGTACGACCGGAGATTGCTGCCTGCCCCTGGCGGTATCTGTTGGCACGACGCGAAGGTGCCCGACCTGTGCGCCAAATCCGCCGCTCCGAAGGGTCGCCAGAATTGTCGCCGCCGATACCCTTTCCCACCTTCTGCCCCATGCTCCCATCGGACAATCTTGCTGTGATCGAGCATCGCCAGCCAATCTTCTCCTGAAGGCCCGGATTGCCGTACTCGATGACGATGCCGACTTCTGCAAACTGGTCCGAGCCAGCTTTAGCTACGCGCCTGCTGCCTGCAAAAGAGGCGCGAATCCTGCCTGAATCGTGCGTGCCGTCGAACTGTTTCCTCCGCCAAGAGCGGCGTCGTTGAATCCCTGTCGCGAGAACACCACCCCCGCCTTGGTCCCGCTACCCTATATGCCGGTGTCGTTGGGATTGCGCAACAACTCCTTGAGCATGCCGCTCATCGGAATCTGCAGAGTGATGTTCTTCGGCGGGATCGGCGACATGAACCACTTGTTGTAAAGCGTCTCGAGTTCGCCGTTCTTCATCATTCCGACAAGAGTGTCATCGACCAGTTTCTTGAACTCCGGATCGTCTTTGCGCAAGACAATGCCGTAGGGCTCGAACCCGAAGTTTTCGTCGAGCAGCTTCAGTTTGTCGGCTTGCGGAGAACTCGCCATAAGGCCGGCCAGCACCGCATCATCAAGCACGAAGGCATCGGCTTGCCGCGACAGGACCATCGCCAATGACTCCAGATGCGTTCGCGCGCTCTTCGAATGCACGATGGCATTGCGCCCGGCAAGTACCGTCCGCACCACGCGTTCAGTCGTCGTGCCGGCGGTGGTCACCACCACCTTGCCGTTGAGATCGACGATGCGCTCGATGCCAATGTCTTTGCGCGTCACGGTCTTGACTCCGGATACGAAAGTCGTGACGCCGAAAGCCACCGACTGCTGACGAATCTTCGTATTGGTCGTGATACCGCATTCGAGATCGATCACACCCGTCATCAGCATCAGCATCCGGGACGACGCCGTGACAGGAACCCTGACCACTTTCAGGGTCGGATCGGCGAGCGTGTCCCTGACGGTAGCGACGATGCGGTCGCACAATTCCTTGGTGTAGCCCGTCACCTCATCCCCGACCAGGTAGGAAAACGGAACTGCAGCCTCGCGATAGCCGACATAGATCGCACCGTATTCGCGAATTTTTTCCAGCGTCGGCGCAACCGCACCTTGCGCCTGTATCGCCGGAGCCGATATCAGCAGCGCAAGCACGACTGGAATGCGCAGAAGCCAGGTCGTCAGATTCATTTCTCGGCCTTTCGCCGCGTCGCACCACCTGCGGACAACGGTCGCGCCGTCTCCCGTGCAATCAGCCATTGTTCGCCCACCCTGATCCACTTCAGCAGCTTCCGCGTGCTGTCGCGATAACTATCGGAACTGTAGTCCTGAACGAATTCGACGACCAGCACATCCTTGGCCGCGTTTTTGAGGTTGATATCGCTCACCTTGACTTGAATTCTGGACGGCGTAGCCAGCCTGACTGCTCGCTGCTTTGCCCAGGTTTCCCGACTGGCGCCATCCGCCGCTACAAATGATGGCGCATAAAAATCGACATAGGCGTCGAGCGTCCGCGCGGACCAGGCTGCCGCCCAGGCCGTAACTCGCTCGGCAAGCATACTTTCCAACTCCTGCCGGTCCCTGGCAATTGCGGCCTTGCCTGTATTGTCGCCGCTCGCGGCAAGCTTCGCTGCGGCCGCCAAGCGCATCGATTCAGGCTTGTCGGAGGCAAGGGTCGCGACCGGGACTGGCGGCGGCATGGTGGCAGATGGAACTGGCGTCGCCAGACCCCGTGCGACCAACGCAGGTTTGACGGCTGAGTCTCTCGGGATGCTGTCCGCCGGCATTGGAGGCGGAGATGACAGGGGTGCCGAAATCGGCGGACTTGGCGGCTTCGGCGCGGTCGGAAGAGGTGATGGGCTTTCAGCCGCCGGTTTGTTCGCATCCAGCATGGCCAGTGCCCTTGCCGTCAGGGCATCGAGATCAACCAGGTAGTTGTTTGGCGCCTGCGGCGGGCAGATTTCGGATTCGACGATGGTCGCCAGTTCGCCGGCGCCCGGCTTGTCCTGATCGTCAATCCGCTTCAATCCCAGAAATTCGAGCAGACGGCCGATTCCGGCCTGGGTGCGAAGATAGGAAATCCCGAGATCGATATCGGTATTGACCGCCGTGCGACGGGCGTTGAGCAACTCGTTCTCCGTGTCCAGCAGGTCGAGCAGGGAACGCTGCCCGATATTGAACTGGGCCTTGTAGGCGTCGCGGGTCTTTTCAATGGAGTTGACCTGGATATCGAGGTTGGACAATTGGGCCCGCAACCGGAACACATCGTTGTAGGCAATCGAAAGCGTCTGGCGGATGTCGCGGCAGGACTTGTCGCGCAGATCCAGTGCCAGATTTTTGCGCTCGGCATAGATCTGCTGCCGTGCGGAATCGGCGCCGCCGTTGAACAGGTTGTAGCTGAGAATGACTTCAGCCACGTTGTTCTGCCGGGTGCCCGCCACTCCCTGATAATTGCCGTTGGATTCGTTGCGCAAACGCAAGTCGAGCTTGGGGTGAAATCCGCTGCGGCGCAACTCGATGTCGTGCTGGGCGACCTCAATGTTTTCAACCGCCGCGCGCAGTGCAGGATTGCGCTGAAACGCGAGTTTCAGAGCCTCCGGTTCGCTGGCAGGCATATCCTTGGCCATCTGCCCCGGCCCGAACATCACCGGTGGCGGTGTTTCCCCAACCAGGCGCAGAAAACGCGCCATCACGTCGTGCAGATTGGCCGCCTCGGTATTCAGATTGAGCTCGGCCAGAGCCAGGCGGCTCGCCGCGTGCTCCACATCCACCCGGCGCCCCGCTCCGGCCTGGGCGCGACGCAGCAGAAGCTCGTAGCTGGCGCGATGTTCGACATAGTTGTTCTCGGCAAGGTACATCAGCGCGCGATAACGCATGACATCGAAATATACCCGTCCGGCTTCCAGCGCCGCGGCTTCCGCCGCATCGACCAGTTCGAAATAGCGCGTCAGGCGCGCCTTGTCCAGGCGCTTGACGTCGCTCGAGGTGGCGAAGCCGTCATACAGCATCTGGTTCAGGGTCAGCGTGTAGCCGTTGCGGGTGAATTCGCGGTCAGCGACGCCTGGCTGCCTGAGGGTCTCTTTGCCGACTCCGGTGGTGTAATCGACCCGGGGGTAAAATCCGGCTCGTGCCACATCGACCTCGCCACCCGAAGCCTTGAAGGCATGCCACTTCGACAAGACTTCGGGGTTGGTCAGCACAACTTTTTGCGCGACTTCCTGCAGCGTCAAGTGGGCAGCCGCAATCGCTTCACGGCCCGTAAGCGACAGTAAAGCAAATCCAATCAACAAGACAAGCTGCGATGTCCCCATTTCTTAAGTAACTTTTTGCAACTTGTGGCCCAAGACGTGTGATTATATTCATTTATATGCTTTTCAGACTTTAGTGATATCGGCTGGCAAATACCATCAATTCAATTCCACGGCCTCGCACACCCGCGTTTTGCGCGCGCTGTTGCTCGTCCTGACGGTATCGGCCGCACTCGCATTCGACTTCGATCGCCTGCAGCAGCAATTGATAGCGCGCTTTGGTCAGGAGCG
>CAMBRI010000350.1 GCA_945870205.1 Sulfuritalea hydrogenivorans sk43H | reverse complement strand
ACCCATCGCATCGCGTGCAAGCTTCGCCATTGAGGTCAACTGATCCCGGTCGATGCCGATGTTCGTCACCTCGTGGGCGACGATGAGGTGATTCTTCACATCGACGGCTGTCTGGACGTTGTAGCCCACGATGCCGGTGCCTCGGGTCTTCATCGAGCGGGCATCGGGGTCCGTCAGGGAAATCTGCTTGTCCGGCGTCGCCTCGAGTTGGACCTCAATCTCCTTGAGCGCTTTCATTTGCTCCTTCAGCGCGGCGATCTTGTCTTGTAGCCGTTCAGTCCTGAGTCGCGCTACGACAGGCTCTTGCCGATCAGCAGTGTCGAGCTCGCTCAGGTAGCGACTGATGCTCGACTCGATTTCTTCCATCCGCCGTTGCAACTTGGCGCTAGTGAAGTTCCGGTCCCGGTTATTGACGGCCTTGAACTTGCTGCCATCGATGGCGACCAGGGCTTCGGAGAACAGGCCCAGTTCCTGACACAGCACGACGAACTGCCGGCAGACGCGCCGGATCGCCTTGCCGTTGTCCTTGCGGAAATCGGCGATGGTCTTGAAGTCCGGCATCAATCGGCCCGTCAGCCACATCAGTTCGACGTTGCGTTGGGCTTCCTTCTCAAGGCGCCGGCTGGACTGGACCCGATTGAGGTAGCCGTAAATGTAAATCTTCAGGAGGCTTGCAGGATGGTAAGCGGGCCGACCGGTGGCCGCCGGTTCAACCCCTTCAAACCCCAGCGTCCCCAGATCCAGTTCATCGACAAAGACATCAACGACCCGTACCGGATTGGTATCTGAAACATAGTCGTCAAGCTGTTCAGGGAGTAGTGTGCTCTGGGTTCGGCATTCACCTTGAACGAATCGCTTCATCACAGCCCCCAATTCACGATATGCGTACATCATATCACGAACCGGGGATGGTAGTCAAGGTTTTCACACAGTCTGGGCCAATTCCGGTCTCTCGTTTTTCCTGATGATCTGCCATACAAACGACCGGACCACTCTGAAAGCTGCCCTCTGGTCTGAGGGGATCTGGCAAACTCGGCGAGAATGAGTAGCTGGTGCGTAAGCCACATCGATTGTTATCCGTGGTCTTGTCAGCATCGACTGACTGAATAGGAATAGAACACCATGACGATTTACCGAGTCCTTTTTCTTGTCGCCTGCCTGATTGCCTCAAGTCTTGCTCGCGCCGACTACCAGCCCAAGGCGGAGCCGGTTACGGACAACGTTTATGGCATCGTCGGTCCGCTCGGACAACGTAGTCAGGAGAACGATGGGCTGAACGCCAACTACGGTTTTGTCGTTACTTCCGAAGGTGTCGTACTGATCGACAGCGGTGCCAGCCGTATCGGGGCCATGAAGCTTGCAGCAGCAGTCCGTGCGGTGACGGAGAAGCCCGTGCGCTGGGTGATCAACACCGGCAGCCAGGACCATCGCTGGCTCGGCAATGCCTATTTCGCCAGCCAGGGTGCCGAGATCATCGCTCTCGAGCGCACGGCCACGACGCAGCAGCAGTACGCCCGGCAGCAGATCGACGGTCTCAAGCGTTTTCTCGGCGAGCTTCTTGCTGGCACCGAGCCGCTGTCGTCAGCCAAACCTCGAAAAGTCGGCGCTGACGGAACGGCAACCTTGACGCTCGGCAGCGAAACATTCGTATTGCGCTACACGAACGCGCATTATCCGGGCGACGCACTGGTACATCTGCCACGCCACGGTGTTGTTTTCACCGGCGATCTGGTCTATGTCGACCGCCTGCTCGGCGTGCTGCCGTGGTCCAGTGTAAAGAACGGCCAGTCGAGCTTCTTGGCGCTCAAAGGGCTTCAACCCAAGCACATTGTGCCTGGCCATGGCCGGGTTTGCGACCTCGCCCAGGCACAGCGCGAAACGGGTGATTACTTCGACTTCCTCGCCAACACGATCGGCAAGGCAGCGAAAGAAATGGAGCCGATGGACGAGGTTCTGAGCAAACACGCCGACCTGCCAGCATTCCGGCATCTGGAGAATTATCAGGATTTGCACCGTGCCAACATGAATCGGGCCTTCACGGAGTTCGAGAGCCAGTAGCTGACGGAACTAGAATTCGCATCTTCAGTCTCACCACCCACGGGTGGTTATTCCAATCATGGCGGTGCCGTGACTGGCCACAGCGGTCGATCATAGTAGCGATCTGACGGGCAAGTCCCGACCAGCTGCGGGTATAGCATACTGACTGCTCCTGGGCATGTCGGAAACGCTCAATTCGAGTCCGCAAGACGATTAGAGGTGGTGTAACGATCACCGATTCCAGAACAGCCGTCAATTTATTCAGGTGAAACTATCTATCCAATTCGCAAGTTGCTCCGCCAGCGCATCGGCGCCAGTCCCGGCACTGTGCAAATGAACCTCAGGCACCAGCGGCGCCTCATACGGGCTATCGATGCCGGTGAAGTTCTTCAACTCACCACGTCGGGCCTTGGCGTACAGGCCCTTGGGGTCGCGCCGCTCGCATTCGGCCAGCGAGGCATCGACAAACACCTCGACAAAATCACCCGGCGCAAACAGGCTGCGTGCCAGTTCGCGCTCAGCCCGGAACGGTGAAATAAAAGACACCAGCACCAGCAGACCGGCATCGACCATCAGTTTGGCCACCTCGGCCACGCGGCGAATGTTCTCCACGCGGTCCGCTTGCGTGAAGCCAAGATCGCGGTTCAGCCCGTGGCGCAGGTTGTCGCCGTCCAGAATATACGTGTGCCGGCCCTGCGCGTGCAGACGCTTTTCCAGCAGGTTGGCAATGGTCGACTTGCCCGAGCCCGACAGCCCGGTAAACCAGATGCAGCGTGGCGTTTGCGCCAGGCTGGCGGCGCGCGCAGCGCGGTCCACCGTCAACGCCTGCCAGTGGATGTTGGCGGAGCGACGCAGCGCAAAACTGATCATGCCGGCCGCCACCGTCTCGAAGCTCAGCTTGTCGATCAGGATGAAGCCGCCCAGCGTTCGGTTGCTCACATAGGGTTCGAACACACCTGGCTGCGAGAGCGACAGCTTGACCAGCGCAATGTCATTCATGCCCAGCGTTTTGGCCGCCAGATGGTTGCCGCTGTCGATGTCTTCGCGGTACTTGATGTCGGTCACGCTGGCCGAGACCTCCTGCGTGTGCAGCTTGAGCCAGTAGCTTCGCCCCGGCAGCAGTGGGTGATCGCCCAGCCACAGCAGCCGCGCCTCGAACTGGTCCGCCACTTCTGGCGCGTCGTCAGCGGCCACCAGCACATCGCCGCGCCCTATGGCAACTTCATCGGTCAGCGTCAAGGTGATCGAGTCACCTGCGGCGGCATGGTCGCTTTCCCCCTGCCAGACCACAATCGCCTTGACCTGCGTCTGCACGCCAGAGGGCAGCACCCGAACCTGGTCGCCAGCGCGCACCGTGCCTTGCGCGACCCGCCCGCAAAAACCGCGAAAGTCGGCATGGGGGCGATTGACCCACTGCACCGGCATGCGAAATGGCTCTGTCTGCTCAGACCCAGCAACATCGATCTGATTCAAATAGCTCATCAGCGTTGGCCCACGGTACCAGGGCGTGTTGGCGCTGGGCGCAAACACGTTATCACCTTCCAGCCCGACTTTGACACTTCCGAGGCACATTTTTCACCAACCCCCTGTAACGGCGCGGGTTTCCGGGGGGCAAGTCGCCAAAACCCTAGATACATGGATTGTTGATGTTCGCCCCTGAAGGCCGCTACGATAGGTGGCATGTACCTACGCGAGAGCAAACAACGGCGGGCCGATGGAAGCGTTGTGACCTACCTGCAACTGGCGGAGAACGTCTGGGATGCCGCCAAGGGTAGATCGCAAGCCAGCATCGTGCATA
>CAMBRI010000349.1 GCA_945870205.1 Sulfuritalea hydrogenivorans sk43H | reverse complement strand
CTGGTGCTGCTGGCGCCGGTGAATGTGTGGAACGTGTTCATTACCACCGACACCCCGCTGATCTATTTCAGTGTGCTCTCGGGCCTGGCCTGGATCCGTGCGTCGCAGAACGATGCGCCGCGCTGGTATCTGGCCGCCGGCCTGCTGCTGGCGGGGGCGGTGCTGTCCAAGTACTTCGCTGCCATCCTCGGCTTTGCCTACCTCGTGGATGTACTGCGCCGGCGTCGCGTCGCCGCCTGGGTGGGGCTCGCCATCGCCTATGCCTGCACGCTGCCGGCGCTGGCCCTGATGGCCTGGTGGAACGCCGGCAACTGCTGGCCGAACTACATGTTCAATTTCGTCAATCGTCACGGCGATGCCGGCTGGTCTCTGACTACGCCCATGCTGTATGCGCTGACGCTGATTTATGTGCTGGGGCCGCCGGTACTGTGGCTGGCGTGGCGCGATCGTCGCGTCGCTTCGCCTGACGCTGCGCTGCCGTCGGCGCTGGGCACCCTGGCCTGGCTGCCCTTCCTGCTTTTTGCCCTGTTGTCGCTGTTCAAACAGGTCGGCCTCCACTGGCTGTTGTCCTTCGTCCCCTTCACCCTGATCTGGCTGACGCTGCGCATGACAACGGCGAGTCTGCAACGGCTCGGTCTGTTTTTCGTCGGCTTCGCCACCCTGCACATCGCGGCGGTCCTGATCGTGTCCCGCGTGCCGCTCGAAACCTGGCAGAAGACCCGACTCTACGACGGCATCGTGCTCAGCTTCGAACATCAGGAACTGGCGCGGGAACTGGCGCCGCATTTGAAGGACCGCGTGTTGGCGATGGACGGCTACTCGAACGCGGTGACCCTGGGCTACAACTTGCGCCGCTACGTGGTGGTTTTCGGCGAGGCTTCCAGCCACGCGCGGCACGATGATCTGGTGACCGATTTTCGCGCGCTGGCAGGGCGCGACTTTCTGATCCTGCGCAAATCGGCGCCGAACCTGGACGACTATCGCAAGTATTTCCGCGAGGTCAGCGCCGACAGTTTCGAGGTCCGTGGCGCGCGCTTCTGGCGGGTCAGGGGCGAGGGCTTCGACTACGCGGCCTATCGCCATGGCGTGCTGGCGGGGGTCAGGCAAAAGTACTATGCAATTCCGGCCTGGCTGCCGCAAACTGCCTGCTACATGTGTGATCGATATTTCCCGGGTGAGACATGCCGCCACTGATACCTGCGCTGCTTCGCCTGTTGCGCCCGCACCAGTGGCTGAAGAACGGCTTCGTTTTTCTCGGCCTGCTGTTCGGCCATGCCTGGAACGACCCGGTCAGGCTCGGGCAGGCGCTGGCCGCCTTCGCCGCCTTCTGCCTGCTGGCTTCCGCAGTCTATGTGATGAACGACCTGATCGATCGCGAACAGGACCGGCTGCATCCTAAGAAGAAGTACAGGCCGCTGGCGGCCGGCACCGTCAGCGTCGCCGCGGCCACCGGACTGGCCGCGGTCTGCCTGCTGGCCGGCGGCGCCATCGCCTGGTTGTGGGCCGGTTCGGCGCCCTGGGTCTTTTTCGCCTATGTCGTGCTCAACATCGCCTACAGCTTCGGCCTCAAGCATGTGGTCATCCTCGATGTATTCATCATCGCCTCGGGTTTCATGCTGCGCATCCTGGCCGGCACGCTTGGCATCGGCATCGCCCCATCGCAGTGGCTGCTGCTGTGCGGCCTGATGCTGACCCTGTTCCTCGGCTTCGCCAAGCGTCGCGCCGAACTCAATGCGTTGCAGGCCGACAGTGCCGGTCATCGCAGGGTGCTGGAACACTATACGGCGCCGATGCTCGACCAGTTCATCGGCATCGCCGCCGCCGGCACGGTGATCTCCTACGCGCTGTATACGGTGAGCGCCGAAACCGTCGCCCTGCACGGCACGCGCGGGCTGATCGTGACGCTGCCCTTCGTGCTCTACGGCATGCTGCGCTATTTATGGAAGCTGCATACCCGGGGTGGCGGCGGCGATCCGGCGCAGGAACTGCTGACCGATCCCCACCTTCTGGCGGCGACGGCCGGCTGGTTGCTGCTGGTGCTTCTGCTGCTCGGCGGAGTTACAATGCCACGGCCATGAGTTCAATCGACCGCATTCCCAACATCGAATTCCTCGGTGATGCCGTGCCCTTCGTCGGCCGCATTCGCGAGATCATCGAGGTCATCAAGCTGTTCGAAGATTTCGAACCTGATGAACTCGAGGGGCTTGCCCGCTATATGCGCTGCTATCGGGCGCCGCTGGGCACCGAGATCATTCGCGAGGGAGACATGGGTGATTTCATGTTGCTGCTGCTGGATGGCAACGTCGAGATCGTCAAGAAGGACGTGCGTGGCCTGGCGCAGATCATGGGCACCGCCGGCCCCGGCAAGACTCTCGGCGAGATGTCGCTGATCGACGGCGAGCCGCGCTTTGCCAGTTGCGTTGCGCTCGATACGGTGCAGGTTGCCGTGCTCGATCGCGAAAGCCTCTCGCGCATCATTACCGAAGAGCCGCGCATCGGCGTCAAGCTGATGATGGAACTACTGATGCTGCTCAATCAGCGCCTGCGCAGCGTCAGCGGGCAACTCATGGACTGCATGGAAGCGCGGCGTTCGCGCATTCGCTAGGCGCGCATTTTCCCGCTACGCCGCCAGGCGCAGCACAAAAACCTCCGGGTCGTCGCCGTGGTCGAGCAGCAATGCGCGCACCCGGGCTTGCCAGTTTTCCCTGAAGCGGGCGGTTTCCTCCGCGCTGGCGCTGCCTGCCAGGCACTTCTGCATCAACTCGCTGGTCTGCGGCGCGAAAGGTACCCGCTGCAGGCGCGCGGCGACGTCAACGGCCTGACCGGTATCAATCCGAGTAAAGCGGATTTCCTCGGTCACGTCGGCGGCAAAGTACAGCAACTGGCGGCGATCGAAACGCCCGCCGATGCCCTTGAAGCCGCTGTCATGGGTGGCGCCGGTGAGCAGCGCAACGACGTTGGCAATCACGCCGGTCACGCCCGACAACAGTTGCTCGCGGAACTCGACCCGAATCCCGCCGCGCTGCGGCAGTGAATCGGGATACAGGCTGGTCAGGGCTTTCAGCGTCATCCAGTAGGCCGCGGCCACGGTGGGGCAGGAATGGCCGGCAAGTCTGACCGCATCGATGTAGCGGTACTCGATGCGGCCGCCTTCGGCCGCGCCGAGGAACTCGGCCAGCGGATCGTAGACACTCAGGCTGCGCACCTCGTCGAAAAATGCCGGCGTGCGCATCGTGGGGGTCTTACTGCTTCTTTGCGAAGTCGATCACGATGTTGCCCGGTTCGCGCTGCTTGTAGGCGATTTCGACGGCCTCGCCATAGCGCTGCACGAGCTGGTCGAGCAGCGGCAAGGGGTCGTGGTCATTGACGAAGCGCATGGTTTCGCCGGCGCGCAGGGCATCGAGGGCGCCAAAGATCGCGGCGTGACGAAAGCGTTTGGCAATGCCGCGCGCGTCGAAGGGGTAGATCGAATCGGGGGAGAGATGAACGTGCATGGCGGCTTACCGGGTGGTGGGTGTGTACCGACTATGCCCTGTCCCGGCGATCAATAAATTGATGCGAATCATTTGTAAATCATAAACTTAAAACCATGCTGAAGAAGCAGGCTTCAAGCCGGTGGAATGATCCCGGTGACTGGCCTCGCACCGGGTTCCCGATCAGGCGTTCTTGCCTTTCTGCCAGAGCACGTCACTGCCACCGGCCGCCTTGTTCAACCAGCGGCCGAGGACGAACAACAGGTCGGAGAGTCGATTCAGGTATTGGCGCCCGGCGTCCGATACGGCCTCCTCGGCGGCCAGCGCCACGGTCATGCGCTCGGCACGGCGGCAGACGGTGCGCGCCAG
>CAMBRI010000348.1 GCA_945870205.1 Sulfuritalea hydrogenivorans sk43H | reverse complement strand
AATGATGATCATCGTGCTACGATGTATCTACACGTATCAACTGGCGAGGTAGTTATGAGGTTGCAACTGGCGAAATGGGGCAACAGTCTGGCAGTTCGTCTGCCGGTGGAATGCACGCGCGCTGCCGGGTTGCGCGAGGGCGATACCGTTGAGGCGGAAGTGACGCCGATCGGCGAGATCAAGCTGACGCCGGCGCAGCCGTTCGACAAGGCGGCATTCATCAAGCGTCTGCGCAAGCTGCGGGCGACCATGCCGATGACGACGACGACCGTTCAAAAGATGCGCCAGGAGGATCGTTATTGATGATCTACCTGGACACCAGCGCCGCGGTTCCAATGTTTGTTCCGGAGCCGGCGAGCTCTGCAATCGAGGCTTGGTTTGAGTCTTGCACGGAGCCTTTGGTATCGTCTGACTGGATAGTGACGGAGTTTTCGAGCGCCTTGTCCATCAAGGTTAGGAAAGGCGAGATCAGCGCCAAGCAGGCGCAGGCGGCATGGAAGGACTTCGACGCTTTCTGCAAGTCTGGATTGCGTTTGTTGCCGGTGAGTCGAAAAGCGTTTGCAGAGGCTGCCGGGATGGCGCGGCATGCGGCGAGCGGCTTGCGCTCCGGTGATGCCTTGCACCTGGCGATGGCGCTTGAAGCAGGCGCCAGCGGAATTGCGACGGCAGACGAGACGCTGGCGAAGAACGCGAAAGCGAGCGGCTTGGCGGTAAGCCGGATCATCTGACAGTTTCTCAACTCATGACCCGATCCGAGCTCGTTGACCGGTTGCATTCCCGAGTTCCAACGCTTACCCACGAAGACGCCAAGTCCGTGGTCGACGTGATTCTTGAGGCCATTACAAGCAGTCTGGTAGCCGACAGTCGCGTTGAGATCCGTGGTTTCGGCAGCTTCACCCTGAGCTACCGGCATCCACGGGTTGGGCGCAATCCGAAGTCGGGTGAAGCGGTTCAGGTTCCGGGAAAATACGTCCCTTATTTCAAGGCGGGAAAGGAGATGCGGGAAGGCGTGAACGCAACAGCGATATAGGGTTCAGGAATGCCAGCCAAAATCACTTCGAGATCGCGATGCGGCGCATTGAACATATCGTTCATAATCGCTGCATGGACGCAAAGCCGCTACCCCGCTACCCGATCACCTGTGAGACCGATGGCAAGACACACAAAGGCACCTATTGGGTGGCAGGAAAGATCCTCACTGTCTCCACTGGCCTCGGCGGCAAGAGCAAACAGGTTGGAACGATGGAGCCCGAAGCCTTGGCAAAGCGACTGCTGCTAGAACTGGTCAAGGCAGGTAAGGCGTAACCCATTTCCTTAGCCAAGTAGTTTGGATGCTCCGGCCGGTGGTCACTGAGTTCCGCGACGCCAGCTTCGTCAGCGATGGGTGGAAAATCAACGTCTAGCAGGTGTTCAAGCAGCTCTCGCCCGCTACTGAAATCAAGACGCAGTGATGGCCAGGTCACTTGATAAGTCCCACAAAGGGACTTATCATTCCCCTTGTGGGACTTATGGAAAACATCATGCAGACCCTGCCGCTCAGCGACGCCCTATTTACCGCGACCCAACAGAAGGTGCTGAGCCTGCTGTATGGCAAACCGGATCAGAGTTTCTACGCCAACGAAATCGCCCGCTGGGCGCAGGTCGGCAAAGGCAGCCTGATGCGCGAGCTGGACCGCCTGCATCGCGCCGGCGTACTGACCCTGAACCGCCAGGGCAACCAGACCCACTACCAGGCCAACCCGCAATGTCCGATTTATGGGGAGCTCTTGGGCATCGTGCGCAAGACTTTCGGCATCGGCGAGCAACTGCAGGCCACTTTGGCGCCTTTGGCGGATCAACTGGTGTGGGCTTTTGTCTATGGTTCCATTGCCAAGGGCTCGGATCATGCCGGTAGCGATATCGACCTGATGCTGGTCGGCGAAAATCTCGGCTACGGCGACGTGGTGGAGCGCTTGTTGCCCGTGGAAGAGCGTCTGGGCCGCAGCATCAACCCGACGATCTACACGCCGGCCGCCTGGCTGGCCAAGAAGGCCGCCGGCAACAGCTTTGTCTTGCGGGTGTCAGAGCAGGACAAGATCAACCTGATCGGCGGACCGCCGCCGGAGGAGCCTGCCAATGAGCAGTAAGGACAATCTGGAAAACCTGGTTCGCAGCGGTGGCCTCAACAAGGAGCCGCCGGATCGCAAGGAATGCGAAGGTTTGCTGCGCTCCGCCATTGACCGACTGAAGGATGCCCACAGCCCGGCACTGTCTTTCGCGAGCCGCTTCGACCTGGCCTACAACGCCGCCCATGCCTTGGCGCTGACGGCGCTACGCCTGCAAGGCTATCGTTCGGACAAGCGCTATCTGGTATTCCAGTGCCTGGCACACACGATCGACGCAAGCAAGGCGCAGGTTCGGCTGTTTGCGCTGTGCCATGAACGCCGCAATCTGGCGGAATACGAAGGCTACATGGACGTGGACGCCGCCTTGCTGACCGACCTGCTTGCCGCGACCGACAACCTTTTGGCTCAGGTGCAAAAAGCCATGGCCGATGCAGAATAAAGACGGGCGATTGCAGAATAAGCGACAGAATGAATCTGTCGTGATGTCACACCGACCTTTACCGCCTTGGGTTTGGTCAGGCTTTTTCATCGTTGCAGGATATCCCCTATTAGGGTAATATTGATTTGATGGAAAAGCGCTCTCCACACTATCTGCTTTCCGAGATTCTGGCTCAGATGACGACTGTCGATGCAATGAATCTGACGTTTTCCGCACAGGACGGAATACGAACGGCCGGCATGGCTAAGGCGGATGCGCTTGACGTGGTGCGGGGATTATCCCGTGCCGAGTTCTATAAGAGCATGACCACGACCAAGGATCATCGTGTCTGGCAGGATGTGTATCACGGCGAGTGGCGTGGCAAACCGCTCTACGTGAAGTTCCAGCAAGCCGGCGAATACTTTGTGGTGTCGTTCAAGGAGTTGTGACATGGCATCGAAATGGAATGGCAAGCAGTGCCCGATCTGCAGCGAGGGAATCTTGCGCGACGGGAAGAACAAGAGGCAACTTGAATATCGCGGCCGGATCTACGAATTCGTGGCAAAGGGCGCCTTCTGCGACCATTGCCACGATGGCTTTCCGGAGCACGATGCTCGTGAAGAAGCGGCCTGGCTGGTCTTTCGCGATCGCGTGGATGCGGAGGAAGTCGCCGAGCTAGCGCGGATTCGGAAGAAGCTCGGTCTGACCCAGCAGCAGGCCGCCAAGCTTGCCGGTGGTGGAAAGAATGCGTTCTCCCGCTATGAGCGCGGACAGGTAAAGCCGGTGGCGGCCGTCACCAATCTTTTCCGATTGCTGGATAGACATCCCGATTTGCTGCGTGAATTGCAGGCCGGATGATCATGCCACGGCTGTTCGGCACAATGGACTGTTGCGTCTGATCTTGCACTGGTGGCAGAATTCCCGTTCCTTCAACCCGATAGGTACGACACAATGAACCGAGCAGAACTGATCGAAGCGCTAGCCTGAAGTTCCGCTCTTCTGTACTCACGAAGGAATCGCCAACTGCCTGATATTGCTGAAGGATCGGGGTGTTATTTGGCCTGTTTTCAGTTGATAGTGTAGTCACTAAATAGATTGACGTATGCTGGCGGATCGCCTATGCTTCGGCTCATGGCCTCACGCACTGGAGCAGCGCACGTCGTCACTACGGTCCGCAAGTACAAGGATCGAGTGTATCGCACGCATCTACTACGTCGCAGCTACCGCGAGAACGGCACTGTCAAGAACGAAACACTGGGTAACCTTTCGCACCTGTCGGATGAGTTGGTGGACGTCATTCGCCGCTCATTGCAGGGCGAGACTTTCGTGCCCGTGGGACAGGCATT
>CAMBRI010000347.1 GCA_945870205.1 Sulfuritalea hydrogenivorans sk43H | reverse complement strand
TTCGGCCACATCGTCGGCCAGATGCAGCACGACCTGTTCCACGTCTATACCGTCGACCAGCACATCCTGCAAGTGATGAGCAACCTGCGCCGCTTTGCCATGCCCGAGTTCGCCCACGAATACCCCTTCTGCTCGCGACTCATGACCGGCTTCGAGAATCGTTGGCTGCTCTACATCGCCGCCCTGTTCCATGACATCGCCAAAGGCCGCGGCGGCGACCACTCGCAGCTGGGCAAGAAGGATGCGGCCCGCTTCTGTCGCGACCATGGCATCGCCGGGACCGATGCCGACCTGGTGGTGTTCCTCGTCGAACAGCACCTGTGCATGTCACAGGTGGCACAGAAACAGGATCTGGCCGATCCCGAGGTGGTGCTCGCCTTTGCCGCACGGGTCGGCGACATGCGGCACCTCACGGCGCTCTACCTGCTCACCGTTGCCGACATTCGCGGCACCAGCCCCAAGGTGTGGAATGCCTGGAAGGGCAAGCTGCTCGAAGACCTCTTCCGCATGACCGCAAGCGTCCTGCGCGGCAGTGCCGTGCTGCAGCTTTCCGGCGTTGCCGAACGCCAGGAAGAAGCGCGCCGCATCCTGCGCTACCACGGCCTGCGTCCGGACGTCGAACTCGAGCTCTGGAGCCAGCTCGACACCGGCTATTTCATGCGCCACGCCGCCGAGGAAATCGCCTGGCATACGCGCACGCTCTACCATCGCCCGACGGCTGCCGAGCCGGTGGTGCGCGCGCGCCTCAACCCGATGGGCGACGGCCTGCAGGTGATGGTCTATGTGCCGGACCAGGCACTGCTGTTTGCCCGCCTCTGCGGCTTTTTTGCACGTCTGGGCTACAGCATCGTCGATGCCAAGATCCACACCACGCGCCATGGCTACGCCCTGGACAGTTTCGTGGTGTTCGCCTTCGACGCCACCCAATCCTATCGCGACATGATCGCCCTGATCGAACATGGCATCACCGAACTGCTCAAGTTGCAGCCGCCCCTGCCCGCCGGCATCAGCGGCCGCCTGTCGCGCCAGGTACGCCATTTCCCGGTGACTCCGGAAGTCGAGATCCGTGCCGACGAACGCGGCAGCCACTACCTGATGTCGATTACCGCCGCCGACCGGCCCGGACTGCTGTATGCCATCGCCCGCGTGCTGGGCCAGCATGGCATCACCCTGCACACGGCCAAGATCGCCACCCTCGGCGAGCGGGTCGAGGACGTCTTCCTGATCAGCGGTAAGGAACTGTCGCATACCGCCACTCTGGTCCGGCTGGAGCAGGACCTTCTGGCCGCGCTACAGGTATGATGGAGCCATGAGCTGGGTTCGCGAACAATTCTCCTTCACCGACCTGCAACGGCTGCTGTTCAAGCTTTCCGAGCACGTCAAGGCCTTCCAGGGGCTCACCCCGGCGGAAATTACCGACCTGCTTGGCAGTTCTGAAAAATGCACCTTCGCGCCGGACAGCTACATCATCAAGGAAGGCAACGTCGGCACCCACATGTACATCATCCTCAACGGCGACGCCCGTGTGATGAAGTCGGGCCGCGAAGGCGAGTTCGAGCTTGCGCGCCTGGCGCCAGCGGACAGCTTCGGCGAAATGGCGCTGGCCGACAACGAAGCGCGCAGCGCCAGCGTGATCGCCGTCACCGAGTGCGCGCTGGTGCGCATCAATGACAGGGCCATCAATTCACGGCCCGATATCGGTCTCAAGGTGTATCGCAACATCGCCCGGGTGGTCTCCACCCGCCTGCGCGCGGCGGACGAATTGCTGGTCTGGCGGCTCTAGCCGCTATCTGGGCTCCCTCGCGGCGATCGCCTATTCGGCGACAACGTCGGCCGGCGTCACTCCAGTCTTGACCCACGAGCGCATGGCCAGCACCGTCGCGCGCTCGACGCCGACAAAGCCGTGCGCACTGCGTGCTTCGCAGGGCGCCCCACGCGACGGGCCACCACCACGCACCGCAAGCAGCGGGCTGCGCGTCATTTGCGCGTAGCGCAGCGCCTCACGGTAGGGCGTATAGGCGCAGGGGTCCTCCTCATGGTGCACCCACAGCAAACGCGGCGCCAACCCCTCCCAGTCGGTCCCGGACAGGCCCGGCCCATTGCCACTGCTCAGGAACAATGAGGCGCTAAGAATCAAACGTGGTGCCAGTGCCGGGTTCATACGCGCTACATGAAAGGCACTAACGCTTCCTTCGCTGGTGCCAACCAGGGTCCAGTCCTTCACCCCATAGCGGCGCCCGGCTTCCGCCAGCAGCGCCGCAACGTCGCCCCCGTAGCGGGCGTTCTGGCGAAACTGCTGGCTGAAGCTGCCCCACTGGTCGGAAGGAGCATCGATCGATATCACAAGAGTTTCCCGATCCAGCCAGTGCCGGCGCGAACGGATCAGAAAATTGCCGCCCAGATCGAAGCGCGGCTGCCCACCTTCCTCACGCAGCTTCATGATCGAGGGATATCCCGGAAACAGGGCAATGCCGTACTTGAAAGCCTTGGCGTCCGGCACATGCGTCACCAGGCCGGCGATGCTGTAGTCCTGGAGCGGAACTGTCAGCACCGTGTTCGTCAGCACACTGTTTGGATCTTCCGCCCCGCTGATCCCGCTCTGCGCATGAATTGCCGGCACGGATGCGAGCAGGCCCGCAATACAAAGCAGCAAGCGGGCCGCGCCGACCCCGATCCGGAAACAGGACATCACCCAAGGAGCGTCAAGACCAGGTGCCAAAACGCTGCAGCAAGCAGTTATGCGCCGGACGGCGACGAACATCAGGTCGCGATTTCCTTGGGCAACTGATATTTCAGGCATTCGCCGACGCTCGCCACGCTCAAGTCGGATTCGGGCCGTGCCTTCAACCTGACGGCCAGTTCCCCACTCTCGCCACACGTCTCCATCACGCCGATCTTGGTGCACTCACCCGACGGGCAGGCTCCGGTTCTCTGCCGGCAACGGTCGATGGCGTCGATCACAGCCTGAGCCTGACCGCCCAGTTCCCTGAAACTGATGACGATCTCATCGCCCTGCTTCTCGATGTGGTATTTCATTGCACGTCCCCTCCAACTTTTTTTTTCATTTTAAACCCGAAGGCAGTCAACGCCGGTCGAGAACGCCAAACCAATCACCCTCGCGAAAATGACCCCTGGCGCGAACCCGGCGTCGTATCTGCCGGCATAACGAAAGCTGACTGAGCGGCCGGGGAGTTTCGCGAGCAATTGAGGAACGGCTGCGGGGACGACGTCTGCCAATCGCTTTTTTGATCGCGTCGATCACTGCATGCATTGTCAACTGGTCCGCCCGACAGGACTCGAACCTGTTACCCCCGGCTTAGAAGGCCGGACCTTGTAAGTAATATCTCTTTGCTTTAATGCAGTTTTTCCATTATCTTCGCTACTCTTGGAACGATTTTTGGAACGATACCATTGAGCGCGACGGAGATACACAGTGATCTACATTGAAGAAACTGGACCCACAACTTTCGTTGCCCGTGTCCGTGTCCCCAAGAAACAGACAGGCGGAAAAGCATTTGCGCAGTCTAAATCATTTGACACCAGGAAGAAGGCGGCTCAGCGAGTTTTTTGAATAAAGTAGGCCTTGATTATATGTAACTTTTTATCAACCAGGCGCTCTCGCAAACCGCCTTATCACTAGTTTTACCGCGTCATGCCGTACAGTTCTTTCACAGTTGTTTTTCCAGTCGCAGCTCAAACTTAGCGAATTCTCGGATCGACGATTCCTCGGCATTAGAGTCACGACGGCACACCGCCGCACTATGCCACAGCCCGCTCGATCAGAAATGGCAAGGTTATATTCCACGCTTAATTTGTCCCCCAATGAGGGACAAACTTGCCTCTTAGTATCGTAAATGTTATATTTAATACGCAATACGTTTCTT
>CAMBRI010000346.1 GCA_945870205.1 Sulfuritalea hydrogenivorans sk43H | reverse complement strand
CGGAAAAACTTTGTTGCAAAAAAGAAACACCTGAAGCCGGGCCAAGGGGGTATGGATGCAACAAAGCACTTGTTGATTGCTAAAAAGTCTGTTTGAATCAACATCGAATACAACTTTAGTAATGTAGTTTGTAAAGATTGGCGCAGAGTCGTCCCAGCATATTTGGGAATTCCACCCGCGAATCGGGCAAACGCATCGCCGGAACCAGACAAATGAACCAGACAATCCAGAAGTGTCACGCAGTGGCGGTCGGCCTGGCCCTCATGATCGTCAGCGGGCTCGCCGGCAACGCCTTCGCCCAGGCGACGCCAAGCCCCGACGCACCGCAAGCGCGATCGCGTGCCGAGAGCGGCGAGACCAAACCCTGCGTCGAATGCCACGAAGGTTTTTACGCCATCGCCAAGACCAAGCACGGCGTCAAAGGCGATGCGCGAACTCCCCAGGCCAGCGGCAAGTCGATCACCGGCGATCCCGCAGATGCCATGTGCGGCAGTTGTCACGGCGACCTGACCGAGCACAACAAGCGCCCACGCGTGCCGGGACTGGTGCCTGTCACCTTCGGCAAGAAGTCCGCCGCCGCGCCCCAGAACGAAGCCTGCCTGAACTGTCACCAGGCGGGGGCTCGCATCCACTGGGAAGGCAGCAAGCACGAGCAGACCAAGCAGGCCTGCGCCAGTTGCCATCGCCTGCATGCGCCGAAGGATCCGGTGCTGGTCGCGGAAACCCAGGCCAGCGTCTGTTTCGACTGCCACAAGGATCGCCGGGCGGAAATGCATCGCCTCTCCAACCACCCGACCCGCGCGGGGTTCTTCGCCTGTTCTTCGTGCCATGCCTCGCACGGCTCGACGGCGCAGCGCGCTTCGCTGCAGAAGAACACGGTAAATGAGACCTGCTACACCTGCCATGCCCAGCTGCGCGGGCCCTTCCTCTGGGAGCACCGCTCGGCGCAGGACGACTGCACCAACTGCCATAGTCCGCACGGCACCAATGTCGCACCGATGCTCAAGGCACGCTTGCCCTATCTCTGCGAGCAATGTCACCAGACCACCAACCATTCCAACACGGCATACAGCGGAACCTCGATCGCACCGACCTCCGCCACCGCCCTGCGGGTTCTCGGGAATTCCTGTGTGAACTGTCACAGCAAGGTGCACGGCAGCAATCATCCGTCCGGCGCTCGCCTGCAGCGCTAAGCCGACACTTCATTGCCCAAAGGTGATGTCATGAAACAGATACTTCGCACACCCGTCCGCCGCCGTCCTGTCGCCGTCGCCGTCATCGCCGCACTGGGTGCCCTGGCGGCAACAACCGCGTTGGCCGACCCTTTGCTGACGGTCAAGTTGTTCCGTGATTCCGACGTGATGTTCCGCGATTCCGACATGTCACGCTGGTCGGAGAACTATGTCGAACTCGGCGCCGGCTATAACTCGCAAAATTCACTGCGCTTCGGCCAGTTCACGGGGCTGACCGACAAGGGCGGCTTTCCGCTGGCGGGGTTCAACTGGCTTGCGCGCAACGAGGCCAATGACGCCCAGTATTGGCTGGTCCATGGCAGCAATCTGGGCCTCGACTCTCGGAAGGTTCAGGTGCAGGGTGGTATCCAGGGCATATGGAACGCATCGTTGAGTTTCGAAGGCCTGAAGAAATCGCAGACCGAATCGGCGCAGTTCTATCACAACGGGCTGGGCACCAGCAAGCTGACCCTGCGCGGAGCCACAGCCGTCAACCCAACGGGGATAAACACCGCTCTGCTGCAGCCCTTCGAAATTCAACATGGTCGCGACATCTACCGGATCGGCCTGAACGCACTGGTCGACAAGGAATGGGATTTCAAGATCAACTACCGTGAGGACCGCCGTGACGGTACCCGGATGACGGGCCTCGCTACGACCAACATCGCCGGCCGCGGGCAAGCCATGATCGTTCCCTATCAGATCGATGACAAGACCCAGCAGATCGAAGCTGTGCTCGCCTATACGGCAAAGGACGCCCAATTCCAGATCGGCTACCACTACTCGCGTTTTGAAAATGCGCTGGACAAGTTTGACGTCCAGAATCCTTTTTCGAGCGTCGCCGGCAACCTGGATCAACGCCTCTCGCTGGCCCCGGACAACGACTACCATCAGATCAACGCCACCGGCGCTTACCGGTTCAACAAGACGACTCGGTTGAGCGCAACATACAGCTACGGTATCGCGCGCCAGAATCAGGCTTTCCTGCCCTATTCCATTAATGGCACCACCGCAGCCGCAAGCACGACCGCCGGATTGCCCCGTAGTTCTCTGGACGGCAAGGTGGTCAATACCTTGTTTGACGTGGCGCTGACCTCGAAGCCGCTCGACAAGATGAACCTCAAAGTCGCCTTCCAGTACCGCGACAGCGACAACCGGACACCGATTGCCCAATATGCCTATGTCAGCCGCGATGCGGCGTCCGGCGTATGCGCATCAGGTGGTGGTTCCCCCGCCAGCGCCTGCATACGCTCGAATGCCCCGGTAAGCACCACCGAAAAGCGGCTGGTCGTTGACGGAGACTACGAGATTGCGCCGAAAACACTGCTGCGCGCGTCAATCGATCACAACGACAAGAAGTACACCTTGGCCGATCGCACCGATACCCAAACCGACAAGCTGACAATCGAGTTGCGCAAACCTGTCGCCGACGATTTTCTTGGCAGTCTCGGCTATATCTACACACAGCGGCGTGGATCCAGCTACGACAAGAACGTCTACTTCCGCAACACCTACACCGACACGAGTTTCCAGAACGCTGCTGGCCTGACCAACAATCCGAGCATGCGTCAGTTCATGTGGGCGGATTTCGATGAAAACCGGATTCGCGCCTCGGGCAGTTGGGTGCTCAGCGAGACGCTTAACCTGCAGGGCGTGGCCGAAACCTACAAGCAGAAAATGCGTGGCCCCAATTGCGGCCAGTTCGCCAATCCGCTGGAACAGGTCGCCATCACCGGCGGGGCCATGTCCAGCAGTACCTGCCTTGGTCGCGATACGGCCGATGGCAACAGCCTGAGTGTCGACCTGCAATACCAGCCCGAGGAAAACCTCACAACTTTCGCCTTCGCCAATTTATCCCAGACCGGCGTGAAGCAGATCGGCAGGACGTGGAGCGCGGCAAGCACCACGGGCGGACTTGATACGAAGAACTGGTACGGCGACATCCTGAATCGCGACCAGACATTGGGCTTCGGCCTCAAGTGGCAGCCGGAAGAGAAGTGGGATCTCGGCGGCACCTACGTCTTCAATCACAGCATAGGCAAGAGCGGTATCAATCAAGCCGCCACTGCAGCGCCATCCGCCACGACAGCCTCCACGCCAGTTCCCGACACATGGAACAAACTGCATACCCTGCAGTTGTTCGCCAAGTGGGACTACAGCAAACAGCTGAGCTGGCGCTTCAACTATCTCTACGAAAACCTGAAGTCCTATGACTGGGCTTTAAGCGACGTTGGCGCGACGAGCAACGTGCACGTCCTTTTCAACGGACAGCAGGCGCCGCGCTACAGCAACCACGTGTTCGGCGTCTCGGCGGTGGTCAAGAGCTGGTAAGGCTCACTATCCTCCAAATGAAACAGGCCGCTCGCCGCGGCCTGTTTCATTTATGTCCCCTTCTGTAAGGGGGCAGAGTACTTGCGGCCGCTATCCCCGCGATAGAATCCACTGCACCAGATTGCGCAGATCCGCCGCGTTTTTGGCGGGTGGCGGCTCGTGCTCTTCGTCGCCACCGTCCTCGACCTTGACCGACTTGGCCCCGGAAAGATGCTTGATCAAGACCGCTTCGGCGTCGCCCTTGCCCTTGTATTTCAGTGCAATCTTTTTGTAGGACGGGGCTTTTTTGGCCTTCTCGACCGAGTGGCACCTGAAGCACTTGCC
>CAMBRI010000345.1 GCA_945870205.1 Sulfuritalea hydrogenivorans sk43H | reverse complement strand
TCTTCGGCATTGATGCGGCATTCGATGGCGTGGCCGCGAATTTCGATATCGCGCTGCTTGAACCAAAGCTTCTCGCCGGCGGCGATGCGGATCTGGGCCTGGACGATGTCGACGCCGGTGATCAGTTCGGTGACGGGGTGCTCGACCTGAACTCGCGTGTTCATTTCGATGAAATAGAACTCGCCGTTTTCGTAAAGGAACTCGAAGGTTCCCGCACCGCGATAGTTGATGCGGCGGCAGGCATCGGCACAGCGATCGCCGACACGGGCGATCACGCGGCGGTTGATGTCGGGCGCCGGAGCTTCCTCGATTACTTTCTGGTGCCGGCGTTGCATCGAACAGTCGCGTTCGCCCAGATAGACCGAGTTGCGATGGGCGTCGGAGAGCACCTGGATTTCCACGTGACGCGGGTTCTCGAGGAACTTCTCCATGTACACGGTCGGATTGTTGAAGGCGGCACCCGCCTCGGCGCGGGTCATGGCGACCGCGTTGAGCAGCGCCGCTTCGGTATGCACCACGCGCATGCCGCGCCCGCCGCCGCCGCCGGCAGCCTTGATGATCACCGGGTAGCCCACGCTACGGCCGATCTTGACAATCTCCCTGGGATCGTCGGGCAGTGCGCCTTCGGAACCGGGCACGCAGGGTACGCCGGCTTCGCGCATGGCGTTCTTGGCGCTCACCTTGTCGCCCATCAGGCGAATGGTTTCGGGGCGCGGGCCGATGAAGGCAAAGCCTGACTTTTCGACCCGTTCGCCGAAATCGGCGTTTTCGGAGAGGAAACCATAGCCGGGATGGATGGCCTCGGCATCGGTGACTTCGGCCGCGGAAATGATCGCGGGTATGTTGAGGTAACTCTGGCTTGAAGGGGCCGGACCGATGCAGACCGATTCATCGGCGAGCTTGACGTACTTCGCTTCGGTGTCGGCCTCCGAATGCACGGCGACGGTGCGCACCCCGAGTTCGCGGCAGGCACGCAGGATACGTAGTGCTATCTCGCCGCGGTTGGCGATAAGGACTTTACCGAACATGCTCAGCCGATCACGAACATCGGCTGACCGTATTCCACGGCCTGGCCGTTTTCAACCTGGATGGCCTTGATGACGCCGGAAATGTCGGCTTCGATTTCGTTCATTAGCTTCATTGCTTCGATGACGCACAGGGTGTCGCCGGCCTTGACGGTTTGGCCGACCTCGACGAAGGGTGAGGCGTCCGGGCTGCTGGATCGATAGAAGGTTCCCACCATCGGGGCCTTCATGACATGGCCTTCGAATTGGGCTGGAGCGGCCGGCGCAGCGGGAGTCGGCGCTGGTGGTGCTGCCGCTGCCGGTGCGGCGCCAGCCACCGGCATATGGACCGTCGTGGTGCCCGGTGCCGCCGTGAAATGCTTGGCAATGCGAATCTTTTCTTCGCCCTCACTGATCTCGAGCTCCGAAATTCCGGAGTTCTGCACGAGATCAATCAGGGTCTTGAGTTTTCTAAGGTCCATGGGGGCTCCTAAATTCTGGAATTCCGTCGCCGACCAGAAAGGCGGCGACATGACAAGGGAACAGCGGTCGTGGCCGCCGCATTGCATTAATCAGGCGCTTCAGGTCGGGCGCAAGCGTTCCAGCGCGGCTTCCAGCGCCAGTTCGTAGCCCTGCGCGCCAAGACCGGAGATAACGCCGACGGCGATGTCCGAAAAGTACGAATGACGGCGGAAAGGCTCCCGTCCGTGGACATTCGACAGATGAACTTCGATGAAAGGGATGGCCACCGCCGCCAGTGCGTCACGCAAAGCGACGCTGGTGTGGGTATAGCCCGCCGGGTTGATGATGATGAATCGTACGCCCTGCTCACGGGCCGACTGCACCCTATCGATCAATTCGCCTTCGTGGTTGCTTTGAAAACTTTCGAGCCGGACCCCGAATGCCCGAGCGCGGGCCTCCATCGCCGTGTGAATGCTGGCCAGGGTGATACGGCCGTATATCTCGGGTTCTCGTGTGCCGAGCAGGTTCAGGTTCGGCCCGTGAAGCACCAGTATCGCGCCGTCGAACTTTTCACCACTGCTTGCTTTGCTGCGCTTTGGCTTCGTCATGGATGCAAGTTTGCCGCAAATGACTGCACTTTGTCCAGCTAACGCGAAATCAGTTCGCTCAGTTGGGCATCCAGTTCAGGCTCGGACAAGCGCCCCAGTTTGGTCGCGGCAAGCCTGCCTGCACGGTCAAAGACCGCGGTAAATGGCAGTGCCTGCCTGGTGTTGCCGAGTTTGGCGCTGTTCTCCATGACGCTCATGTCACCGATCAACAAGGGATAGTTCACCGGGGTTGCTTTCTGAAATTCCACAATTTTGTCTACCGTATCGATGCTGATGCCTAAAAATTGAACACCTTTATCGCGATATTTGTCCTGCAGCCTGGAAAAGCCGGGCATTTCCTCGCGGCAGGGATGACACCAGGTGGCCCAGTAGTTCACAATCAGTATCTTGCCGCGCCATTGACCGAGGCTTTGGGTTTGCCCCTTGAGATCGACGAGGGTCACGTCAAAAATAGGTAGCCCCGGTGCCGCTACCGAGGTTTCGACACTTTTGCCCTTCAGGCCAAGCTGAAAACCAACTATCGCCGCCAGCAGAGCGAGGCCGCCGAGTATGGCCCAGAGCAATGAGCGCTTCATTTTGGCCCTTCCTGCAGTAGTTCGCGTACAGCCTCGACCCGGACCCGGTGGCGGCCACGTCCGCCATGGGGGTTTTTCGGCTGTTGCCGTTCTACGACAGGCGGGTATATCGAAATCAGAACCGGGAAATCATTCCAGTCCAGGCGCAGTTGGGCATCAACGCCTTTCCGCCGGTTATCCATCGTATCGTAGGAGATACCGTGAGATAGAAGTGCAATCTCTACATCTTTACTGCTGTCAGCGTATAGGTCGAGCTCCACGGCAGAGTATCGACCGGCGGTGCCGTCCAGTGCGCCACCCGTGAGATAGGGGTGGAACGGAGCAAGTAGTTCCATAACGTCAAGAGCGGTTGTGCGCAAATCATGGACCCGTTCGCGCTGCTCGTCTTCCTGATACAGCGACTGCCAGGCGCGCAGTTCGGTCTCAACTTCTTCATTGGTGGGCAGTGCTTCGTTCTCGCCAGCGCCCAGGCTCCGTGCCGCCTTGCGTTTGGCCGCGCCGTAGTCGCCTATGCCGTGTTCCGCCATCAGGCGCGCCGCGGCACTGGCAATGGCGCGACGCAAATGGCCGGAGGCGGAAGCAGGAGGTTTGCGGCGCGGCATGGCGGATTCGGGCAGGACACGACTGGCGGTTAAAATCCGCTTCATTATTTCACTAATCGAGCCAAAGCGCGGCCATGCACATTCACATCCTCGGTATTTGCGGCACTTTCATGGGAGGCATAGCCTTGCTGGCCCGCGCCGCCGGGCATCGCGTCACCGGTTGCGATGCCAACGTCTACCCGCCGATGAGCACGCAGCTTGCCGAGCAGGGCGTAGAACTGGTGTCGGGCTACGACGCTGACCAACTTTCGCTGGCACCTGATCTGTTCGTGGTTGGCAACGCGATTTCCAGAGGGAATCCGTTGCTCGAAGCAATTCTCGACAGGAATCTGGCCTATGTGTCAGGTCCGCAGTGGCTGGCCGAGAACATTCTGCGCGGCCGCTGGGTGCTGGGGGTGGCGGGAACCCACGGCAAGACGACCACTACCTCACTGCTGGCCTGGATCCTGGAAGAGGCTGGTTTGACCCCGTCATTTCTGGTCGGCGGCGTGCCGCAAGGTTTTGGTGTCTCTGCGCGACTGACCGATTCGCCCTTCTTTGTCATCGAGGCCGACGAGTACGACACGGCCTTCTGTGACAAGCGTTCAAAGTTCGTCCATTACCAGCCGCGGACGGTGATCCTGAACAATCTTGAGTT
>CAMBRI010000344.1 GCA_945870205.1 Sulfuritalea hydrogenivorans sk43H | reverse complement strand
CATGCTGGTGGAAGGGCGCACACTGCGTTACTGGCGGGACATGTTTGCCTGGCGGGTCTCCACGCCACGTGCAGCGGCGAAAATGCCGCTTTTGCGTGTGTGGGGTGGTAATGACGCGTTGGTGCCCCAGAGCGCCTACGCCGTGTTGAGTGCAACGCTCGCTGGCCAGATCGAACCACTCTGCGATTGGCGGATGGATGCCGCCGATCATGGTTTGCAGACCGGGTCGGTTGATGGCATGCAATTGATCTGGCCGCGCCTGGTTCAGTGGGCAAAGGCCGGCCGACTGGATTGCCCCGGCGCGGCCAAGGGGATCGACCGATAGCTCGCCGCCAGTCGGTCGTCTAAGCGAAAAGCCGTGCCAGCTCCGCCCCCGGCGAGGGAGCACGCATGAATGCCTCGCCGACCAGGAAGGCATGCACGTCGCTGGCGCGCATCAGTGCCACGTCGGCCGGCGCCAGGATGCCCGATTCGGTCACCACGATGCGTCCGGCAGGAATGCGGCCAAGTTGCGACAGCGTGGTGTCGAGGCTGACTTCGAAGCTACGCAGGTTGCGGTTGTTGATGCCGATCAGCGGCGTGGTCAATTGCAGTGCGACGTCCAGTTCGCTTGCATCGTGGCACTCGACCAAAACGCCCATACCGAGACCGAGAGCGAGGGCTTCCATCTCCTGCATCTGCGCCAGCGACAAAGCGGCGACGATGAGCAGGATGGCGTCTGCACCCATCGCGCGTGCCTCATACACCTGATACGAATCGACCAGAAAATCCTTGCGCAGCACCGGCAGCGCGCAGGCGGCGCGCGCCGCGCGCAGGTAGGCCTCCGAACCCTGAAAGAAATGCTGGTCGGTCAGCACCGAGAGGCAAGTGGCGCCGTGCTTCTCGTAATCCGCGGCGATTTCGGCGGGGCGAAAATCGGCGCGGATCACACCCTTCGATGGGCTGGCCTTCTTGATCTCGGCGATTACCGCCGTGTTACCAGCGCCGACTCTGGTCCTTATAGCATCGACGAATCCGCGCGTCGGCGCCTGTGCCTCCGCCTCGGTACGAATCGCCGCGAACGGCTTCGCCGCTGACGCCGCCGCGACTTCCTCGCGCTTGACGGCGAGGATCTTGTTGAGAATGTCGGACATCAGAACCTGCTGGTGAAAGCAACAAATTCATCGAGTTTCTTGCGCGCCGCTCCGCTGGCCAGTGCCTCGCGCGCCCGCGCGATGCCGGCGCCGATCGAGTCTTCCAGGTTGGCCGTGTAGAGCGCGGCGCCTGCGTTCAGCGTGACAATCTCGCGCGCCGTGCCGGGTTTGTTTTCCAGTGCCTCGATCAGCATGGTCTTCGATTCCGCCGCATCGGCGACACGCAGGCTGCGGTTGGAAACCATGGCCAGGCCGAAGTCCTCGGGATGGATTTCGTATTCGGTGACCTTGCCGTTCCTCAGTTCGCCCACCAGCGTCGCGGCGCCTAGGGAAATCTCGTCCATGCCGTCCTTGCCCCAGACCACCATGACGTGGTCGGCGCCGAGCTGCTGCATGACGCGCACCTGGATACCGACGAGATCCGGATGGAATACGCCCATCAGGGTGTTGGGCGCACCGGCCGGGTTGGTCAGCGGACCCAGGATGTTGAAAATCGTGCGCACCGCCATTTCGCGCCGCACCGGGGCGACGTTCTTCATCGCCGGGTGATGGTTGGGGGCAAACATGAAGCCGCAGCCGATGGTTTCGATGCACTCGCCGACCTGCTGCGGGCTTAGCGTGATCTTGGCGCCCAGCGCTTCGAGCACGTCGGCGGAACCGGACTTGGACGACACGCTGCGGTTGCCGTGTTTGGCGACCGTCGCGCCGGCAGCCGCGGCGACGAACATCGATGCGGTGGAGATGTTGAAGGTGTGCGAGCCGTCGCCGCCGGTGCCGACGATGTCGACAAAATGTGGATTGTGCGGCGTCTCCACCTTGGTCGACAGTTCGCGCATCACCATTGCCGCAGCGGATATTTCGCCGATGGTTTCCTTCTTCACCCGCAAGCCGGTGAGGATGGCGGCGACCATCAGCGGCGAGATCTCGCCCTGCATTATCTGCCGCATCAGGTGCAGCATTTCGTCGTGGAAAATTTCGCGGTGCTCGATGGTGCGCTGGAGCGCTTCCTGTGGCGTGATCATTTCGTGCCTTTCAAGAAATTGCGGAGTAGGTCATGGCCGCATTCGGTCAATATCGATTCAGGATGAAACTGCACGCCTTCTACGTCGAGTTCGCGATGGCGCACGCCCATGATCTGGCCGTCTTCGGTCCAGGCCGTGACGTCGAGGCAGGTCGGCAGTGTCTCGCGGCGAATCGCCAGCGAGTGGTAGCGCGCCACGGTGAGCGGATTTGGAAGACCGGCGAAAACACCTTTCCCTTCATGAATGACCGGCGAGGTCTTGCCGTGCATCAACTGTTGGGCATGCACGATGTCGCCGCCGAAGGCCGCGCCTATGCTCTGGTGGCCAAGGCAGACGCCAAGCAGGGGGATCTTCCCGGCGAATTCCTTGATTGCCGCCACCGAGATGCCGGCTTCGGCCGGCGAACAGGGGCCGGGCGAAATGACGATGCGGGCCGGATTCATGGCGGCGATTTCCTTGAGGGTGATCGCATCGTTGCGGAACACCTTGACGTCCTCGCCGAGTTCGCCGAAGTACTGCACCAGGTTGTAGGTGAAGCTGTCGTAGTTGTCGATCATGAGAAGCATGTTGGTCTCCTCAGTCGAACCGCGTATCGAGGCCGGCTTCGGCCATCTCGGCCGCGCGCAGCTGCGCCCGGGCCTTGTTCAGCGTTTCCTGCCATTCCGAATCGGGGTCGGAGTCGGCGACGATGCCGGCGCCGGCCTGGACGTGGATCTGTCCGTCCTTGATCACTGCGGTGCGGATCGCGATACAGAGATCCATGTCGCCATTGAAGCCCAGGTAGCCGACGCTGCCGGCATAGATGCCGCGCTTGCTGGGCTCCAGTTCGTCGATGATTTCCATCGCCCTGACTTTCGGCGCGCCGGATACCGTGCCGGCCGGAAAAGTGGCCTTGAGCACGCCCAGGGCGCCTTCGTCGTCCTTCAGTTCGGCGTCGACGCTGGACACGATGTGCATCACATGCGAGTAGCGCTCGATGATGAAGCGGTCGGTGACCTTGACCGTGCCGGTCTTGGCGACGCGGCCAATGTCGTTGCGGCCGAGGTCGAGCAGCATCAGGTGCTCGGCGCGCTCCTTCGGGTCGGCCAGCAGGTCGGCGGCCAGCGCCTCGTCTTCCGCCATGGTGGCGCCGCGTTTGCGTGTGCCGGCGATCGGACGCACCGTGACGCGCCGTTCGCCGTCCTGGTGTTCGAGCCGCACCAGGATTTCCGGCGAGGCACCGACCACGTGGAAATCCTCGAAGTTGAAATAGAACATGTAGGGCGAGGGGTTCAGCGTGCGCAGGGCGCGGTAGAGCGCCAGCGGGCTCGCGGCGAAGGGCTTGCTCATGCGCTGCGAGAGCACCACCTGCATGATGTCGCCATCGACGATGTATTGCTTGGCACGGCGCACGGCGGCCTTGAAGGCCTCCTCGCCAAATTCCGAAACAGCGGGGGCGGAGGCGGCACGCATTTCGGGTGGAATTTCCACCGGGGCGCGAAGCTTGGCCAGGAGTTCCTTCAGTCGTGCCTGCGCCTGCTTCCAGGCGCCGGGGAAGCCCGGCTCGGCATACACCACCAGGGTCAGCTTGCCCGAGAGGTTGTCGACGATGGCGATTTCCTCGGACAGCAGCAGCAGGATGTCGGGCACGCCGAGCGGGTCGGGCGTCTTGCGTTGCGCCAGTTTGGTTTCGATGTAGCGCACCGTGTCGTAGCCGAAGGCGCCGACGAGGCCGCCGCAGAAGCGCGGCAGGCCGGGCAGGTCGGG
>CAMBRI010000343.1 GCA_945870205.1 Sulfuritalea hydrogenivorans sk43H | reverse complement strand
CGCTATGAGAAAGAAAGCCGAAAAGAAGTAGCCCGAATTCCTGGAGCCGGAGGCTAGCCATGGCGACAATTCTTGATCGGCAGCCAGGATGTGTTTCGTCTCGCCCACCCAATCTGTTAATCAGAGTTGCACTTCGAATTTGAACCCGCAAGTTCATTTGCCCCGCATTTTCACCACCTGCCCGGAAGACCAGTAATGGCAAGGCTTTCCAGTCAATGCACCGTACAGACCATGCAGGGATCGAAACTGCGTACCACGTGATGGATGGCGGCGGGTAGCGGCGCGGTCGCATCGGCCGGCAGCCCCGCCAGCGCCTGTTCCAGTGCGCCGGGCGTACCCGCCGCATCGCGCGGCGAGAAGTTCCAAGTGGTGGGCGCAATGATCTGATAGTTGTGGATGCGCCCGCGCCGCACGGTGACCCAGTGGCCCAGGGACCCGCGCGCGGCCTCGACCAGACCAACGCCCGAGGTTTCGTCGGCAAGCTGGGGCGTGATGCACCAGGGTTCGCCCGGCACCAGTTCGGCCAGCCAGCGTTCCATTGCCGGCACCACCAGTGCCAGTTCCAGCAGGCGCGCGACGACCCGGGCGGCAACGCTGCCGCCGCTGCCGCCGCTGCCAGCGATCATGTCGCGGGCCAGCGCATGGCCCGCCACCACCTGACGCGCCAATGCGCCGGTCTCCACCACCTGCCCGGCCAGGCGCGGCGCCTTGCACCAGGAATAGGCCCCTTCCTTGTCTGCCACCGGCAAGGTACTCCCTTGCGCCGGATGCTGCGGCAGGCCGGCGGCGGCATACCAGGAATGTGTGGTGTCTTCGCCAATCGTTGCGATATCCAGCGCCGCAGATTCGCCATGCCACAGGCCCGCGGGAAAAAGGCGGCCATCGACCTCATCATAGCAACCGTAGCTCATGAAACGATCCGTACCGCGCCCCAACTGCCAAAGCCCGAGATCTTCCGCGATGGCCAGAAACGCCCGCAGGTCGCCGCCGCCAATCTGCCCCCGCCACGCCTCGAGCGCAGCGCGACTGTCCAGCGCGGCAAGTTCTTCCAGCCTGGCGCCGAAAACGACGATTTCGAGGAAACCGCGAAATTCGCGCAGCGTTCGATGCAATCGAAATATTTCGCTGCTCTGCAGAGGCCGCGTCGAGCCGCCCGGCTGCACCGCCAGGGTATGCGGCCACTTGCCGGCCAGGAGACCCATCATCTGCATGAAACGGGCACGCGCCGGCAGCACCTGATTCGGCCCACTGCCGACGGTGGCCTTGAAGCGCTCGACCCCTGCTGCGTGCCAGTGACGCCCCGCATAGTCGGCACGCGCGAAGTCGGGCATGAAGAACAGGTAGAAATGCGTCAGATGGTCGGCCAGATTTTCCGTTGCCAGCGTCAGGTTGGCGGCCAGCCGACCGTTGTTCGGCGGCTCGATGCCGGCCGCATCGGCCAGCGCACGCGCCGAAGCCGCCGACTGCGCCACAGAGCAAATGCCACAGATGCGCGGCACCAGTACCAACGCATCCGCCGGCAGTTTCCCTTGCAGAATCTGCTCGAAGCCGCGATACAGCGGCGAGTTAACGTAGGCCGCCGCAATCTTGCCGTCAGCAATATCGAGGGTGATTTCCAGGTCGCCTTCGACGCGATTGAAGGGACCGACGACGCGCCGGGTATTCATTTCTTGTTGCGCTTGACGGAGGGCGCACGCAGTTGGTGATCGGCGGTTGCATTTTCCCGGACACGCGCCGGAGTCGCCGACTTGGACAGTGCGGCAAGCGCGATGAACCATGCCTTGGGCATGTCGGCGGGCAGGCCAAGGGGAATCCCGGCGACCTTGGGCGTGGTCTCGAAGGCGTGGCCGGGTTCCTCGAAGCCCGGGTCGGTGCAGCGGATGCAGGCATAGCCGCCGCGCAGGCAGGAGCCTTCGCCGTTCCACAGGCGCTGGTTGCAATCGGCATGGGCCTGCGTGCCACCGCAACCGAGATGCTCCATCAGGCAGCCCTGATCGGAATGTTTCTCCGCACTGGCCTTGAATTCGTAATACTCGTTGCGCGGACAGCCGTGATGCACCAACTGGTCGGCGTAAAAGCGCGGACGCCCCAGCTCGTCGAGTTGGGCCGGCAGCAGCGTGCCACGTGCCAGCATCGCCAGGGTCTCGGTAATCCAGTCGGGATGCGGTGGACAGCCGGCAATGTTGATCACCGGCAGTCCCGTTGCGTCGCGAAACTCGGGGCCGAGCAGGCCGCCCGAGGCTTCGCCGTCGTATTGCAGGCCACAGGCGTCGGTCGGGTTCATGCCCGCGGCGGTAATGCCGCCCCAGGCCGAACAACTGCCGACAGCGACGACATGCCTGGCCCGTCCAGCGATCTGGCGCACCCAGTCGATCATCGGCCTGGCGCCGCCGCCGAAACGATGAAAGCCGCCGCTGCCGCGCGGCCCGCGCAGGAGCGAGCCCTCAATGCAGAGAACATCGACCTCTGTGCGGCCATCGGCACACTGCACGATCAGCTCGCGTGCTTCATCCACGCCGACCTCGGAAACACTCGGATGCCAGAGCAGTTCCAACCCCTCGTCGGCCAGCACCCTGAATAGCGAACCGTGCTCGCTGCCGAGCCAGGACAGCGTGCAGCCGCCGCAACCGCCAGACTGGAGCCAAAGAATGTTCATTCCGCGTCGTCTCCGAGGCCGAGGCGGCTCAGCTTCATGCGCAGGCCGACGCGCGTCAGGCCAAGTTCTTCGGCCACCCGCGTCTTGTTGCCCTTGTGTCGTCGCACCGCGTCGGCGATCAGCTGAGCTTCGACCTGGTCGAGCTTGTCCTTCAGCGTCGCGCCCTCCATTTCGCCATTCAAACTGGGAGCAGCGGCACCATTCGAGCGACCCAGCCGAGGCGACAGCAAATCGGCATCCAGCATGTCGCCCTCCCCCAGCGCCAGCGCGCGCATGACCTCGTTCTGCAGTTCGCGCACGTTGCCCGGCCAGTGATGGGCGAGCAGTGTCTTAATCGCCGCAGCGGAGAAGCGCCGTCCCGCCGGCGCCGACTCCTTGAACATCGCCGCGACGATCAGCGGTATGTCCTGCGGCCGCTCGCGCAAGGACGGCATGTGCAGGCCGATGCCGGCGATGCGGTAGTAGAGGTCGCGGCGGAAGCGGCCACTGGCGACATCGGCTTCGAGGTCGCGATTGGTCGCGGCGATGATGCGTACATCGACCGGCACCGAGCGCGGGCTGCCGACCGGCCGTACCTCGCCTTCCTGCAGCGCGCGCAGCAGCTTGACCTGGAAGGCCGGCGAGGTGTCGCCGATCTCGTCGAGGAACAAGGAGCCGCCATCAGCCTGCTGAAACAAGCCGATGCGATCTTCGTGGGCACCGGTGAAGGCGCCGCGCTTGTGACCGAACAACTCGGCTTCGAGCAGGGTATCGGGCAGCGCACCGCAGTTTTCGACCACGAAAGGCTGCTCCGAACGGGCGCTGGCGAAGTGGATGGCGCGCGCCAGCAGTTCCTTGCCGGTGCCGGATTCACCGGTGACCAGCACCGAGAGCTCATGCGCGGCAATCTTCTGCGCCAGTTCGCAGACCCCATTGAGCGGGCTATCGGCCGCGCGCACCAGGCGCTCGAAACCGTAGCGCGCACGAAGCTTGCCACGGCGGCCTGCGACGCGCTGCACCAGTTGTTCCGGACTGTCGCGCAGGTCCAGCGACAGGCGCTGGTTCTCCTGCTGCAAGCGCCACAGTTCGCCCGCACTCTTCAGGGTCAGCAGCAGTTGCTCGGGATGCCAGGGCTTCAGCAGGTACTGCCAGATGCCCGCCTCGTTGATGCCGGCAATGATGTCCTCGGCGTCGGTGTAGCCGGAAAGAATCAGGCGCACGGTTTCCGGCCACTGGGTACGCACGCGGCGCAGGAATTCGACGCCCTGCATGCCCGGCAT
>CAMBRI010000342.1 GCA_945870205.1 Sulfuritalea hydrogenivorans sk43H | reverse complement strand
AGCGTCACTGGACGCGCCGAGGGCGAAGAGGGCGCCGGTCCGCAGAAAGTCGGCGTGGCCCTGACCGATATCCTGACCGGCCTTTACGCAGGCAACGCCATTCTCGCCGCGCTATTGAACCGCGAGAGGACCGGCCAGGGACAGCATATTGATCTCGCGCTGCTCGACGTGCAAGTGGCCTGCCTGGCCAACCAGGCCATGAACTATCTGGTGTCGGGCAGGGCGCCGCGTCGCATGGGCAACGGCCACCCCAACATCGTGCCCTACCAGGACTTTCCCACGGCCGATGGCGACATGATTCTGGCCATCGGCAACGACGGTCAGTTCGCGCGCTTCTGCGACATCGCCGGCCATTCCGAATGGAGCCGCGACGCGCGTTTCGCCAGCAATGCGGCGCGGGTCAGCCATCGTGCCGACTTGATACCGCTGCTGCGTCAGGCGACGGTGATGAAAACCACTGCCGAGTGGATAGTGCTGCTCGAAAGTGCGGCCGTGCCTTGCGGCCCGATCAACGATCTGGCCGCGGTGTTCGCCGATCCGCAGGTGATGCATCGCGGTCTGCGCCTCGATCTGCCGCATGCGGCTGGCGGCAGTGCGCCGCAAGTGGGCAACCCGATCCGTTTCTCCGTCACTCCGGTCGACTATCGTCTGGCGCCCCCGCTGCTGGGCCAGGATACCGCGGTGGTACTACGCGAACTTGGGCGCAGCGAGCATGAAATTGCAGAGCTGCGCGCGGCGGGAGTGGTTTAGCAAGCGCCGGTCGGCTTGCTTGTGTCCGGCATTTCCTCGTACATTCCCTGCACCCTGATGATCTCGACGTCCTTATTCCTGAGCGGAACCTTCGATGTGCGCAGCCATGTCAGCCGGCCATCCGGAGTGGTTTGCGGCTTCTCGAACGACAGCTTGGCCAAACCCGTCACCATCACCGCGCGGTCGTTCGCGCGATAGGCCTCTGCCTGGCCCACCCAGGCAAGCTGATAGTCATCCTTGCCGATCACCTGCCCGTCCCCGGTCACGGGTGACCCGGGAAGCAACCGGTGGCCTGGTTCAGCCCTTCACCCGGCCTTTGACAGCCATTTGAGCAGGGCCTCGAACAGAAGCTCCGGCATGACGGGTTTTGCCAAGTGGTCGTTCATCCCGGCCTCGAGGCAGTTTCGGCGATCTTCACTGAAGACATTGGCGGTCATGGCAAGGATCGGCACCTCCTGCCGTCCGGGCAGGGAGCGGATCAGCCGCGTCGCTTCCAGGCCGTTCATATTCGGCATCTGCATGTCCATCAGGATCAGGTCGTATTCGATCCGCTGCGCAAGGTCCACCGCTTCGGCGCCATCTTCGGCCAGATCGACAAGCAGTCCGACATCCTCCAGCAGCGCTTTGAAGACCTCCCGATTGACGGGTTCATCCTCGGCCAGCAGGATGCGGGCGCCCGTGTAGGCTGATTGCAGTCGATCTTCGGCAGCGAGCGTCGTTTTCCGCGACTCGGGTTCCGGCAGCGGGTCGAGCCTGTCCAGCCGCGCGGTGAACCAGAACACGCTGCCTTCGCCAGGCCGACTTGCAACGCCTATGCTGCCACCCATCATTTGCACCAGGCGTTTACTGATGGCCAGACCGAGGCCGGTACCGCCATACTTGCGGGTCATCGATCCATCCGCCTGCTCGAAGGCCGTGAAGAGCCGCTTTTGATCCTGCTCAGAGATGCCGATGCCCGTGTCTTCGACCTCGAAGCGCAACAGAACCTCGGCAGGACGCCCCTCGACCAGGGTAATGCGGGCAGCGACCGACCCTTCCGCCGTAAACTTGATTGCATTGCTTACCAGATTGAGCAGGATCTGTCCGAGGCGTAGGGAGTCCCCTTGCAAGCTCAGCGTGGCAAGCTCGGGAGCGACGTCGATCACCAGTCGCAGGCCTTTCTCGGTGGCCCTGGGGCCGACCAGGGCAGCCAGACTCTCAAGCACACCGCCGACCCTGAAGCTCGCGTGATCCAGTGTCAACCTGTCGGCTTCGATCTTGGAGATGTCGAGAATGTCGTTGATGACCCCGAGCAGGCGCTGGGAGGCCTGCGTCACGGTGCCCAGCTTGTGGATCATCTTGGGGTCGCTGGTCGAGCGCTGCGCCAGTGCGGTCATGCCCATGATCGCATTCATCGGCGTCCGCAGTTCATGGCTCATGTTGGCGAGGAAGGTGGTCTTTGCGCGATTGGCCGCTTCCGCCGCCTCCTTGGCGATGGACAGGGCGGCAGTGCGCTCCTGAACCAGCGCTTCAAGGTGATTCCGGTATTGATCGAGTTCGACCGCGACGCGCTTTTGTTCGGTGATGTCTTCGTACATCCCCAGCACGCCGATGATTTCGCCAGCATCATTTTTGAGCGGAATTTTCGAGGTGCGCAACCAAATTTGATCGCCGGAAGGGGTCGTCAGCGGCTCCTCAAAGGCCAGCTTGGCCAGGCCCGATTCCATGACCATGCGGTCGTCGGCGCGATAAATTTCGGCCTGGGACGCCCATCCCATCTGATAGTCGTCCTTGCCGATCACGTCGCGCGGATGCGGCATCCCGGCGTCGGCGGCAAACGCAAGGTTGCAGCCAAGATAGCGCAGCTCGCGATCCTTCCAGAAGGTCCGCACCGGCGCGGTATCGATAACCGTTCGCAGCAGATTTCGCGATTCGGCTATCGCCACTTCCTGCGCCTTGCGGTCGGTGATGTCGCGGGCGAAGCCTACCGTGCCAATAACTTTTCCGTCCAGTTTTACCGGCGCCTTGTAGGTTTCGAACCAGCGCCGCTGCGCGCCTATCTTGATCAGCTCTTCGACGGATTTGCTGACACCGCTGGCCAGCACCGAGCGATCATCGGCGCGATAGTTTTCTGCCAGTTCCGCGGGAGCGATATCGAGGTCGGTCCTGCCGACCAGCGCCTCGGCGGAAGTCTCGCGAAAGCCATCGGCAAAAGCCTGGTTCACCGCGAGAAAGCGGCTTTGCTCATCTTTGAGCCAGACCATGAAAGGGAAATTGTCGAGCAGGGCGCGTTGGTATTTTTCTCGCTTTTCGCTGGCCTCCAGATGATTCTTGATCTCGTCGTTGAGGCGGCGCGCCTCGGAATAGCGGTCGCGAAACAGGCGCACCAGGTACAAGGTCATGACGACGGCAAGGGACAGGATGACCAAGTGGGCGGTCACCACCACGGCATCGGTAGCGGGTTTGCTGGTGGCAATCAACCCGCTGCTCCTGCTCACAGTCATGGCGATGACGGCAACGCTGCTGGCAAAAAACAGTCCGGCACAAATACGGGCACCAAGGACCCACCCGGCGAAGATCAGGCTCACCGAATAGGTCATCAGGATCGGAGAGCGCACGCCCTCGCCAACGAAGGCCGTGATAGTGACCAGCAGCCAGCCGCCGATGACCAGCAGCCGCACTGCTGCAACGGCACCTCGCCAGCGGAACGTTGCGTGCACAGCGAGGGCCAGAATCCCCGTGCCGATCGCGGGGTAGATGCGCCAGCGGTCCTCCAGCGGCGAAGTCAGCACCAGCAGGGTGAAAATTGCCGATCCGACCAACATCACCACGACAAGGCCGTGGAGCAGCGGCGTATGTTTCGGGTCGATCAAATCTGAGTAGTCATCGATGGGCGACTCAGAGGCGGAAAAAAATCGACGGAACGCGCTCATGCCAAAGCCTTTGCTGCCGGTATGCGCCCAATTGTCATGGCCAAGATCTTACCCCTTTGCTACTTCGTGCTGAGCGACGCTCCGTCGTTGCCTATTCTCGGGGATCGGTCAGGACTCCAGCACGCGCAACTCGGCGTTGGTGTAGCGCAGCCGGCTGGCGAGCACGCTGGCGATGCCCTCCATAAGGCGCAGCCCGAGCTTCTTGTGCTCATCGGCGAAGGTATCGAAGGCGCGGCGCGACAATACGTAGAGCTCTG
>CAMBRI010000341.1 GCA_945870205.1 Sulfuritalea hydrogenivorans sk43H | reverse complement strand
CGCCTCGCACCGATACTCAAGCGCTTCGAGCAGGAGTTCGGCATGACGGTCTTCGCCGTGAGCCTCGACGGCCGTGGCCTGCCCGAGTATCCGAATCCTCAAGCCGGCGAACGCATCGCCGCGCGCTTGAACAGCACGATCGTGCCGGCGCTCTACCTCACGGCACCGTCCACGCGGCAGATCCGCCCCGTCGGCTTCGGCCTGATGGCGATGACGGAGCTGGTCGAGCGCATCGCGGCCCTCGCGCAGGATCCGCGCGAGGATCCGCTCTAGCGAATCCAGGGAGTATCTATGACCACTCGATCCAAACGCCTCACAGCCTGGCTGCTGGCCATCACGCTGGCGACGGCCCCCACCACCAGCCATCCCGCCAATCTCAATGCCGAGATGCAGGCCATGTTCAACGATCTGGGAGCGCTGGGGAATGTCACCTCGCCCGGCGCCTTCCGTGGCCAGGCGATGAACCTCTACACCGGCGGTGGCCTCATGATGCGCGCGCCGGGGCGCAACTACCCGCTCGTCAATGCCCAGTTGCCGAGCCTGCGGGCGGGCTGCGGCGGCATCGATCTCTTCGGCGGGGCCTTCTCCTTCATCAACAAGGCGCAGTTCGTGGCGCTGCTGCAGAACATCGGCTCGAACGCCATCGGCTACGCCTTCAAGCTCGCCCTGCAGTCGATCTCGCCCGATATCGACAAGCTGCTGACCGAGCTGCAGGACCAGATGAACAAGATCAACGCCATGAACATCAACTCCTGCGAGGCCGCCCAATCCTTGGTCAACGGCCTCGTCGGCGAATACGACAATTCGGTGCAAAGCGGCTGCGCCAACATCTCCCAGTACCTCGGCAGCGTCACCGACCGGGTCGATGCCCGGCTCACGTGTGCCACCAACGCTCCGGCGGTGGTCAGGAACGCCGCCAATTCCGGCGATCCGAACGTGCGGAACGCCACCTTCGTCAAGGGCAATGTGATCTGGCTGGCGCTGAACCAGGTGGGCGGCACCATCAGCCAGCAGGAGAAGGAACTGATCATGAGCGTGATCGGCAGCGTCATTCTCTACCCGCCGGCGGACGATGGCAGCGGCGCGATGCCGCGCTACATCGAGCCGAGCATCGTCGGCCTGCGTGATCTGCTGCTCGGCAGCGGTGCCTCCGCCACGGAAGGCAATGTCGATATCGAGGTCTACGTCTGCGACGAAGCGGTCGAGTGCCTCAACCCCTTGCGCACCACGGTCTCCGCCAAACCCTTCACGCGCCTGGTGTCCGAGCGGTTGCGCCGCCTATCCGACAACATCGCCACGCGCACGCCGCAAACGCCTGCCGACATCGGCTTCATCAACAACACCACGGAACCGGTGTACAAGATGCTGGCCGTGGCCAACGCCGTGCCCGGCTCCAACACCGCCGAGACCCTGATCGAAACCTACAAGGACGTGATCGCCCTCGACTACGCCGAGACCTTCCTCAGCCGCGCGATTCGTCAGGCATTGAGCGCGCTCTCGCAGACCCTGAAGCGCACCGGCGTCGAGCAGCAGTACGTGGAGACCTTGCGCCAGAACGCCCAGGAAGCCCACCGCCAGCTTCTCGCCGAGAAACAAACCGCCTACGCCAAGGTGCGTTCGGTCTCGTCCATGACGCAGGACCTGCAGACCCTGGAACGGCAACTCTGGAGCTCGATGCCGTCGACGGTCAAGGCCATGCTCGATTTCAGCGCCAATTCGGGCGCGCGCGGCTCATAGCGCCGACCGTCAGGCCTGACCGGCAAGTGCCGGCGGGCCGTGCCGCCCGGTTCAACCATCCATGTTTGAAATCTACGCCTACGGCAACGTCGATACCCTGACCGGGGTGTTCAACGCCATCGCTGCCATCATGGGTGGCGACGACTACTTCGGTCTGGTCAAGACCGTCGCGGTGACCGGAGTGCTGGTCGCGGCCTTCGCCGGATTGTTCACGCCGGGGCGGTTTCACGGCTGGAGCTGGCTGATCGGCTTCATGCTGCTCTACTACGGTCTCTTCCTGCCCAGGACCGATGTGGTGATCGTGGACAAGCTGGGCAGCCAGTCGCCGGTGGTGGTCGGCAATGTCCCGATCGGGGTCGCCTTCTTCGGCCACTACACGAGCAAGGTGGGCGACGTCATGACGCGGTTCTTCGAGACCGCGTTCCAGGTGATCCCGGCGTCGAATGCACAGCTTCCCAGCGAGCTCGCCTATCAGAAGAATGGAGTGCTATTCGGTAACCGGCTGATCCAGGCTTCCCGCAGGGCCAACGTCGCCGACCCGCAACTGCGCACCGACCTGATCGCCTACGTCTATAACTGCACCCTTTACGACCTGCAGGACGGCACCATCGACCCGGCAGCCTTCTCCCAGAGTACCGACATCTGGGCACTGATGGGGACACCGAACCCGGCGCGGTTTTCTACATATGGCAACCCGGTGCAGGTCGATACCTGCCCCAACGTCTACACCTACGTCGCCGGTCGCCTGCCGGCCGAAGTCGCGCGCGCCCGGGCGATGCTCGCGTTTCAGTTGAATCCGTCGCTCGACCCGACCGCCGCGCAAGGCGTGATCGACAGCCAGATCGAACAGGCCTACTACAAGACCAAGATCGCGACGGCCGCCCAGGGTGCGGCCGACCTCCTGCGCCAGAACATCATGATCAACCTGATGCAGGATACGAGCAGCATCGTCGGGCAGAAGATCAACGACCCCGCGTCCATCATGATCGCAACCGCCAGGGCGAACGCCACGGCCTCGATCAATTCGTCTTTCCTGACCATGGGCAAGGTCGCCGAGCAGGCCCTGCCGCTGGTGCGCAACGTGATCGAGGCGATCATCTATGCGGTATTCCCGTTCGTGTTTCTGCTGTTCCTGCTGGCCCAGGGGCGAGGCCTCGGGCTCGCGCTCAAGAGCTTTGTCCTGAGTCTGGTCTGGATCCAGCTCTGGCCGCCTCTGTACGCGATCCTCAACTACGTGGCCACCCTGGCCAGCGCCAAGAACCTCGAAGCCGCGGCACGCATGGGCGCATCGACCCAGGGCCTGGCCCTCGAAACCGCATCGAGCATCTACCACGGCGCCATCTCCGACCAGGCCGTGGCGGGCTACATGGTGATCTCGATCCCGATCATCGCCACCGCCATCATCAAGGGCGGCGAAGTCGCCTTCCAGGCGGTCACCGGCGTCGGGCCGATGCAGTCGGCGGTGTCGGGAGAGTCCAGTACGACGAGCAAGGGGAACGTCACCCAGGACTCCGTCTCCATCGACCAGCAACAACTCGCGCCGAACCGGACCTCCGCCTTCATGTCCACGACAAGCAATGCTCACGGCAGCACCATTCAGGGCAGCGGACCGGATGCGGGCGTCTTCCGCTACCAGGCCACCCTGAGCCGCTTGGCCACGACCTTCACATTCGGCGAGCGACAAGCAACCACCCTTTCAGAAAACGCCCGTGAATCGGAAACCCTTGCCAGGACCGAACGCGATTCGATGCAGCGCAGCCAGTCCGCCGCCCTCACCAATGCACTCGGCATCCAGGACAGTTTCGACCGCTCACAGCAACGGTCGGGCGCAAGCACCACGTCCGATGGCGGTTCCACTTCGACGCAGATTCAGAAACTCAACTCGGTCGCGCGCGAGGTCAACCGGCGGCTGGGATTGGGTGAGGAATCGATTGTTGGCAAGAGCGTCGTTGCTTCGGCGTCCGCCGGCGTCGTGATCCCCCTCACCGAGATCGGTGGGCAGGCGAAAGCGGAAGGCCGACAGGTTGACCAGCAAAAACTCCAGAGCGCTTACGACTATGCGCACAAGGCTGTCGAGACTGCACAATTGTCGGAAGCCACCGCGCTGGTCAAGGAGTTCCGATCGTCGGATGCCTACCAGTGGGCGCGCGGCAGCCGAACCACCGGCACCTCGGGCTTCGACTCCTCGTATCGCGAGGC
>CAMBRI010000340.1 GCA_945870205.1 Sulfuritalea hydrogenivorans sk43H | reverse complement strand
CGCTCCGCCTCATCCGGGTACAGCAGTTCGAGGCGGCGCATGAGGCCGGCATGCGACTCGCTGGCAAGGAAGTCTTCCAGCGGCTCGCCGGCAGGCGTCGGAAAATCCGGCAAGCGGCTCTTGCCCAGTTCCACCGTCAGGTTGCAGCGACGGGCGATTTCGACCGAATTCTGCAAGGCCTCGGGCAGATCGGCGAAGAGTTCCGCCATCTCGGCCTGGGTCTTGAAGTATTGCTCGGGGTTGTACTTTTTCGGCCGCCGTGTGTCGCCCAGCACGTAGCCGTCGGCGATGCAGACCCGCGCCTCATGCGCCTTGAAGTCGTCGCGCTGCAAAAACTGCACCGGGTGCGTGGCCACCAGCGGCAGGCCGAGGCGCGCCGCCAGATCGACGCTGGCGGCGACCAGCACTTCATTGGCAGCGGCGCCATCGCGACCGCCCGGGCGCTGCACCTCCATGTAATAGGCGCCGGGGAACAGCTGCGCCCAGGCCTGTGCGCGCACGTCGGCCTGATCCAGCTTGCCGGCGGCAAGCAGTTGTCCGATGTCGCCCAGCGGGCCGCCGGACAATGCGATCAGGCCGCTGTTGTCGCCCTGCGCGAGTTGCGTGCGGGTGATTTCGGCGCGGCCGTGGCGGCGCGGCACCAGATAGGCGGCGGAGAGCAGTTCGCACAGGCGCAAATAGCCGGCGCGATTCTTCACCAGCAGCAGCAGCCGCGCCGGGCCATCGTTCTTGTCGGCTGCATCCTCGTCGCCGATCCAGACATCGCAGCCGATGATCGGTTTGATGCCCTTGCCGCGCGCCGCGGTGTAGAACTTGACCATGCCGAACAGGTTGGCCAGGTCGGTGATCGCCAGCGCCGGCTGGCCGTCCGCCGCCGCCTGTGCGATCACCTCATCGATGCGCGTCAGGCCATCGGTGATCGAGTATTCGCTGTGAAGCCGGAGATGGACGAAGCTGGGAAGAGACGAGGCGGACATGGCTTGCCAATTTTACTCCCGCCGACTCCGGCCGAGTCTGCGGATTTCTCCTGCGCGAACGCCGTGTCACCAGCGCCGACTTTTCGGGCCGTGCCCTGAACAAACATGCCGGGACTCGCCCCGGCGGGCGAGGTACTTTCTTGTGATGCGACAAGAAAGTTCCCAAAGAAGCGCACCCCGCCTCCCCGGCCCTGCGGGCTGCCCTCGCTGCGGAAGGCCCGCCGGGCCGGTCGCTAAACTAGCCGGCCCAAAAGCGGCCGGCGTCGGACAACGCGACCGGACAACTCCCGGCGAACCTCCCTCGCTCGGCGGGTCAGAGGGGATTGAAAAGCGTCGCGCGTGGCTCCACGCGCTTGCGAAAATGCCGGATAAATCGTCTAATTCATTTCAGGTAGCGTGCGCCGGTGTCGGTTCCCAAATTAGGCGCCACCAAAACGAGGCAGTGTGCTGATGAAAAACGACTTTTCTAAACACTTGGAGTGGAAAGTGGCGCGTTCGATGGATTGCTTACCATCCTTTAGGCGGCCGACTTCTAGTTAGAGCGCACAAGATGCTTTCCGAGTTCTATATCACAACAGAGGATTTCGAGCAGGAATTGAAAGATTGTGGACGAGACTTGGCGCAATGGGAGAATGTTCACCATATCCAACGCCATCGCATGTCCGATCTTGGACAAGACATGCTCAGCTTTCGTGAAAGTTTTTTGCGAGCCCACATAAACGCCACAATGTGGGTAGTTGACGATACAAATGAGGTCGCCCGTGGACTAAACGATCCAATGCCTAAGTGGGAAGACCTCTGGGCATATCTGTCCGGAAACACAAATCTTCCATCTGAGGCGAAGCAAGCCGTGGAGGCTCATCTGGAAGCAGGACGACAGAAGGTCGAACGGATGGTACGGCGTCAGAAGTCACGCGCAGGTATTCGTTCACAAGAGTCCGCATGGGAACTAAAAGCCGCATATAAGGCTTACTTTTTCTTTATCCGCGCGTTTCAAGATGCATGCTATGGCGTCTTGTTGAATTTGAGCGGTGCAACGCCTGGCGCATACTCAAGCATGCGTAAGGGCATAGAAAAGAAGGTATCCCCAATCTATGAAAAGGTGGCGGCGATCCCTGGGTATGTAGACTGGTTCAAAGTATTCAAACAGAAAAGAGACCAGATAAAACTCGGGGTTAACTTCTCACTTTGTGGCCCCCAATGGGATGTGGGGGTAGGTTTCAATCGAATCACACCAGAGGGAGGTCTCGTCGTGGATGCCAGCCCAGACGGCAATAAGTTTCGTCTCGGAGATCTCGTAGCATCGTTTCAGTACTGCACTGCGCTGCTCCGTGTAATAAAGCGTGATATTCCGCGCTCTAACAATGCGCTCAACCCGGACGCGCCAAACGACGGCCCGTCGGTTAGCTAAAAGCGTGAAAAGGGGGCGGCTTCAAATTTGTTTTCGCCAAACCCGGACACGCGCGACGCCTTTGAATCCCCTCTGACCCGCCGAGCGAGGGAGGCTCGCCGGGGGAAGTCCGGTCGCGTTGTCCGACGACGACCGCGCAGCGGCCGGCTAGTTTAGCGACCGGCCCGGCGGGCCTTCCGCAACGAGGGCAGCCCGAAGGGCCGGGGAGGCGGGGAGCGCTTCTTTGCCTACTTTCTTGCGCGAATGTATAGACCGGACACATAGGTAACGCCTGTACGTGGACATGGGTAACGCTTTGGGGTGTGAAGAACACACCGGGAGAGCGTTATGCCGTGGAACGAAAGGGATGCCATGAGTCTGCGTCGAGAGTTTGTTGAACTGGCCAGTCAGCCGGGGTGTAACCGGCGAGACCTGTGCCGTCGTTTTGGCATCAGTCCCAAGACAGGCTACAAGTGGTTGCAGCGTTTTACACAATCCGGTGTGTCTGGTCTGGAAGAACGCAGTCGACGGCCGCTTCAATCGCCGGCGCGCAGCACGCCGGCGATTGAAGCGGCCGTCGTGGCATTGCGCCAAGAGCATCCTTGCTGGGGTGGGCGCAAGATCAGTCGGCGCTTGCACGATATGCAGGGGAGCATCATTGCCCCGAGCACAGTCACTGAAGTGCTACGGCGCCATGCCCTGCTGGGGCAGAATCCAGCGGCGGTCTCGCCACCCTGGCAGCGCTTTGAGCATGCAGCACCCAATGAGCTGTGGCAGATCGACTTCAAGGGGTTCTTCAATACGCCGGCCGGGCCTTGCCATCCCCTGACGCTGCTCGATGATCACTCGCGTTTCAACCTCGTATTGGCCGCGTGCGCTCAGACCGGGTTTGCAAACATACAGCCGACGTTGATTGCAACCTTCCGCCGCTACGGTCTGCCGGTGCGCATCAACGCGGACAATGGAGCACCGTGGGGAACACCACGCGCGCCCGAGACGGGGTTAAGCATGATGACGGTCTGGCTCGTTCGCTTGGGTATCCGCATCAGCCATAGTCGCCCCTATCACCCGCAGACCAATGGCAAGGATGAGCGCTTTCATCGCTCGTTCAACTGTGAAGTTCTCGCTGGCAGAAGCTTCGAGAACCTGGACTGCGCGCAGCATGCCTTTGATCATTGGCGCACGATCTACAACCATGAGCGCCCGCACGATGCCTTGGCGTTGGATACGCCAGGATCACGCTATCAATCCAGTGCTCGCAACTATCCTGAGGGCCTGCCTCAGATCGAGTACGGCCCGAATGACGAGGTATGCGTGCCCAAGGAGAACGGACATTTCCGGTGGAGAGGAAAGCAATTCAAGGTGTCGAACGCACTTAAGGGCCTACCCATCGCCCTAAGACCAAGGCCTACAGAGGATGGCCTGTTCGATCTATTCTTCTGCCATCACCGCTTCGGTTCGATTAACCTGCACGAGACAAAGGCAGCTACATAGTGTCACCCATGTCTCCGCACACCCGTTACCTATGTGTCCGGTCTATACACGCGAACAAGAAAGTAGGTCGCCTGCCGGGG
>CAMBRI010000339.1 GCA_945870205.1 Sulfuritalea hydrogenivorans sk43H | reverse complement strand
GGCGACTATCGCAAGGAGCAGGGGCTCGGCGAGTACGACGAGTTGGCGCGCGGCTGGCGGCAACTGGTGCTGAAGAAGCAATCCTCCGGCCCGTCGATCGGCAAACCTACATTGCGCAGCCGCCAGCTGTTCTTCATGGCCTGCTACGACATCGACCGCTTTCGCGAATTCGTCAGCGCAGAATCCTTCAACAAGCTCTTCGACTTGCCGGCAGAAGAAAAAGCCGCGATGCTTGTCGATGACGTGGCCTTGCTGCAATTCGCCTTCCGTTTTCTGCGCCAGGTATTGTTCGGCGAAGAAAGCATCGCACTCAATGCCGAGGCGGCGCAGGAACGCCTGGTCAAGGTGCAGGAGAAGCGCCTGATCGAAGAGCGTGAGGCGGCCAAGAAGAGGGCGCTGGAGGCCGAGAGCGATATGGTGGATGACGGCGAGTAGAGCGCCCGAGAAGTCCTTGCCGTGGACCTTATTTGAAGGCTGGCGTTAGCGATTTAATTCGTGAATCCCTTCACTTTGCCGTCTATCCGCCGCGGTAATACAATGGACGCCATGTTCAGCATCCGCTTCCAGCGTTCTGTCATCATTACTCGTCATGCACGAATACGGATGTCGGAGCGCGACATTCCGGATGCCATGTTGCTAGAGGTCATCGATTGCGGAGAAACTCGTTACCGGGACGATACCCATTTATGGGCATTCAAGGATTTTCCGGAACGGAACGACAATCTGCTTTGTGCGGTCGTGGTTCTAGAGGATGCCGTGGTCGTGAAAACGGTCATGCACCATTTTTCGATACTGTAAGGAGGCGTCATGCGCACGACCTACTACGACGAGGATGACATTCTGGTGCTCCATCTGTCGGACAAACCTGTCTGTCGCGAGGTCTCGCAGGATTGGACCACGCATATCAGCTACGCCGAGGACGGCACTACGGTGGAAATCGTCTTGCTCGATGCCAAGGCCAATGGTGCATATCCGCTTGCCGTGGAGCACGCGCTAGCAGCCTGAAGCTTGTTGGCGCGCGCGGTGCGGCTTCAAGACCGTCGGCGCCAGTGACAGTGCGATTCGCCGGAAATTCTTCCAACCGGTGCCGGAACGCCTACTTCCCGGCGATCTTTTCCAGCTTTTCGGCGCGGATCAACTGGCCGTTCAGCCCCGCATCCTTCGCGCTGCCGCCGTAGGCGATGGTCATCAGTTGCGAGTAGTAGAGCACGGGCATGTTGAACTTGGTGCCCTGCTTCTTGTTGATTTCCGACTGATAGACCTCGACGTTTGCCTGGCATAACGGGCAGGGCGTGACGATCATCTCGGCGCCGGCGTCGTAGGCCGATTCGACGATGTCGCGGATCTGCTTCTGGCTTTTTTCCGGCTCGGAAAACGCCAGCGCGCCACCGCAGCAGGTGACCTTCTGGTCATAGCCGGTCAGCGCTTCGCCGCCGAAGGTTTCCACCATCTTGTCCAGGTACAGCGGATTCTCGAAGGATTCGCCGACGATGCCGAAGGGACGGTTGGTCTGGCAGCCAACGTAGCCGGCGAACTTGATGCCTTCCAGCGACTTCTTCATCGGCGCCTTGAGGCCGTCGTAGCCGAAGTCCTCAATCAGCACTTCGACCATGTGGCGCACATTGGCGCCGCCGTCGTAGTGCAAACCGGCAGCGGCCAGGGCCTCGTTGGTTTCCTTCAGCAACTGCGCCGAACCGTCAAGGCGTTCCTTCGATTCGCGGGCGCTCAACCAGCAGGCAGCGCAAGTAGCAACGATGTCCTGTCCCGGCAGATGCGTCTCGGCCTGGGCGAAGTTGCGTGCGTTGATGGCGATGCGCGGCAGTTCGCCGCCTTCGCAGTAACCGACCGAGGCGCCACAACAGTTCCAGTCCGGGATCTCCGTCAGCTTGATGTCGAGCGACTTGCACATCGAGTTTGTCGACACCAGGTAGTTGGAGGCCGAGGCCTTGAGCTGCGAGGAGCAGCCGGGGTAGAACGCGTATTCTTTCTTTGCCATTTGTCTTGCCTCCTCAGGCGCTGAAGCCCTTCTTGCGATCCTCGATTTCCTTCGCCTTGGCGATGATGGCATGGAATCCCTTGAGATCCTTGACGCCATGGCCACCGAAGATTTCCATGGGGTTTAGCCGCTTGGCCAGGAACAGGCCGAGGCCAATGCTCTGCATGCCCAGCGCTTCCTTGATGCCGGACACTAGACCGCCCCGGAAGTAGTGGCGCAACGTCAGCGTCAGTTCATTGACCCGCCCCTTCTTGATCGCGTTGTTCCAGAACAGCGTGGCGAATTCGCGCGTTGGCTGGCCCTTGGGGGCAAGGCCGAGGCGATGCGCGTAGTTGGCCAGGCCGTGCATGATATGCGTAATCGGCAACTGGCGCGGGCAGCGCACCATGCAGTTGTAGCAGGAGGTGCACATGAACATCGAGTCGGAACCCAGCACCTCGTCGCGCTTGCCTGCGCGGATCATCATGAAGATCTTCTGCGGCGAATGTTCCCAGGCGTTGCCCAAGGGGCAGGAGCCGGCGCAGACGCCGCACTGCATGCACATCTTGACCATATGGCCTTCTTCGACGTTGGCCTCGACTTCCTTGAGGAAGTTGTTGCGGTAACGCTCCGAGTTAGCCAAATTCGCGTTTTGGTTTGCAGTAGTCATCTGTCGCGTCTCCTTAGCCGAAGCCTTTCATCGGGGATGGCCCAAGCTTTTCGAGTTCAGCGACGTAGTCGTTGATCAGCGTGACCACGCGGGCGTTGTCGGTGATCGCCACTTCCTGTGTCACGACGCGCTCGGGTTCGAGGCCGAGCTGCTTCAGCGTGTCGCCGATCTTGCTCATGCGGTAGTGGGCGAGTTCTGAGCCTTTGACGAAGTGGCACTGGTAGTCATCGCCCTTCTTGCAGCCCATCATCATCACTCCGTCATAGCCCGAGTTCATTGCGTCGGTGATCCAGATCGTGTTCACCGAGCCTAGGCAGCGCACCGGGATGATGCGCACGAAGGCCGAGTAGTTCATGCGCGCCAGGCCCGCCATGTCGAGCGCCGGGTAGGCGTCGTTCTCGCAGGCCAGCACCAGGATGCGCGGCTTCTCTTCGTCCTCCTCCGGGATTTCGATCGCCTTGACCTGGCTGCCGACGGTGTCGCAGGAGTAGTTCTCGAAGGAAATCACGCGCACCGGGCAGGCACCCATGCAGGTGCCGCAGCGGCGGCAGCGCTCCTCGTTGAAAACCGGGAAACGCCTTTCGTCTTCGTCGATGGCGCCGAAGGGGCACTCGACCGTGCAGCGCTTGCACTGGGTGCAACCTTCGAGGCGAGCTGTCGGGAAGGACAGGTCGCCCGAACGTGGGTGCGCGGCGCGGCCAATGGCCGCGTTCTCGACGGCCTGAATTGCCTTCAGTGCGGCGCCGGTGGCGTCGTCCGTGGCCTGCAGGATGTCCATCGGCCTGCGCACCGGGCCGGCGGCGTAGATGCCGGTGCGGCGCGTCTCGTAGGGGAAACAGATGAAGTGGGAGTCGGCGAAGCCATGCTTGAACTGCGGCACGTCCGGGCCCTGGCGGTAGTTGAGATTGAGGATCGAAATCGTCTTCATCTCATCGCGCGCGACCTTGGCCGCTGCGTCGCCACCGTCGGCGGCCGTTACCACCGGGTTCCAGGCTTCGAGGTCGACGCCGGCATTCGGCACCTGGCCGGTTGCCAGCACCACGAGGTCGGCGGCGATGGTGTTCTCTTCGTCGAGGATCAGGTCCTTGAAAGTCACGCTGCAACTGTCGCCGCCGGTGACTTTGCTTGCCTTGCCTTTGGTGAAGATGACGCCCTTTTCCTGCGCGCCGCGGTAGAAATCCTCACCCATGCCCGGCACGCGCAGGTCCTGATACACGATCGCGGTGTCGATGTCCGGGTTCTGGTCCTTGAAATAGTTCGCCTGCTTGATGCTGGTGCCGCAGCAGTGGCCGGAGCAATAGGA
>CAMBRI010000338.1 GCA_945870205.1 Sulfuritalea hydrogenivorans sk43H | reverse complement strand
CTGCTCGCCAACCTCAAACTTGGAATTGGTGGCGTGGTAACGCTGAGCCGTGGCGAGGCTCGCTGGGTGACGCGGATTGCCGGCGACCTCCCTGCGGCGCGACCCGATGACCTGCTGCTGGTGGCCGACATTGCCTGGGTCCAGTCACGCTTCGGCCCGCCTGACGCGGTCAGCGAAGGACGCCTGCGCCTGCTGCCAGGCACCCAGCTTGCGTCCTGGCTTGAGCACTGGGCAGCGCGACTTCCCGCTGGCCTCACCTTGCGCGCCGCGGAGGACAACCATGCCAGGGTATCGAATATCTCGCGCGCCTATCGGGTCAATCTGAACGTGCTTGCGCTGGTGGCCCTGCTGACCGGCGCTTTTCTGGTTTTCGCCACCCAACTGACCGCCGTGGCGCAACGCTCGACGCAGTTCGCCTTGCTCGGCGTGCTCGGACTTTCGCCACGCATGCGCCTGCTGCAGGTCCTGTTCGAGGGTCTGGCCATCGGCGTGCCAGGCGCAGCGTTCGGCCTGGCATTCGGCTATGCGCTGGCACTTGGCTTCACGCGCCTGCTGGGCGGCGATCTGGGCGGCGGCTTCTTCTCCGCCAGCACCCCGCTGATCGTGCCGCAACTGCTGCCTGCGCTTGCCTTCTTCGCCCTAGGATGTGCCGCGAGCCTGGCCGGAGCGCTGTACCCGGCCTGGCTCAATCGCGTGCAGCCGCTGGCGCAGGCCCTGAAAACCGGCTTTGCCCAACGGCCGCCGGCAGAGGCCGGCACACAACGCTCGCGTCACCGGCTCAATCTGGCCAGCATCACCCTTGTCGCGTGTGCAGCCATCGTGTTGACGCGCCTGCCGGCACTGTTCGAGCTGCCGCTGGCAGGCTACGGCGCGATCGCCCTGGTGCTGGCGCTCGGCGTTGCCGCGGCGCCGCTGGTGACGCAGCTCGTATTCGGCAGCATCGCCCGCCTGGCTTTGCCCGCACCGCAACGCATCGCCGTGCAAAACATTGTCCAGGCGCCGCTGATGGCGCAAGTGGCGGCCTGCGGCCTGATCGTCAGCTTCGCGCTGACTGTCAGCATGGTGACCATGGTCTCGAGCTTTCGCATCGCGCTCGATCAATGGCTGGACGTGGTCTTGCCCGCGCCGCTGTATGTACGCAGCAAGGGCGTACCTCTGCCGCAGGAATTGCTCGCCGCGCTGGGGCAGCCGGAGGCGCCCTTCGCGAAAATAGAGCGCAGCGCCGTCGGCGCGCTCACCCTCGATCCGCAGCGGCCCACCGTGGCGCTGCTGGTGCGCGAACTGGACCGCGCAGACCCCGCGGCGCGCCTGCCCTTCACCGGTACCGTCGTCGCGGCACCGTCCGGGCGCATGGCAGTCTGGATCAGCGAACCAATGCAGGAGCTCTACCGTCTGGCCCCCGGCCAGACACTGCGGTTGCCGCTGCTCGGGCGCGAAGTCGAGGTCGTCATCGGCGGCGTCTGGCGCGACTATGCACGCCAGTTCGGCGCCGTGGTGATCAGCAGCGAAGACTATCGCGCGCTGGGTGGTGGCTTCGAAGCCACCGAGCTTGCCCTGTGGCCGCGCAGCGACCAGGACGCCGCAGCGCGCGCCTGGCTGGCGCAGCAGGTGACACGCCATGGCGTCGAGATGGCGGAAAGCGGCGCGATACGCGCGCTGAGCATGGCCATCTTCGACAAGAGCTTCGCCGTCACCTACGCGCTGGAGGCCGCCGCCATGCTGATCGGACTCTTCGGCCTGGCGGTGACGCTGGCTGCCAGCGTGTGGCTGCGCGCGCGCGAACTGGCGACCCTCTCGGCCCTCGGTTTCGATCGCGCCATGCTGACCCGCGCCGTGATGTTCGAGGGCGCCCTGATCGCCGCCATCGGCCTCGCGATCGGGCTGGCCTGCGGCATCGCGGTGGGCGCCATACTCACCCACGTGGTCAATCCGCAGGCCTTCCACTGGCGCATGGAGTTGCAGGTTCCGTGGCTGCAGGTGCTGCTGGGCGCCGCGCTGACGCTCCTGGCCGGCATCGGCGCCAGCCGCTTTGCCGCGCGCCAGGCGACCCGCCTGCCGGCGGCCCAGATCCTGGCCAACGCACAGTAAGCCGGGCCATACCTCGATGCAACGCCGCGCCTTTCTGCTGACTCCACTGCTGCTGCCGACGCTCGCGTCGGCCACGGCAGACCAAGACGCCGCAGTCAAACCAGCGCTGCACTATCCGCCGGCAAGCCGTGCAACCCGCCTTGCCTTCCCGCGCGACCACGGCGCGCATCCCGGCTTTCGTACCGAGTGGTGGTACGTCACCGGCGCGCTCGATCTACCCGAGCGCGACACAGGCTTCCAGATGACATTTTTTCGCAGCCGGCCGGGAGTAGCGGAAGACCTCACGTCACCCATCGCGGCCAGCCAGATCCTGTTTGCCCATGCCGCCATCACGCGCCCCGGAGCTCGCCTCATGCATGCCGAGCGCGCGGGCCGCGCCAATCTCGGCGCCGGGTTTTCCGCCACCGATTGCGACGTGCATATCGGCCCCTGGCAGATGCGGCGACAGGGTGAGGGGCGGGAAGAGAGCTTCCGCATCAAGATGCAGGATGCATCATTTGCCTTCGACCTGCTGCTGAAGCCCACGCAACCGCTACTGCTACAGGGCGAAAGCGGCTGGTCGCAGAAGGGGCCGCGCCCTGAATTCGCCAGCCACTACACCAGTTGGCCGCAGTTGCAGGTGGCAGGCAGTCTCACTCTCGATGGCAAGCGCCAGGCGGCAATGGGACGAGCCTGGTTCGACCACGAATGGTCGAGCCAGGTGCTCGGCGCCGACAGCGTGGGTTGGGACTGGATCGGCATCAACCTCGACGACGGCGGCGCGCTTATGGCGTTTCGCATCCGCAATGGCGCGGGAGAAACCGTCCATGCCCACGCCAGCCTGCGCTACGCATCCGGCAAGATGCAGCAGTTCGACGCCAATGAAGTGAGCTTCACGCCCATGCGCCACTGGACATCGCCGCGCAACGGCGCTCGCTACCCGGTGCAAATGGAAATCCGCTGCGGGCTGCATCGGATAGAAACCGTGCCGGTACTGGACGATCAGGAAATCACCGCGCGCCGGCCGCTGCCCGTCAGCTACTGGGAGGGTCTGGTACGCCTTCAGGGTACGCTCGGCGGCCGCGGCTATCTCGAAATGACGGGTTACGCCGGCGCGCTGAATCTATAGGGAGCAGGAACAGGATGATTGCCGCAATCAGAAATTTCTTTACACAGATGATCGAGCCGGATATGGGTGGCTCGGGTATCGCTGCGCAACGCGCGCTGCATGTCGCGACGGCGGCTCTACTACTGGAAATGATGCGCATGGACGCATCCGTCACCGCCGAAGAAACTGCGGCGGTGACCGGCGCGCTACAGCGCCAGTTCGGCCTCGACGCAACAGAAGTCGAGACCCTCATGACGCTGGCGACCGAAGAGGCGCGGCAGGCCACCGATTACTTCCAGTTCACTTCGCTGATCAACAAGAGCTTCAACGCCGAACAGAAAATCCAGGTTGTCGAAGCCCTGTGGCAAGTGGCGTTTGCCGACGGTCACCTCGACGCGCACGAACAGCATTTCATGCGCAAGATCGCCGATCTGCTTTACGTGCCGCAATCGGCCTACATCGTAGCCAAGCAGCGGGCGCGGGAAACTGGGCCCGGCTCTTCATGATCCGGCTTCCGGCACTGACTTTCACCCCACCGCGCGCGGCAACGCCTCGACGTTCCAGATCGTCTTTGCGTACTGGCCGATGGTGCGGTCCGACGAAAACTGCCCCATGCCCGCGACATTGAGGATGGCCTTCTGCACCCAGGCCGCCGGGTCGCGATACAGGGCCCCGACCTTTTCCTGGCAGTCGATGTAGGACGCATAGTCGGCCAGCAGCAGGTAGTGGTCGTTGTGGTAGGTCAGCGTGTCGAACACGGGTTTGTAGCGGTCGCGATCTTCGGGAGA
>CAMBRI010000337.1 GCA_945870205.1 Sulfuritalea hydrogenivorans sk43H | reverse complement strand
CACCCGACAGCGCCGAACTCGACGCCCTGTGCCTGGACAACATTGCACGGTTCAAGCGACCCAAGCGTTACGTAATGCTTGATGCGCTGCCGAAGAACAATACCGGCAAGGTGCTTAAAACCCGCTTGCGCGAACTGCTGGGCTGAACGCGCAGGTACCCCTCGTCCAATGGCGGTGATCTGTGTCACCATAAGCCTTTGTGGCAGTACATGACCGGCATAAAAGGAAGCAACAGCGTGAGCGACCCATCCGAAAACCTCATCGAAATTGAAGACCTGCACTTTGCCTATGGCAGCAACCAGGTCCTGAAGGGCATACAGCTTGCCGTGCCGCGAGGGAAAGTGGTCGGCATTCTCGGCGTCAGCGGCTCGGGGAAGAGCACCATTCTGAAGTTGATCGGCGGCCAGCGACGACCGGACCGCGGCCTGGTGCGCGTCGATGGACGCATCATTCATGAGCTGGACAACAAGGGCCTCTACGAAATGCGCCGCAACATGGGCATGATGTTCCAGGCGGGCGGGCTGTTCAGCGATATATCGGTGTATGACAACATCGCATTTCCGATGCGCGAACTGACCGATCTCAGCGAGGATCTGATCCACTCGCTGGTGCTGATGAAACTCCACGCGGTTGGCCTGCGGGGGTCGACCTCGCTGATGCCCAACGAACTTTCCGGCGGCATGGCACGACGCGTCGCTCTGGCCAGGGCGATCGCCCTGGACCCGATGCTGACCATGTACGACGAACCTTTTGCCGGGCTGGATCCGATCTCCCTCAACGTCATCGCCGAATTGATCCGGCGCTTGAACGATGCCCTCGGGGCAACATCGATCATCGTCACCTATGACGTATCGGAAACCCTCAAGGTCGTCGACTACGCCCACTTCATCCACGACGGCGTGGTCGTCGCGTCCGGGACACCCGAAGAACTGCTGAATTCCGGGAACCCGTCGGTACACCAGTTCATTCACGCCGAACCAGACGGCCCGGTGGCCTTCCACTATCCGCGCGAGCCCTACACCAGCGACCTCCGCCTGAAAGGGCAGGAACAGGCACTACCGGGCTGACAAGGCCCAGGCACGGCATCGCGGCAATTGTGCGTTCGCCGTGAATGTTGGATAATCTGATTGTATACCGCATACACAAACAGGATCCAGCCATGACCAACGCCTTCGCCAACCCGCTGCTCGCCACCCCCGCCCGCCCCCTGCCACGCTCTGTTGCGGTAATCGGCGCCGGCACCATAGGGCCCGATATCGGCTATTACCTCAAGAGCGCCCTGCCCGATCTGAAGCTGTATCTGGTCGATGTGTCGCAAAAGGCCGTCGATGGCGCGCTGCTGCGTTTCCAGGACTATTCGAAGAAAGCCGTCGCCAAAGGCAAGATGAGCGAAGCCGATGCCATCGCGGTGAACAGCAATCTGGTCGGCACGCTCAACTATGCCGACATCGCCGAATGTGACTGGGTGATCGAGGCTGCCACCGAAAACCTCGCGCTGAAGCGCAAGATATTCGCTCAGATCGAAGCGGTGCTGCGGCCCGATGCGCTGATCACTTCCAACACCAGTTCCTTGCCGGCGGCGCAGATATTCTCGCAACTGAAACACAAAGAACGCGCCACGGTGACGCACTTTTTCGCCCCCGCGTGGCGCAATCCGGCAGTCGAAGTAATTCGCTGGAAGAAGACCGATCCGGCGGTTGTGGAATACCTGCGCTGGGTGTTCTGCATGACCGGCAAGGTGCCGCTGGTCACCGCCGATGTCGCCTGCTTCATGCTCGACCGCATCTTCGACAACTGGTGCAACGAATCCGCCATGCTGCTCGACCGTGCCACTGCCGCCGAAGTCGACAGCGTCGCCGCCGAGTTTGTCCATGCCGGCCCCTTCTTCGTGCTGAACATGGCGCACGGCAATCCGATCATCACCGAGACCAATACCCTGCAAGCCGAAATGGAGGGCCCGCACTACACTCCGGCGCCGATCTTCCGCTCGGTCGATACCTGGGTCACGGTGCCGCCGGGCAAGCGCGTCGAGGTGGCGGCCGACACGGCCCGGGCCATACGCGAGCGCCTGCTCGGCATCCTGTTCTCGCAAAGCGTAGACATTGTCGACCGCAAGATCGGCGACTCGGCCGATCTCGATCTGGGCTGCCGTCTGGCGCTCGGCTTCAAGAGCGGCCCGCTCGACCTGATGCGCAGCCTGGGCGAAGCGACCAGCGGCGGCGCGCTGACGCGCCTGCGCGACGAGCGTCCCGGCATGCCCATGCCCAAACGCGCCTTCAATGCCTATCAGGGCTTCTTGCGCAACATCCTGGTCGATGACCTCGACGGCGTCAAAGTCATCACCCTGCGCCGGCCCGAAGCCATGAACGCGCTGCACGACGAAATGAACGACGAAATCCTTGCCGTCATCCGCCGTTTCGAGAACGATCCCAAGGTCACCGGCTTCGTCCTCACCGGCTATGGCACGCGCGCCTTCTGTGCCGGCGGCGACATCGGCCGCTTCGTGGACATGCTGGGCGACGCGCCCGCGTCGGAGCAGTACGCCCGCGACTGCTCGCGCCTGCTGGTGCACCTGGACCAGATGAAGAAGCCGGTAGTCGCGGCCTTGAACGGCATGGCGCTGGGCGGCGGTTTCGAGCTTGCCGCGCGCTGCCACGGCATCGTGGCGCTCAAGCGCGCCTGGATACAGATGCCCGAGGTCACGCTGGGCATCGTGCATGGCATCGGCGCCATGGTGGTGCCCTATCGGCGCTGGCCGCATGCGACCGCCACCTTCAACGCCATGCTGCGCACGGCCGAGCGCCTGAAGGCAACGCGTGCTCACGAACTGGGCATCGTCTGCGGTTTGGCGGAAGACTATGCCGCGCTGATCGCGACGGCCGTGGCGCGCGTGCGCGAACTGTCAGGTCGCGTCACACCGATCGGCGATGCGCCGGTGGCCGTCCGCATCGAGGCCATCGAGGCCAGGGCCGCCAGCGGCCAGGTGCTCAGCCGCGAATGCATAGACATCATGGAAGAGGCCATCCTCGAAGCGGCTGCGGCGAACACATTCGCTGCCGCCCTGGAGGTCGGCTACAAGGCTTTCGGCCTCTCGGCCTGCACCGAAAGCGCGCGCGAAGGAATTTCGTCGTTCAAGGAAAAGCGCCCGCCGGATTTCAGCAAGACCCGCTAACAGACGGCAACAATCGCCTGTCGCAACGGGCGCGAATGCATCAGTTCTGCAGTCGCCCCAGTTTCTCGCTCAAACCTCGCATGGCTTCCTGAGTTTCCTCGCCGCGATCCAGCAGTTCCACCAGGCGCTTCATGAAATCGCCGACCAGGTTTTCCATCTTGCGCTCCTGGTTGTCGGTCATTCCCAGATGCACGAAGGAATTCGCCATGTCCTGGTCCAGTTCCACCATCAATGCCGTGCTTGCCGCCCGGTCTTGGAGGTGGGCCTGATGCATGGCACTGATCGATTCACGTACGCTTTGCAGCGCTTCGAGGATGCCCTTCTGGTTTCTGCGGTTGGCCTCCTCGGTTTCGATCGCCTGCAAGCGCGAGTCTGCACCCTGCGCCGCTACCGACAAGTTGTCGCGAATGCGGCCGCAGAAATCCGGATCGGCCAGCGGCATGTTGTTCACCATCAGCGTCACGCGCTCGAAGTTGTGCACGCTGCGGCTGCGGAATTCGAAGATGCGATCCATGCCGCTGACGTGTTCGATCACCGAGACCTCGAGCGGCAGGTTGGCACCCGCCTTGCTCAACGTCAGGCTGCACTGGGCTGTCCTGGTCTGCACCACACCTTCCAGCTTGTAGCGCTGCATCAGTTCGAGCAAACCCTCGGCTACCTCCTGTTCGCTGTTCCAGCCGATCAGCTTGCTCATGAACTGCAGCACGATGCCGGCTTCATCCATGCTGGCCAGCGCCAGGGATGACAGGTATTCGGAAGCGTCCGCCTGCTCCTGCAGTGACTGCTGGTTGTGTACGATCTGCTGCGC
>CAMBRI010000336.1 GCA_945870205.1 Sulfuritalea hydrogenivorans sk43H | reverse complement strand
CACTGGCCCAAGGGCCTGCCGCGGCACATGAGCGTGCCCGAGACCGACCTGTTCTACAACGTCGAGGTCTCGGCGCGCCGCTTCCCGAACAAGCCCTACCTGGTGTTCTACGACACCCAGATCAGCTTCGCCGAGTTCAAGGACGAGGCAGAGCGCGTCGCCGGCTGGCTGGAAGCGCAGGGCGTGAAGAAGGGCGACCGGGTGCTGCTCTACATGCAGAACAGCCCGCAGTTCGTGCTGGCCTACTACGGCATCCTGCGCGCCAATGCCGTGGTGGTGCCGGTCAATCCGATGAACATGACGACCGAGTTGCGCCATTACGTCAAGGATGCCGGTGCCGCGGTCGCCATCGTGGCGCAGGACATTTACCCGCAGATGAAGCCGCTGCTGGGTCCGGGCGAAGACCAGGGCCTGCAGCAGATCCTCGTCGCGGCGTACTCCGATTACCTCAAGGCGCCCACCGACCTCAAGGTGCCGGACTTCGTCAAGGCGCCGCGCCAGGCGCTCACCGAACCCGGCGTCACGCTGTGGTCCGACGCGCTGGCGCAGAACCTGAAACCCGGCCTGATCATGGTCGGCCCCGACGACCTCTGCGTGATGCCCTACACCTCTGGTACCACTGGCCACCCCAAGGGCTGCATGCATACCCACCGCACGGTGCTGCACACGCTGATGGCCGGCTACCAGTGGTTCGGCATCCAGCAGGATGCCGTGTATCTGGCGGTGCTGCCTTTCTTCCATGTGACCGGCATGCAGGGCAGCATGAGCGGGCCGCTGCAGGCCGGCTCCACCGTGGTCCTCCTGCCGCGCTGGGACCGCGACGCCGCGGCGCAGTGCATCGCCCGCTACGGCGTGACCTCGTGGACCTCGATCCCGACCATGGTGATCGACTTCCTGATGAATCCGAAGCTGGGCGACTACGACCTCTCGTCGATCAGCCGCATGAGCGGCGGCGGCGCGGCAATGCCGGAAGCCATCGCGCAGAAGTTGCTCGACATGGGCATCGTCTACGTCGAGGGCTACGGCCTGTCGGAGACCATCGCACCCTCGCACATCAACCCGCCCGACCGGGCCAAGAAGCAGTGCCTCGGCATCCCGATCTTCGACGTCGAATCGATGGTGGTCGCCCCCAATACCTTCAAGGAACTGCCGGCCAACGAGGTTGGCGAAATCCTCACGCGCGGACCGCAGGTGTTCAAGGGCTACTGGAACAACCCTGAGGCGACGCGCAATGCCTTCGTAGACATCGACGGCAAATCATGGTTTCGCACCGGCGACCTGGGGCGCGTCGATGAGGACGGTTACTTTTTCATGGTCGATCGCCTGAAGCGCATGATCAACGCCTCCGGCTTCAAGGTCTGGCCGGCCGAGGTCGAGGCGCTGATGTACGAGCACCCGGCAATACAGGAGGCCTGCGTGATCGGCGCGAAGGACCCGCATCGCGGCGAGACCGTCAAGGCCTTCGTGGTGATCAAGGAAGCGAGCCGCGGCAAGGTGAGCGAGCAGGACATCATCGACTGGGCCCGCGCCAACATGGCGACCTACAAGTCGCCGCGCATCGTCGAGTTTGTCGAGACGCTGCCCAAGTCAGGCACCGGCAAGGTGATGTGGCGCGCCTTGCAGGAAAAGGAAGCGGCCAGCACTGCCTGAGGGATCTACCTCGCCAGCAACAGGTAGCCCTCGGGCTGGTTCCTGTCGTCGACCAGCAGCGATAGCTGCAGTTCGGCGTGCTGGGTTTCGCTTCCCTCGGTCCATGCCAGCAACTGCGTGTGCAGCCGGCCGTTGCCCAGCGCCTGGGGCGTCATCATCGCGACACACTCAGGCCAGCCCAAGTGCGCCAGTGCTTCGCGCACATCCTTGCCACGCATGGCGAAGGGCTGCAGCTTCGGCATCGCCGCCACCGCCGGGTTGCAGTAGGCGACGCGGCATTCCATGTCGGTCGCGATCACCGCGGTACCGGTGGCCGAGCGCAGGATGCTCTCCAGCAGGTTCTTCTCCTTCACCGCCACCTGCCGGCTGACCAGCGCCTTTTCCTGCTCCTGGAGCATGTCCTTGAGATAGCTCACGTACTGGCCCTCAAGGCCGTGCACGATCTCGTGATGCGTCAGCACACCGCAGACGCTGCCGTCGCTTTCGACCACCGCGAGACGGCGGACATGCGCCGCATCCATCGACTTGACCACATCGTGCAGGTGCTCGGCGCGATGTGCTGTGCGCACCGGGCTTTTCATCGTCTCGCCCAGCGTCAGGCCCCGCGGATCGTCGTGCCCGTGGCATAGGCGCACGATGTCTCTTTCGGTCAGCACCCCGAGCGGCCGACGCGCCGCATCAACGGCGAAAACGCAGCTTTGGCGACGCTCGTCCATCAGCGCCACGGCTTCCCCGACGCTGGCGCTTTCAGGCAGCAGGACGACCGTGGTGGACATCGCGCCGTCGACATCCTTGAAGCGCATGTAATGCTCGACGCCGAAGTCGCGCAGGATGTCGCCCTCGCTGACGATGCCTACCAGCAGGCCCTCGGCATCGGTCACGGCGATATGCCGGATGCGCCGTCCGTCCATCATGTGATAGACGTCCATGGCGCTCTCGGTCTGTTCCACCGTCACCACCGGGGCCTGCATCAGGTCGGCGCAACTGAGCCCCTGCAAGCCGCCCTTGCGGTGCAGGTTGCGCACCACGTCGCGCTCGGTGACGATGCCCAGCGTGAGCCGATCCTCAACCACCAGCACCGAACTGACGGCCATGCGCTGCATCAGTTCAAGCACTTGCGCCGCGGAAAAATCGGTTTTTACCTCGCACACCGTGCGGGTCATCAATTCGGAAATCGGCTTCTTGTTGGTTTCCATCGGCGGCGTGATCCTCGCTATTTTCCATGTCAGGCCGGGCCAATTCGCGATCCGGGCCGGCGAGCGGGAAGTATCCCCGGCAGGCGGGGGCAAGTCAAATCAACCCGACCAGCGCCCATCGAAATCTCCTTGAGTACAATCTGCGCAATCAGACTAGGGCACGGCCGGGTCACTACGCCGTCAATTAGAAAATGCCGTCACGACGCCGCTTTCTCGGAAACTCGCTCGCACTTTCGGCACTGTCGGCGATTGCGCCGCTGACTGAAGCCACGACGCGACCCCTTACGCGGATCGTTCCGGCTGATGGACGTCGCCTGGCGGTGATCGGGCTTGGCACCTGGCGGACCTTCGATATCGGTACCGATGCGGCGGCACGCAGCAAGCTCGGCGGCCTGCTGGTGCGCTTCGCCGAACTGGGCGGCGAGGTGATCGACAGCAGTCCGATGTACGGCAGCGCGGAAGCCGTGGTCGGCGACCTGGCGCGGGAGCACCGCTTGCGCGAACGCCTATTCCTCGCCACCAAGGTTTGGACACAGGGAAAGACCGCCGGCGTCGCGCAGATGGAGGAATCGTTGCGGCGTCTGGGAAGCGCCCGCATCGAACTGATGCAGGTGCACAACCTGATGGACTGGCGGCAGCACCTGCCGGTGCTACGCGCATGGAAGACCGAAGGACGCATCCGCTACATCGGCATCACCCACTACGATTCTGCCGCCTATGCCGAGATCGAGGAAATCCTGCGCCGCGAGCCGCTGGACTTCCTGCAGATCAACTACTCGCTGGCCGAACAGGAATCCGCGCGGCGCCTGCTTCCCCTTGCGGCCGAGCGCGGCATCGCGGTGATCGCCAACCGTCCGTTTGCCGAAGGCGCCCTGTTCGCCAGAGTCAAGGACAAAGCCCTCCCCACGGCAGCCCTGGACCACGGCTGCCACAGCTGGGCGCAGTTGTTTCTGCGCTGGATATTGGCCAACCCCGCGGTGACTTGCGTGATTCCGGCAAGCAATCGCAGCGAACACCTGGAAGACAACATGGCGGCGGGCCTGGGTGTACCCCCCGATTTCGACGAACAAAAGGCGTTGACGCGCATCGCCGGCTTCTGAGCGCAGGAGACATGCCTTATGGATATCGTCCTCGACAGTGGCGCGGACACAAAAAAGCCCGCCGAAG
>CAMBRI010000335.1 GCA_945870205.1 Sulfuritalea hydrogenivorans sk43H | reverse complement strand
GTGCCGTAGTAGCCCTGCCCGATCAGGGATTTCCTGACCACGTTCTTCGCTGCGATGGCCTTGAGTGCCGCCAGCGCCGCATGTTCCGGCATCGGTGGCGGCAGGTCGAGCGCACGCTGCAGACGGATGGAGGCCGGCACCGTCTCGCTCATCAGGGTGCTGAGCGAAACGGTGCCGATCGAGGCCAGCATGCCGGCGATGACGTGCTCATTGGGGCCGATGTGGCGACCGATGAATTCGTCGTGGTGTTCGAGGGTGGTCAGCGGTTTCGTAAGGTTGTCGGCGTGCATGGGCTTGGGCAAAAGAAAAATATTGAACCACAGAGGCACAGAGACACAGAGGAAGCGCAGAGAACTTCAAAAGGAACTGAATCGATTTTCTCGCTTGGTTCTTCTCTGTGCCTCTGTATCTCAGTGGTGAGGAATTTGACTTACAGCGTTGCGGCGTAGGCCGTGGCATCAAGCAGGGCGCCGAGTTCGGCGGCGGATGTTGCTGCAGGCTTGATGCGGAACAGCCAGTTGGCATAGGCATCTGTGTTGATCGATTCCGGGGCGTCGGCCGCGGCCTGGTTGATGTCCACCACTTCGCCGGATACCGGCGAATAGATGTCGGAAGCGGCCTTCACCGATTCGACCACGGCGCATTCCTCGCCGGCCTTGACCACGCGGCCGACCGCCGGCAGTTCGAGGAAGACGATATCGCCGAGGGCTTCCTGGGCGTGGTCGGTGATGCCGATGGTGACCGTGCCGTCGGCGTCGAGCCTGGCCCATTCATGGGAGGCGGCATATTTCAGGTTGTCGGGGGTGTTCATGGTGTGCTCCTCAGAGAAGGGGGGTTCCGTTGCGGACAAAACTGGGCTTGACGACGCGCGCCTTGAGGCGCTTGTCGCGGATTTCGACCTCGACTTCGCTGCCGATGGCGACACCCTCGGGCAGGCGCGCCAGCGCGATTGACTGGTTCAGGCTCGGCGAGAAGCTGCCACTGGTGATTTCGCCCTCGCCCTGCGGCGTGATGACTTTCTGGTGGGCGCGCAGCACGCCGCGATCGAGCAGCAGCAGTCCGGCGAACTGGTTGCGCGGCTGTCCAGCCGTCAGGGCCTGCTTGCCGACAAAATTACGTGCAGCGTCTTTCAGGTCGACGGTCCAGCGCAGCCCGGCCTCGAAGGGCGAGATGTCCTCGTCCATGTCCTGGCCGTAGAGATTCATGCCGGCTTCGAGGCGCAAGGTGTCCCTCGCTCCCAGGCCGCAGGGCTTGATGCCGGCCTCGCGCAGGTTCTGCCATGCCTGTGCGGCGTCATCGGCCGGCAGCGTGATCTCGAAACCGTCCTCGCCGGTGTAGCCGGTTCGGGCGATCATCCACTCCTTCCATTCGGCGGCCTGGAATATGCCGAGCGGCTCGGTCGCGGTGCGGCTGGCGGGGAAGGCGGCCCAGAAGCGTTCGCGCCCCCGGGGGCCTTGCACGGCGATCATTGCGACGGCATCGTTGCCGGTGCTGCGGCGTTCGCGTGCATCGGGGCCCTGCGCCGCGATGATGGCGACCGGATTGTCATTGTCGGCGCGACGCACACTGAGTTCTGCCTTGAAGCCAGCCAGTTGGGCGCGCATCCAGGGAATGTCCTTGGCCGCCGTGCCGGCGTTTACCACGATGCGGTAGCGTTGTGGGCTGAAGAAATACACGATCAGGTCGTCGATGACGCCACCGGTTTCGTTGAGCAGGCAGGAATACAGCGCCTTGCCCGGCGTGGTCAGCTTCGCCACGTCGTTGGCCAACAGGTGTCTCAGGTAGTCGCGGGCATCGGGGCCGGAGAGATCCAGTGCGCACATGTGGGAGACGTCGAACATGCCGGCGTCGCGTCGCACGGCATGGTGTTCCTCGATTTGCGAGCCGTAATGGATGGGCATCTCCCAACCGGAGAAATCGACCATTTTGGCGCCGGCGGCGAGGTGGGATTCGTAAAGCGGGGTACGTAGCGGCATGGTGATCCTCGGACTGATGGCGGCAACAGGCGTGACGGGGCTCCGTCATATCCCCATCTGTCCTTGGCGCCTGAGAGATTTACTCCGTCGGCGGGCAGGCTTCACGATGCTGCCATGAGCTGCCGCTCTCCAGATTTGTGCTGCGTCGTCGGCCCTTTTGCCTGAGCGGTTCCTGGGGGTTGCGCCTTCGGCGGTGACGGTGGGAGTCACTCTCTCCCGACGACCAGGACGAATTATCCTATAAACGCCCTGGTCGCGGTTCAGGAAATGCGGCGCCGGTCTTTACCGCGGCGCCCCTTTGCTGTACTGTACGAAACAACAGTCAAAGGAGCGTGCGCATGGCCAACGATCTGACCCCCCGTCAGCAGGAGATTCTGGATTTCATCCGCAACAGCATGGAAGTCTTCAGCGTGCCGCCGACGCGCGCCGAAATCGCCAGCGCTTTCGGCTTCGCTTCGCCCAATGCCGCCGAAGACCATTTGCGGGCGTTGGCAAAAAAGGGTGCGATCACGCTGGAACCGGGTTCCGCCCGCGGCATCCGGCTGGTGGAGCAGCTCGGCCTGCCGCTGATCGGCATCGTCGCTGCCGGCAGCCCGCTCTTGGCGGTCGAGAATCAGCTCGGCAACATCCGCATCGATCCTGCGCTATTCACGCCGCGTGCCGATTTCCTGCTGCGCGTGCGCGGCCTGTCGATGATCGAAGCCGGCATTCTCGACGGCGACCTGCTGGCCGTGCATCGCACCACCGAGGCCAGCAACGGCCAGATCGTTATCGCCCGGCTCGGGGACGAAGTCACCGTCAAGCGCTTCAAGCGGCGCGGCAGCATGGTCGAACTGATCGCCGCGAACCGCGACTTCGCACCCATCCTGGTCAATACGCGCAAGGAGCCGCTGACCATCGAAGGCATTGCCGTAGGCCTGATCCGCGACGGCAGGACACTGTGAAAAGGCTTTACCACAGAGACACAGAGACACAGAGAACTTCAAAAGCAAAGAATTATTTTTCTCGCTTGGCTTTTCCTCTGTGCCTCTGTGTCTCTGTGGTTCAACTGTTTTTTTAGCATGAATCCCGCCTTGGCCCATCTGCTGGAACGCAGCGACATCCGCCGCGGCGGCGCTTTCGCCGTGGCGCCGGCGCCGACTCTTGCTTCCGGTTTTCCCCGCCTCGATGCCGAATTGCCCGGCGGCGGCTGGCCGCGCGGGGCACTGACCGAACTGCTGGCGGAGCACGAGGGCATCGGCGAACTCGGTCTGCTGCTGCCGGCGCTGGCGGAGCTCACCCGCAGCGGGCAGGCCGTGGTGCTGATTGCGCCACCGTACTGCGCACATGCGCCGGCTTGGGCCACCGCGGGGATTCGCCTCGACTGCCTGCACCTGGTGTTTCCGCGCCGCCCGCGCGATGCCCTGTGGGCCGGCGTCGAGGCCCTGCGCTGCGGCGGCGTGGCGGCCAGCCTGCTCTGGCTCGACGTCCTGTTTCGCGGCTACCTGCCGGCCAACAGCCTGCGCCGCCTGCAGGTGGCGGCGGGCGAGGGCGGCGGCGCCGCCTTCTGCTTCCGTCCGTTGCAACTCGCTGCTGCGGCTTCGCCGGCGCCCTTGCGCCTGCAGTTGCAGCCGACAGACAGGCAGTTGCGCGTGCAACTGCTCAAGCGGCGCGGGCCGCCGGCACGCCAGGCGATCCTGCTCGATGTCGGGCGCCCCGTCGATTTTCCCCGGAGCATTTCCCATGTTGTGGCTGGCGCTGCATTGCCCGACGCCGCCGGCATCCGACGGCGCCGCCGCGTCGCCGCCTGACGCGCCGGCCGCCGTCTTTCCCACCCCGGCACTGGCCTGCTGGGCCGGGCGCTTCACGCCGCAGGTCAATCTCGCGCCGGCTGCGCTGCGCCTCGAAATCAGCGGCAGCCTGCGCCTGTTCGGCGGCCTGACGGCGCTGCTGAATCTGGTGCGCGCCGATCTCGCCGCGATGGATATCCGCGTGCAACTGGCCGTGGCGGCTACCCCGCTGGCGGCGCTGTGGCTGGCGCGTGCGAGTGACAATGTCATCTGCCTCGACCTGCCGGC
>CAMBRI010000334.1 GCA_945870205.1 Sulfuritalea hydrogenivorans sk43H | reverse complement strand
CCTGCTGCCCCTGTGCGCCAGCAGGCCTGCCGCAGTTCGATCAGTTGCCCGCAGGGCAGCACCTGCGTCAAGGGCCTTTGCCAGCCGCTGCCTTGAGCCGGTTACGGGCCGTCCATGGGTTGTCACAAGGGCGGCGGGGAAATAGTGCTAGACCTGGCCCGACGCGAGGCGAATTGCCCCGAGATGTTCGAGCGCCGGCGCGCGCGTATCGAACCGCCTTAACAATACAAGTCGGCGGTCTGTTGCGAAAACCTCCCTAGATTTTCGTTTGCCCGTGCACGCTTGTGAAAAAACACTGCGAGCTCCTGCTCGTGTTTGGTAACCGGCGGTTGCACCTCGGCCTGAGCACGCAATTTCTCCACCGCTACCGGGTCAGGCTTGTACTGATCCAGCACCGCCAGAATATCCGCCACGTTGCGCGGCGGTGCCGACGGCGTTTGTGCTTGTCCGTGGCCAGCCGACAACAGAAGCACGGCGGCGGCTAACCGACAGAAACGCATTTTCGCTCCCTGGCATTCTTATGCCGTTTGTGATTTCGTGACACTATATGCTTCGCTCATTGCCTTGTCGATTGCGACTGCTCTATGGTTTGGGAGCGGTCAATGAACATCTGGAAATCATGTGACTCTTATGAACACGCAAGAGACCGTCGCCTTTCAGAGTTCGCTGCCGGAAAGCGGCCGTACAAATTCTGATTCCCGAAAGCGGTCCTAACCACCTACAGCACGGTGCCCTTACCTGCCTCAAGAGACGTTCGCGCCATCACTGGTTCAACGGCAGGTCACGGAGTGGTCCCGTTATTCCTTGCATCCCCCCTCGGACAGCGCATCGGCCTTATGTTGAGCTCCACATAGGGCCGACTTGTGAGAATTGGCATTCCGGCAGGTTCCAGGGTACAGCAGGCGTTTAGAAGGTCGCTCTCGGAAATCAGCCGGCCGGGCCACTCGTGAAGGTCGAAAGTCAGCTCCATGCTGAAACAAGAGCGGCTACCGATCAACCTGACAGACTCGCCAAAATAGCAGCCGCCTCTACCTTCCCCAGCTTCCGCACGGCCGCTATCGCTGCCATTTGCCCATTACGCGGGCGTGAGTCACCGGCCTCCCAACCGTAAATCGTTTGACCAGATACGCCAAAGAGCTTGCCCATGTTCTCAGCAGATAGGCCCAGGCGTTTGCGCTGCGCGGCCATGCTCCTAGCGCTGTAGCGGATCTTTATTTCACTACTGCCAATACCGTCGGGCTTCGCGCCGTCGGGTGTTGCCTTAGCCATCAACTTCCCGACCTTAGCCACTTGCCGTTCCAGTTCTGCGACCTTCCGCTTCAGCGCGGCGATTTCCGAGCGGTAATGCGCTGCGGCCTTCTTGAGGCTTTCGGTTTCCGCACGAAGTTCCTTGCGCGCAATCCGTGTGACTTCTAGTTTGAGGACGGTGGTGAGATTTGCCATAGGTGTTCCCTCTTAACGTGAAACAACTCGTTCGAAGCGATTGCATATAGTCGAGCGAAGCGAGCCGATTGGTAACCCCCCGTGAGGGGGTATGGGGGGCGGGCCTTCAATTTGCCTTTAGCGGGTTTCATCTTCTGCGGATGGCGCTCGATGCCATGAGCGTTAGGACAAAAGAGTAGCGTAGCAGAAGTAACCCGATAATGAATGTAACGGCGAGGGCTGCGGTCGCGGGTCTGCTGCGTCGCCTTTGCTATGCTGCCACCTTTCCACTTTTCACGTGCCGGCGCCACTGCCCGGGCCAGCGAAACCTATTTACGGAGTGGCATTTATGGCCTCTTTACAGGAGCAGTTTTTGAAAGCCGGTCTAGTCGACAAGAAGAAAGTCAAACTGGCCAACCAGGAAAAGTCCAAACAGAAGAAGGTCGAACGCCAGACCGGCGCGCAAAATGTCGAAGATGTGCGCTTGGCTGCACTCGAAACGCAACGCAAGAATGCCGAGCGGGCCCGCGAACTGAACGCCCAGCGCGATGCGACCACCACTCAAAAGGCGATCGTGGCGCAAATTGTCCAAATGGTGCTGAAAAATCGCCAGAGTAAGGGTGCCGGCGACATTGCTTACAACTTCACTCACGACAATAAGATCAAGCGGCTGTATGTGTCGACCGCGGTCCAGGCGCATTTAATCGCCGGGCGCCTGGTGATCGTCTGCCAGGGCGATGCCACCGAATTGGTACCCAAGGTTATCGCGGACAAGATCGCCGAGCGCGATCCCACGCTCGTCGTGCGCGTGAACAAGACCTGCGCCGAGATCGATGCGGACGATCCGTATGCCGCCTTCCAGATCCCGGACGACTTGATGTGGTAGCTCACCCGGCCTGCCTAGCGCGGGCCAGGCAATGCGGCAAATGCCGGATGGTCGCCAATCTGCTTTGAGGCCAGAATCATTTGCAGCACTAACTGCTGGCGCTTGAAGGTATCGGATTCGCCGGAATTGGCGTTGAACTCACAGGAGAAAAAAACCGTTATCTCCTGAGCAGTATCGAAAGCAATTGGCTTCGCAATTGCATAAAGGGGGCTGGCATCGGTTGCATTGACTGGCCAGCGGCCGCGCATGGTCGACTCGACGCAGTGACCACCGGCAGCTACCTGGCACCGGAATTCAATGGCGGAAATTCGGCCTCAAATTTGAAGGCGCCAGTGAGTACAGCGTGCCCTTAGCAGACATGGCGACGGCTCCGAATCTGCCGTTCGCCTATTAAGTTCAGAGGCGCTGCGCGGCTCTATCGGGCAACGTCCAGACAGTGACGTTGAGTGCCCGGGTAGATCGCTATTCATGAGCGCCGTGTGCCTCAAGCCAAGCGATATATGCTTCTAGCTTTGGCCGTTGGTAATGCGTTTTACTAAGTGGAGCCAACGAATTCCTTGCGGCCTTCAACACCGTGATGCCGCTCGCGTCTTTATCATTGGGATTTGCTCCGTATTTCAACAAGATTTCTGCAATGTCTATATCGCGAGCAACAAACATTGCCGTCATGCGGTGTCCTCCGGTCTGCGCTTTTACATCGGCGCCCAATTGAAGCAGTTGCTCTACAGTCTTCGAGTTAGTGTATTTAGCCGCATAGTACAAAGGGAAATAATCTGTGTTTTGGACTGAGCCGAGGACGGCCCATATGAACTTACCCCACAACGACTGCCCGGAGTCCGCCTTGAAGTTCGGGGTGTAGCGCTCATGGATGTTCGCCCCCTTTTTTACGAGCGCCTTGACGATTTCCGGATCCGCGTTTGCGGATGAGAGAGAAAAGAAGATAGCCGGAATTTCGACAAGAGGGGCTATTTCACAGATACCCCGCGGGTTCGCTCCGGCATCCAGCAGGGCAATCACCAAGTCACTTGTCCGGTAACGTATTGCCTCACAAAACCGCCAATGTTCAACTGATATTCCTTTGCTTACCAACAGCGGCCTCAAAGTATCAGGAGGGTTATAAGGCGGTTGCCATTTCCATGAAGTTTGCTCAACTGCACCAACAGAGCTTGAAAAAGCAAGAGCACACATCCCAATAGCTATAACGGCACGAATATGCTTCATGGCTTATCTAAAGAAGTTATTGAAATTGGATGGATCAAACGGGCAATACTCGCGTCTTTACTAGCGGCGGGACTGCGAAACCCCGGCAGCATACCCGTAGCACAGCGGATTGTCCTCTTCGGGGCAAAGTGATCAACGGCCGCTTCTGGCAGAACTCATTGACCACCGGCAGCTAGCTGGCATCGAAACTCAGAGGCAGAAATTCGGCAGCGAGATTGAAGAGACCAATGGGTGGTCGGTGCCCTCTGCCGACATAGGGCATTGGCATAGACCATGTCCGCTGTCGGAGGTCGCCCGGTCGCTCAGTTGAATCCTGATTTCTTTGCGGCCTTGCAGCGATTCATTCCTGATGAACTTCGGCTACCGCCATAAACCGGCCTGTAGTGGAAGCGGTTAGTCACGATAACTGGATCACGGGCAGGTGACAGTATTGCTGCTTGTTATCTTGCAGTTTGGGAGTACATATCTGTCATACATCAGTGCAATTCCAGCTGTGTCCCCATAATTACACTG
>CAMBRI010000333.1 GCA_945870205.1 Sulfuritalea hydrogenivorans sk43H | reverse complement strand
CACCTTGTCCCAGACCGGCGCTTCGAGAGTCAGCGCCAGTTGCCGCACCAGTTCCAGCATGCCCTCGTAACCGGCATAACCGAACTCGCGCTCCTGGTTGATGTCGAGGAAGGGAATGCGCGCCTTGAGCGCCGTATAGAGGTTGCGGCCGCCGGCGATCAGGATGTCGGCCTTGTAGTCCTTGAAGGCCTGCAGCAGTGCCTTCGGGCTGCCGTCGGTGATCATCCGGGCGTCATCGCCCATGATCTCGCGGATGCGCGCCTTGTCTTCCTCGGTGGACTTGTTGGTGCCGGTGGCGACCACCGTCATGCCCAGGTCCTGCAAGGCGGACACCACCGACCAGGACTTGACGCCGCCGGTGTAGAGCAGTACCCGCTTGCCCTTGAGGCGATCGGCCCAGGGTGCGAGTGCTTCGCGAATCTTCGCCTCCTCGCGGGCGATCAAGGTTTCGGTGCGCGCCGTCAGGCCGTCGTCGCCGAGCACGCGCGCGAAATCGCGAAAGGCCTGCGAGGTGTCGGTGATGCCGTAGAAGCTGCCCTCGAAGAATGGCACGCCGTAGTCGCCTTCGAGCTTTCTTGCAACGTTGAGCAGCGCCTTGGCGCACACCACCATCGACACTTCGGCGCGGTGCATGGTCTGCACCTCGTGGAAGCGCGCGTCACCCGACAGCGTAGAGAGTATGCGCAGGCCGAGTTCGTCGAACAGCGGTGCCACATGCCAGAACTCTCCGGCGATGTTGTATTCGCCGATCAGGTTCACGTCATGCACGGTGATGCAGGGCCGCTGCGCCGATTGCGGCACCGGCTCCGGCTCGCGGGTGCCGATGACATGGCGGAACATGGCCTCGCCGGCGATGCGGTTGCCGAGGTTCTTGGTGCCGTAGAAGCCGGCGCAATCGACCGGCACCACGGGCACGCCCCACATTTCGGTGGCGGCTTTGGCCACGGCGCCGAGGTCGTCGCCGATCAGGGCCGGCACGCAGGTGGAATATAGGAACACGGCCGCCGGCCGGTAGTCGTCGATCGCCTGCTTGATGGCGTGCAGCAGCCGCTTTTCGCCGCGGCCCATGATGATGTCCTGCTCGGTGAGGTCGGTGGTCATGCCCATGCGGTACAAAGTCGGGCCGCTGGAGCGCGTGCCGCGGCTGTCCCAGCTCGATCCGGCGCAGGCGATCGGGCCATGTACGATGTGGGCGACGTCGGCGATCGGCAGCAAGGCGATCTGCGCGCCGTCGAAGGAGCAGCCGCCGGCCGTCGCACCCGGCTTGGTTTTGGCGCAGCCGGACTTCTCCTTCTTGTTATGGACGCAGGCTGGCTCGTTCAGCAGTTCGGCGATTTCGGCGGCTTTAGCTCCGGCATAACGCCCGCTTACGCTGGCATTAGCCTGCACTGAAACTTCGCGTTGCTTCGTTTTCATCATGGGCCTCGTTGGTTTGCTGTTTGGTTTGCAATCGCCATGCCAGCGCGCAAGTCATTGACGGCATGCAGAAGTCGGCGCTGGCGAAAAGCCGATGCGGCAGCCGGCACATTGTTTTGTCGGGTTTGCGACACTCTGACGGGCAGCCGTCCCAAAGGCGCGCAACGGTGCGGTTCGCGGGCCTGGCACCGTTCCTGCATCGCCTGTGCCACATGAACGCCACCGATCTACGTCCGCACCTGCTGGCCTTTGCTAGTCATCCCCAGTTGCCTGAGACCCAGGCTCTGGCCGGTACCATCGCGCTGGCGCCGCGCAGGCGTGGGCCCTGGCGCGCGCCGCTGGCCGGCCTTGGCGCCCATGAGTTTGACGGCTTGCTGCTCACCTATTTCCCCGCCGCCGCGCCGCTGCGCCCGCTACTGCACATCTGGCGCGAACAAGCGGAGGCGGAAAAGCGCACCGGAATGGATGAATTCGACGACCTGGTCGCCCTGCTGCTTGCCCACCAGACCACCGACGCGCCCGACTCGCGCTGGCTGGCCCACGCCATCGCCACCGCCAGCATGGCCGACAACCATTTGTGGCAGGACCTCGGCCTGCCCAGCCGGGTCGAACTCAACGCGCTGATGACGACCCGCTTCACCAGCTTGAAACTGAAGAACGTCGGCGACATGAAGTGGAAGAAATTCTTCTACCGCCAGCTCTGCGAGCAGGCAGAAGTACTGATCTGCAAGTCACCCAGTTGCGCGAATTGCTGCGACTATTCGATCTGCTTCGGACCCGAGACATGAGACCCATCACCCTGTTGTTGCTGTTTGCCTGCTTCGACCACGCCGCACGCGCCGACGAAGTGCAGATCGCGGTCGCCGCCAATTTCACAGCCCCGGCCAAACTCATTGCCGCCGATTTCGAGAAGGACAGCGGCCACAAGGCCCAGTTGGTCTTCGGCGCGACTGGTAAGTTCTACGCGCAGATCAAGAACGGCGCCCCCTTCGAGGTGCTGCTGTCCGCCGACGACGAGACGCCAACGAAGCTGGAAAAGGAGGGCGCCGCTGTTGCCGGCACGCGCTTTACCTACGCCATCGGCCGCCTCGTGCTTTGGTCCGCAAAAGCAGGCTATGTCGATGACAAAGGGGAAGTACTGAGCAGCGGCGCCTTCAGGCATGTCTCGGTCGCCAATCCCAAACTGGCCCCCTACGGTGCCGCCGCGATCGACGTACTGATGGCACTCAAGCTCATCGATGCCGTACAGCCAAAGTTCGTCCAGGCCGAGAACATCGCCCAGGCCCATCAGTTCGTCGCCACCGGCAATGCCGAACTCGGCTTTGTAGCAATGTCGCAGGTAATGAAGGATGGCAAGCTGGGCGACGGCTCGGCCTGGATCGTGCCGGCCAGCCTGCACCGTCCCATCCGGCAGGATGCGGTGCTGCTCGACAAGGGCCGCGGCAAGCGCGCCGCCGAGGCCTGGCTCAAGTACCTCAAGGGCGACAAGGCGAAGGCCGTGATCAAGTCCTTCGGTTACGAAGTCTAGGATAGGTTTCGACGCCGGTATCGCAAGTCGTGCCGCCGGCCCGACGGAAGATCAGGATGGACATCGGATTCGCCGCAAGCACCGACATCGAAGCAATGGCCGACCTGCTGTACGAGCTGTTCACACTCGAGACTGACTTCCAGCCGCAGCGCGAAAAGCAGCTTGCTGCCCTGCACTGGATCCTCGACCATCCCGCCCATGGCCGCCTTTTCGTGCTGCGCGAAGCCGGCCGCGTGGTCGGCATGGCCAGTGCGCTGATCAGCATCAGCACGGCCGAGGGCGGCCCGGTGCTGATCCTCGAAGACGTGATCCTAGCCGCCAGCCATCGCGGCGGGGGCCACGGCCGGCAACTGGTCGAGCATGTGCTGCGCTGGGCCGCCGGGGAAGGCATAGAACGCGTCACGCTGCTGGCGGACCGGGACAACGCCGCCGCACTGGCCTTCTATGCGCGGCTCGGGTTCGAAGAGTCGGCGATGGTGGTACGGCGCGTCAGAACCGGCAAATCGCCTGTAACCGTTTCCTGAGCAAATCTCCCGTCGGACAATGTGCCGGTTTCAGGCCTGCTGGAATTGCGCATCGGTGGACAAGGCATGCGGCACATGCTGCGGCACCACCAGAACACCTTGCGCGTCGGGAATGGCTTCTATGCTTATCACCGGGGCTGAGCCACGCACGCCACCGAAGATGGTGGAAAAAGCCGTGTCGGCGGCATCGCGCCCGGTGCCCAGGCGAACAAAGCCCATTGGAATGGCGACGCCCGACGGATCGAACAGATACCAGCGGTCGCCCAGATACACCTCGACGCAGGCATGGAAGTCGGTCGGCCCCAGGATCGGATCGGCGCCGAAGTCGATGGTGGCGGCAAAACGTGCCGGGATGTTGACCGCGCGACACAGGGCAATCATCAGGTGGGCGAAGTCACGGCAGACACCGACCTCTTCCACCAGGGTATCGACCGCCGTGGTGTTGCCCGTTGAGGAATTGGAGCGGAAGGTGACACGATTCAGCACCCAGTCGCGGATGGCCTGTACCCGCGCGTAACCTTGCCGCAGGTTGCCGAATTCCTTGACCGCCAGGCAGTGCAGGCGATCCGACTGGCAATAGCGGCTGGGATAGATGTA
>CAMBRI010000332.1 GCA_945870205.1 Sulfuritalea hydrogenivorans sk43H | reverse complement strand
ATCAATGTGCTCGACGGTCGTCCCGGTGTCGAGACCGAGATCGCCGCAGCGGGTGGCGAACTTGCCGCCTACCTCGCGGCGCGTTTCCGCGCGGTGCTGCTTCATCCGGATTTCGAAAACACCTTGCCCGGCCTTGTCGTTTTTGACGAACTCTACGACAGCCGGATCGAGACTGTGCATCGTCGCGTAACCGCCATTGCCAACCTGAAACCGACATGAACGCTTCCACCCTCGTCCAGAAACTCTGGAACTACTGCAACGTGCTGCGTGACGACGGCATGTCGTATGGCGATTACGTCGAACAGCTTACCTACCTGCTGTTCCTCAAAATGGCCGACGAGCGTTCCGCCCGCCCTACAGCCAGCCCAGTCTGGTGCCGGCGAATACGCCTGGCCGACGCTGCTGGCAAAAAGCGGCGATGAACTGTTCGACCACTACCGCCACGCGCTCGACGAACTCGGCAATCATGAAGGCACCCTGGCCCCGGTGGTGCAGCGTGCGCGGGTCCTTGCAGGTGGGGTCGATCCAGGCCTTGACCACTTCCAGCACGAAGAAGTTGTAGCGGTTCATCAGGCGCGTATCGACCACGCGGCATTCGAGATTGGCGTAGCACTCGGCGAGCAGCGGCGCGGTAACGGTCTCGGCGGGCTGCGGTGTCAGGCCGCAAAGCGCGAACTTGTCCACCCGCCGCCCCGAGGTATTGCCGCAGGCGACCACCTTGGCCTTGAGTTCTGCCGTCGGAATGTTGAGCATGCATTGGCGCGTGGCCTTCAACGCGACGAAGCTGAAATCGCGTCCGCTCACCACGCAACCGACCAGCGGCGGTTCGAACTCCATCATGGTGTGCCAGGACATCGTCATGACATTGGCGCGCCCTTTGTGCGCGGTGGTGAGCAGCAGCACGGGCCCTGGCTCGAGCAGGCCATAGACTTTGGACAGGGGGTAGGAATGCTTGGCCATGTCGACATCTCCCTTGGTCGCATCGGGAAGGATTCAATCTGCAAAGTTTAGCCTCATCGCGTTGCGCCTGTACTGGTATCCTGCCATTCCCGAACAGACTACCCCGCCACCATGACCACGCTCTTCAGCCCCCTCCAGCTCGGCGCCATCGCCGCACCCAACCGCATTTTCATGGCGCCGCTGACGCGCTGCCGCGCCGGCGACGGGCATGTGCCGACCGCGCTGATGGCCGAATACTATGCGCAGCGCGCCAGCGCCGGACTGCTGATCGCCGAGGCGACCATGGCCATGGCCGGCAACTCGGCCTTCTGGCACGAGCCCGGCATCCATTCCGCGGCTCAGGTCGCCGGCTGGAAGCTCACCACCGACGCGGTGCATGCCGCCGGAGGCCGCATCTTCCTGCAGATCTGGCACGGCGGACGGGCCTGCCATCCGCTGCTCAACGACGGCGCACAACCCGTAGCACCCAGCGCCATCCCGATCACGGGCGATGAAGTGCATACCCCGCAAGGCAAGCAGCCCTACGTCCTGCCGCGCGAACTGGGCGACGACGAACTGCCGGCCATCGTCGCCGGCTTCCGCAAGGCCGCGGAGAACGCCAAAGCGGCCGGCTTCGATGGCGTCGAGGTGCATGGCGCCAACGGCTACCTGCTCGACGAATTCCTGCGCGACGGTGCCAACAAGCGCAGCGGCCCTTACGGCGGTTCGGTCGAAAACCGCGCGCGACTGCTGTTCGAGGTGATCGAGGCGACCAGCAGCGTCTGGGGCAGCGAGCGCGTCGGGCTGCGCATTTCGCCACTGAACAGCTACAACAGCATGATCGACAGCGACCCGGTGGGCCTCGCCGCCTGGCTCGCCGCACGCCTCAACGATTTCAATCTTGCCTACCTGCACGCCATGCGCGGAGATTTCTTCGGCGTGCAAAAAGGCGACGTGATGACCACGATTCGGGCCAATTACAAGGGCGTGCTGGTCGCCAACATGGGCTACACCAGCGCCGAAGCCGCCGAGGCGGTCGCCGCCGGCAAGGTCGATGCCGTGGCCTTCGGCACTGGGTTTCTTGCCAACCCGGATCTGCCGGCGCGTATCCAGGCCGGTGCGCCGCTGAACCTGCCCGATCCGGCAAAGTTCTACAGCCCCGGCCCCGAGGGCTATACCGACTACCCTTCTCTGGCCACCGCATGACGAGCGGCGGGGTAGGCGCATGAACATCGAACTGACGCTGCACGAAACCCGCGTCATCGGCTGCCTGATCGAGAAGGAAATCGCCACGCCGGAACAGTATCCGCTGTCGCTCAACGCCCTGACCAATGCCTGCAACCAGCGCAGCAACCGCGATCCGGTGCTGGACCTGGATGAAACCGAGGTGCAACAGGTCGTCGATGCGCTGGTACGGAAGTTCTTCGTCAATGAACACGGGGGTTTTGGCAGCCGGGTGCCGAAATTTCAGCATCGCTTCTGCAATACCAACTACGGCACGCTGAAGTTCACGCCGCAGGAACTCGGCGTCGTCTGCGAACTGTTCCTGCGCGGACCGCAGACGCCGGGTGAATTGCGCAGCCACACCGCCCGCCTCTGTCGCTTTGGTGACGTCAGCGAGGTCGAAGCGGTACTGGAGCAACTGGCCCAGCGCGAAGACGGCCCCTATGTGGTCCGGCTGCCGCGCGAACCAGGCAAACGCGAAGCGCGCTACGCCCATTTGTTCAGCGGAGAGATCAGCGGCGCCGAAGAGTCCGCGGCGGCAACTGGCCCGGCCAGGACCGGCGAGCCGGACGACGTGGCGCGCGGACGCCTGGCGCAGCTTGAAGATCGGGTCGCCGCGCTCGAAGCAGAAGTGGCGAATCTGACCAAACTGGTCGATGACCTGACCGCACCCTGAACCGGGGAATGCACGACGACAACATGGCCAGACACCACGGCGCGGCGCCCACCCTTTCCGACAGGCTTGTTCCGTGATCCAGGGCTTGCTCCGGCGCGCACTGCTTTCAGGCCTCGCCTGCGTCGCCATGCTGGCCCAGGCCGAAACGCCGGTGGCCAGCGTGGTGGCGGTGGACCTGGCGCGCTATGTCGGCAAGTGGTACGAGATCGGCAGTTTTCCGATGTTCTTCCAGCGCCAGTGCATCGGCGACACCACGGCCGAATACGCGCTGACCGCGGACGGCGATGTCGCGGTGACCAACCGCTGCCGCACCGAAAGCGGCTTCGATCAGGCCGAGGGCAGGGCCACCGTAGTCGACGGCAGCGGCAACGCCCGGCTCAAGCTTTCCTTCTTCTGGCCGTTCCGTTCCGACTACTGGGTGATCGGGCTCGATCCCGACTATCGCTGGGCCGTGGTCGGCAACCCGAACCGAAAATATCTCTGGGTGCTGTCGCGCACCCCGCAATTGCCCGCCAGCCTGCTCGAGGCAGCGCTCAAGGCAGCCGCCTCACAGGGCTTTGACATGACGCAGCTGAACTACACGGCCCAGGGCCTCGCCGCGAAGAAACCCTAACCGCTGCACAGGCAGCGGGAGCCTGGCAGCGAGGCGGCGGCCGAATTTTTCAGGCGGCGACCTTGCTGCGACTCCGTGCTTTTGTGCCGGTACCGGCCTCGTCTTCCAGCAACTCGTCGTCGCCCTCGTTGAAGCGCACGATGTGCACGCCGGCCGGCAAGTCGGACTTGCGCCGCGACAGTTCCCTAAGCCAGTCGTTTCCGGGGGGCATGAGAACGTCCATAAGGCTCATGGCTCGCTGGTTCATTTGCGGCTCCTGCTTGGGTGAATCGAATCGCTGGAATTTTCGGGTCCAGAGTCACGCCCTCCTGAAACGGCGAAGGCCCCGCGGACGCAGAGCCTTCGGGCGACTGGAAGGAGAAGACCAGTCGCCGTTGAACGGTATGCCTTAGCTGCCGAGGTAACGGCGTGAATCAGCGAGAAACTTCAGAATTACGTTGGACTGCATGTTCGGCTCCATGTCTGAGTAGACGGTTTAACCTTAAAACCTCAGTTGAACCACAGAGGCACAGAGGACACAGAGGAAAAACAAGTGCTTCCCGTGTTTCATGCACTCACCCGTGGGGTGATTGGTATCGAATCGGCAAGCCATTGATTCTTTGACTTTCTCTGTGCCTCTGTGTC
>CAMBRI010000331.1 GCA_945870205.1 Sulfuritalea hydrogenivorans sk43H | reverse complement strand
CCGTGCTGCGGAGCAGTTCAACGCAACGACCGTCTGGACTTTGTGCTGCGACCATATCAAGCAGACCATCGCCCGAATCGGGCCGTCTCAAACGCACCGATTTCTCGCAAATCATGCGAATGGAATCGGGTAACTGCCGTTTTTAGGTTCAATGTGAAACGCGCGTTACCCCGCTGCCCGACAGGACCCGCACCTTGTCACCGGCGCGGAACTGTTCATCGGCTTCCTGGGTCACGGCAATGATCTGGCCGCTTTCAAGCTTGATGGTGATTTCCAGCCCGTCTTTCTTGCTGGTCTTCTCCTCGATGGCCTGACCGGCCATGCCGCCGACTACGGCGCCCAGCACCGAACCGACTGTCGCCCCCTTGCCCTGTCCGACATTGCTGCCCGCAATGCCGCCGACGACCGCGCCTGCGCCGGCGCCGACGCCCGACTGAGTGCCTTCGATGGTCACGTTGCGCACCGACTCAACGACCCCCATGCGGACATGCATTTCACCGCGGGTTTGCGAACGGGAGTAGGCAGAGCCGGACTGGCTGCCGGCACACCCGGTGAGCACAAGGGTCGCGGCCATGGTCAGAGTGACTGCAAACAAACGCGAACTGTTCATGAGCTTTCCTTCACCAGAGATTGTCGCCAAACGCCGTCTTGTAGCGCCCCGCAATGTCATCGCGCGTCAGCTTGTGGTTTTGTCCGCCGCGGTGGCCCATCTTTATTGCTCCCATCAAGGATGCCAAACGTCCTGACTTTTCCCAGGCCCAGCCTTTGCCGATACCGTAGAGCAAACCGGCCCGGTAAGCATCGCCGCAACCGGTTGGATCGATCAGCGCATCGGGCTCCGCCACGGGAATCTCGATACGGCCGCTGTCCGTGTAGATATGCGACCCGCTTCCGCCCAGCGTCACGACCAGCGCCTTGACTTCCCCCGCCAACTGCTCCAGCGTGCGTCCGGTGCGCTCGCTCAGCAGCTTGGCTTCATAGTCGTTGACCGTGCAGTAGTCGGCAAGTTTCAGGAAGGCCATCAGTTCGCCGCCATCGAACATCGGCAGGCCCTGGCCGGGATCGAAAACGAAGGGAATGTTGGCGGCACGGAATTCCTGTGCATGTTGCAACATGCCGTCGCGGCCATCCGGTGAAATGATGCCGAGGCCCACTTCGCGGGCATCCGTCACCTTGTTCTGATGCGACTGAGTCATTGCCCCGGGGTGGAAGGCGGTAATCTGGTTGTCATCGAGGTCGGTGGTAATGAAAGCCTGCGCCGTAAAGCTGCCCGGAATATCCCTGACATGGGTGGCGTCGAGCCCCAACTGCTTCAGGCGATGCATATAGGGCGCACTGTCGTCGCCGATTGCGGCCATGATCAGGGGTTCGCCGCCGAGGAGCTTGAGGTTGTAGGCGATGTTGCCGGCGCAGCCGCCGAACTCGCGCCGCATGTCGGGCACCAGGAAGGCGACGTTGAGGATGTGAATCTGCTCCGGCAGGATGTGGTTCTTGAAGCGGTCGCCGAATACCATGATGGTGTCGTAGGCCATCGATCCGCAGATAAGTGTCTTCATGCAAGCTTTCGTAAAAAGTCAGGGATAAAAGAGATACAGCCGGTAGCCGCTGGCTGTCAGCGTACCGGAGTCGATGCCGATGGCAACCACGATATCGGCGTTGGTTGGCATGCCGTTGGCGATCGCGCTCTTTGGCGGCAGATAATCGGCCGGCGCCAATACCTTGCGCGCCACCGCCTGATCGGCCGTATCGGTGAGCGTGACTTCCAGATGCGGAAACTGCTGGGCGAAGGGCGCGCGATTTTTCAAGGTCGCCGACAGCGCGAGCCGCCCCTTGTTTTCGCTGTCGGGATGGAGGTCGGACGCCTCTATGCCCACCATGCCGACTTTTGTCGGCAGTCCGACTTCGCAGTCTGCGATCTCGCACAGGGCCACCAGAGCCGGCTTCGCCTGGGGCCACAGGACTGAAATTTCGACACGGAAGGCAAGCAGAAGTTGCAAGCCAAGTGCGGCCAGCGCAATCAGGCTGCCGATAGCCCACGGCCAACGGCGTGGCGGTGGCGGAACGGGGAAGGATTCGTTCCAGTCTTCGCTTTCGTCCGCTGCGTCGTTTGCCGCGCTTGGCACCTCGAGCGCTGAAACTACAGGTGCGGACACTGCGGTTGCGGACGTATGTGGCTCGTAAGCGGCGGTTTCCGATGTACCTTGCGCCGAGGTGATTGCATCGGAAGCGGCAGTATCGAGTGCGGAAGGTCTGGTCGTGCCCGGGTCGGCATCAGTCACCCGCAATTCGGATACTTCGTGCCCGCTTGCTGCGTGCATTTCTGTTTCCTCAGATTCCTTCGCGTTGGTCGCGGGTTCGGCTACCGGGAATGGCTCCGGGACAGACGGATATTCCGTTTCTGGCTGCGCCGGCCTTGGCAGTTGCAGCGTCTGGAATTGCATTTCAGGAACGGGCTCAGCTGACGGCGCGGGCGGCACATCGACTTCATCCGCTTGAGTCGCAGCAGCATCGTTTTTTTGCGGTTCCGCGTCTGCCTGGGGCATGACAACTGTCGGCGGCGCCGGTTCGGCCGCAGCAGGAACAAGCACTACCATCGGTTCCTCGATCAGGCTGTCGAGTGCGTTGAAAACGTGCTGGCATTCGCCGCAGCGAACACGTCCCGAGCGCGCCTTGAGCTGTTCCGCGGTGACCCGAAAGTGGGTAGCGCAAGCGGGGCAGCGCGTCAGCATGGGTGGTCCGCGACATTGTTGTCGGGGCGCCCGAAAGGCCCGCCCTCGAGGCGCACCCAGCCATCGTGTTCGGCGCCGACGCGCAGCGCGACAAGCGGCGCATAGGCGGCAATGACCAGTTCGGCCTGGGCCACCAGAACACCCGACAGCACAATGCGCCCGCCCTCAGCGACACGTCCGGCCAGCAGCGGCGCCAAAACGCACAAGGGGTTGGTGAGGATGTTGGCGATCACGATGTCGAAGCGTTCGTCCAGTGCCTGTTTCGAGTGGCGCAGGGCAAGCGTCACCTGATTGCTGACGGCGTTGTCGCGTGCCGCGATCAAGGCATTGTCGTCGATATCCACCCCAAGCACCGACGCGGCGCCCAGCTTCGCTGCGGCAATGCCGAGGATGCCCGAGCCGCAGCCGTAGTCGAGCACCTTCTCGCCGCCACGCAGGGTTTCGGTGAGCCACTGCAGGCAGAGAAATGTGGTCGGATGCGACCCGGTGCCGAAGGCCAGTCCGGGGTCAAGCACCAGACTGATTGCCTTCGGATCCGGCGCGACATGCCAGGACGGCACGATCCACAGCCGCTCGTTTACGCGTATCGGGTCGAATTGGGATTGAGTCAGCCGCACCCAGTCCTGTTCGGCAACATCTTCCAGTTCGATCTCGGGCAGATCGTCGATGCCGGCAGCGGCAGCTGCCGCCGCGATGCGACCAATCAGATTCTCTGTCGGATCGAACAGCGCCACGACGCGGCTTTCGTTCCACAGCGGGGTCGTCGGGCCGACGCCTGTCGCATCCGGTTCGCCGAATTGCGGCGTCTCCAGATCTGTGCCGGCCAGGGCATCCTCCACGCTCACGGAAATTGCGCCGGCCGCCAGCAGGGCGTCGGAGAGCGCATCCGCGTGCGCGGCGTCTGTTTCCAGGGCAACGCTGACCCACATCCCGCTTACTTGCCCTTCAGGGCATCGCTCTTGGCGGCGAGCTTTTCTTCAAGGTAGTGGATGCTTGTGCCGCCTTTTATGAAACGTTCATCCAGCATCAGTTCCTGGTGCAGGGGAATGTTGGTCTTGATACCGTCCACCATCATTTCCGAGAGCGCGATGCGCATCCGGCGGATCGCCTGTTCGCGGGTGTCGCCGTAAGCGATCACTTTGCCGATCATCGAGTCGTAGTGGGGTGGTACCGTGTAGCCGGAATACGCGTGCGAGTCGACGCGGATGCCCGGGCCGCCGGGCGGATGCCAGTTGGTGATCTTTCCCGGCGATGGCGTGAATTTGAAGGGGTCTTCGGCATTGATGCGGCATTCGATGGCGTGGCCGCGAATTTCGATATCGCGCTGCTTGAACCAAAGCTTCTCGCCGGCGGCGATGCGGATCTGGGCCTGGACGATGTCGACGCCGGTGATCAGTTCGGTGACGGGGTGCTCGACCTG
>CAMBRI010000330.1 GCA_945870205.1 Sulfuritalea hydrogenivorans sk43H | reverse complement strand
CCGCCCCTGCTGGTGCTGGACGAACCCAACGCCAATCTCGATGAGGCCGGCGAACTCGCGCTGGATACAGCCCTGCAGCAGGCCAAGCAGCGCGGGCAGACCGTATTGATCGTCAGCCACAGGCCGATTGCGATTCGCAATTGCGACCTGATACTGGTCATGCAGGATGGTCAGGTGCTGCTCTACGGTCCCCGCGAGCAGGTCATGGCCAAGCTTGCCGCCGCTGCCTCGGCAGCCAAGGCTTGAGATTCTCCGTGCCCATGCCTTCGTCAAAAGCATCGCAACCTGGCCGCTGGAAAGGCGTGCATTCCGTGTGTTTGCCTTCGCCCTTATTGTTCCCGGCGAGCACTGACATGGACCTGCGCAATTGATGTTGCGCCAGGACCCCTGCCATGGCCGCTAATACTTCGTGGTGGCGCAGAATCCTGCGCAAGCCGGCAGCTCCGGAGAGCAGCCTGCCCAAGGAAAACGGCGCCGAGGCCGGATATTCGCTCGATGAACTCGACAACCCGCGCGACGCGATCGCCTTTGGCTATGCGGTGATTTTCTTCGGTCTTGTGCTGACGGCGCTATGGGCCGTACTGGCCCCCCTTGGCGAAGGTATCACCGCCACCGGGGTGGTCGTCGTCGAGTCCCATCGCAAGACGATCTCGCATCTCACGGGAGGCACGGTGTCGGCCGTCAGGGTCCGCGAGAACCAGACAGTGAAAGAAGGCGACATCCTGCTTGAGCTTGATTCTGTCAGGTCACAATCGGCTCGCGATACCGTGCTGCATGAATACATCGCGGCAGTAGCCAAGCAAACCCGCTTGACCGCCGAGCAGGCGTCCGCCACGCGACTGGTATTCCCGGACGATATTGTTGCCTTCGCAGCCCAGTTGGGGCGCGAAGACCTGCTGAAGGCCCAGGAGCAATTGTTCCACGCGCGGCAGAGCGCCTTCAAGGGCGAACTGGCGATTTTTCAGGAAAGCCTGGTGGCTTCGCGAATCCAGGCGACCGGCGCGCGCAACCAGCTCCATGCACGCCGCCAGCAGGTCGAATCCTTGCGCAAGGAACTTGAAAGCACCCGGCCGCTGGTGGAGGAGGGCTACACCCCGCGCAACCGCCTGCTTGAACAGGAACGACAGCTCGCCGAACTGACCAGCGTAACCAGCGAACTGGAGGCGCGCATCGCCCGCGAAGGAAGCAGCGGCGCGGAAATCCGACTGCGCGAGCTTCAGCGGCGGCAAGAGTACCTGAAAGACGTCGAAACTCAGGTCACAGAAACCCGTCGCGAAGTTGCCAACCTGACCGAAAGGCTGAAGGAAGCCGTGGCCGACCTTGATCGAATGACGGTTCGCGCGCCCCTGTCCGGTCAGGTCGTCGCAATGATCGCGCAGGCCCCCGGCGTGGTGATCACGCCAAACAGCAAGCTGATGGAAATCGTGCCGGTCGGCGATAAGCTGCTGATCGACGTTCAAGTGCCCATTACCGCCGCCAGCCGCGTCAAGGTAGGCCTGACAACGGATGTTCGAATTTCCTCCTTCCCGGACACGCCGGCGCTGGTCATCGAGGGCCGCGTCCAGTCGGTATCCAGTGACCGCCATGAGCCGCAACCGCCCACTCCGCCCTACTACCTCGCCCGCGTCGAAGTGACGCCGGAAGGCGTCGCCCAGCTGCAGGGCCGCAAGTTGCGCCCGGGCATGTCCACCGATGTAGTGATCAAGACCGGCCAGCGCAGCTTCATGACCTACCTCATGGATCCGATTTCGCGCCGACTGTTCGAGTCGCTCAAAGAGCCTTGACATGGCAGCTCGTCGATCAGGACAGACGGAAGCACGCAGCACTCGAGTCCTAGCCGCCTTGCTGTGCCTGACGATTGCGTCGGGATGCTCCCAGGTGGGTGATTATCAGCGCCCCTCTTCCCATATTCCGCCAAAATGGCAGCAAGGCGAAGCTGCTGACGGGGCGCCGAGGGCAACCCAGATCGAATGGCGTACGTTTTTTCAGGATCCTCGCCTACAGGCGCTGATCACCGAGGCGCTTGAACACAACAACGACCTGAAGATTGCCCTGGCACGAGTTGCCGAAACCCGTGCGCAGTATCAAATCGCCAGTGCGGATCGACTGCCGTCGGCGAACCTCTCGGGGAGCCGAACGAAAAGCAAGATCCCCGCGGCATTTACCGGCAACGATCGTCCCGTAACCACTGAACGCGACGAGTTCTCGCTTACCGCCGTATCATTTGAACTGGACTTCTGGGGACGTGTCTCCAACCTTTCCGAGGCGGCGCGCGCAGGCTATCTTGCCAGCGAATCCGCCAGCCGGGCGCTGCGGATATCCCTGATCGCGGAAGTGGCCAATCTCTACTTCACCTTGCTGGAACTTGGCGAGCGGACCAGCATCACACGCACCACAATCGAGTCGAGAAAAAGGAACCGCGACCTGATACGACGTGGCATGGAATTGGGCGCAGCCGCACGTTCGGATTTCCTGATGGCCGCGGGTGCCCTGCACTCCGCCCAGGGCGAACTGGCGATTCTTGAAAACCAGCAGGCGGCTACCGAACATGCTTTGGCACTCCTGGTCGGCAAACCGCACGGTGAAATGCCCCCTGGACGAAGCTTGGACGAACAGGATGTACGCAACGATCTGGCACCGGGCCTGCCGTCGGAAGTCCTGTATGCGCGCCCCGACGTGATCGCGGCCGAGAATCGCTTGAAGGAAGCCCACGCCAACGTCGGCGCAGCCCGTGCGGCTTTTCTGCCGAGGATTTTGCTCACCGCCGCCCTCGGACTCGCCAGTCCGACGCTGGCCAGGCTGTTTGCCCCAGGATCGGGCAACTGGACTTTTCAGCCTTCATTGTCCATGCCCTTGTTCGACGGGGGCAGAACAGCGGCCTTCGAGGATGTCGCCGAGGCGCGAAAGAACTCCGCGGTTGCTGACTATGAGAAGACCATTCAGCAGGCCTTTCGCGAAGTTGCGGATCTGCTTTCGTCCAGAGCCAGCCTGGCGGAGCAGCGACAGGCTAGCGAGGCAATGTCCAAGGCCTACCGGGAACGCTTGATCGTCTCTGAAGTACGATTCAAGTCAGGGAGTGCCAGTTACCTTGAAGTCCTCGACGCGCAACGCGAGCTTTTCGCCCAACAGCAGGCGGCCGTCCAGATTCGCCGCGCCCAGTTGAGCACCGCCGCGCAACTCTACAAGGCGCTGGGCGGCGGCGATACCCCCTGAAAACGGCGCTACCGGGGACGACGTACAGGTCTCGCCGGGCTTGTCGCCGAGCGCGATTTCGATTGCACTGAAAGCGACGCAAAACAAAACGCACCGCATCCGGAAATCCGGAAGCGGTGCGTCATGTCAAGACAAAAGCGCTGCCGCGTGACAGCCAGCCGCGTCCCTCAGACGGCGACCAGCGCGGCATTCGCCGCAGCTTCCGCGGCCCTTCTGGTCTTCCCGGCACGAGCCGGCATGTGGCACAGGCCGCAAACATAGCCGCGCGTCGGATCGTAAGCATGGGCAACAAACTCGCCGCCACACTCGCGACAAGTCGCCATCTGCAGCATGTTGGCATCGAAAAACCGCACCATGGTCCAGGCCCGGGTAAGCGACAGCACGGTATCCATGCCGCCGCGCTTGATCTGATCCAGGTACATCCGGTAGGACTTGATGATCAGTTCCAGTCCCGTCAACTGCGTGTGCGACTTGAGAAAACGGAAATAGGCCATGAACAGCGAGGCATGAATGTTCGGCTGCCAGGTCATGAACCAGTCGGTCGAGAAAGGCAGCATGCCCTTGGGTGGCGACTCGTGGCGAACTTCCTTGTAAAGCTTGAGCAGTCGCTCGCGCGAAAGATTGGTTTCCGCCTCCAGCAGTTGCAGGCGGGCGCCGAGTTCAATCAACTCGATCGCCAGGCCAATGTCTTTCGCTTCTATGATGACCGACTTGTTGCGCATGTAAACCTCCGCAGCTTGACGCTGAACGTTGAAGAGCAGCCTGATCAGGCCATCGTGGCGACGGGGCGGCCGGCGGCGAGAATCGCCGCATGCAAATGCCCGACTCCGCGATCACGCTCGTGATTGGCGAGGAGATCAAGCAGCAGGGTGTCGTCGAAGCGGAAGCTGCAAAGCAACATGTCCGAACTGGCCATTTTCAGAACCTGGCCCGGCGT
>CAMBRI010000329.1 GCA_945870205.1 Sulfuritalea hydrogenivorans sk43H | reverse complement strand
CCTTCATTCTGGGCGGCTTCTGGTTGCTCGCCTCTGCCTGGCCAGTGCTGTATCGCGCGCAGCGTGCCGGCAAGCTGGCCTGCAGCGGCCCATACCATTGGGTCCGGCATCCTCAGTACGCTGCCTTCATGCTGGTGATGATCGGATTTCTGTTCCAGTGGCCGACCTTAATTACCCTGACGCTGTTCCCCATTCTGGTGATCATCTACGTCCGACTGGCTAAGCGGGAAGAGCAGCAGGCCCAAGAAGCATTCGGCGACAGCTACCAGGCCTATGCGAAGGCTACGCCGGGGTGGTGGCCCCGTTGGAGCGGCCTGCGGAACAGCAAACGCAACTAGCCATTCGCCGTTGATCAGGCATGACCGGCGACGGCGATCCATCGGTACGCTCATCAAGCAAAAGTCGGCGCTGGCAGTAGGGCAACCCGGCGTCGAGAATACCGCTGCACACCGCCTGCGCTGTTACTTCTCCTTAGCGAGCCACTGGTCGAACTGGGCGATCTCCTTGTTCTGTGCGGCAATGATCTTGCGTGCCATCTCCTTCATCGCAGGCGATTTGCCGTGCTCAAGCTCCGCTTTTGCCATGTTGACGCCTTGCTGGTGATGCATCTTCATCATCATCGCGAAATCCTTATCGTGGTCGCCAGACATCTGCATCTTCTGCATGCCGTCCATATTCATCATCATCGACCGCTTCATGTCGTCCGAACCACCCATGCCTTTTCCCATCTGTGCGTGCGGCATGTCGGTGGATGAGGACACTGGCGGAGCAGTTTGCGCCTGTGCAGCCGAGACAAGGCAAAAGGCCGTTACTGGTGCCAGACACAGCGCCCGAATGGCGTTGAGGGTTTCACGTTTCATGAGTTATTCCTTCCATGTGAGTTGCCGGACTTTCGGCATCTTCATCCTGACCACCTTGGCGCTGTTTGACTGTTCGTTATCGAACATGGCAGTGAAAGAATCATGACGTTGGTGGCGGATCGGATCGTCAGCAGCCGGCAGGACCAGTGCAGTTGCCGGACAAACAACTTATCCTGTAATACATATTTCCTGCGGCGTTCAACGGCAGGAGAGGAATCGCCGATAATTTTGCCAATTTCATACGTTGACCATTGCTTATGACTGACCCCATCGGTACGCTTATCACCCGTTGGAAGGATGATTCCCGCAGCACTTTTTCGACCTGGTTTTTGTGGTCGGAACGTCTCAAAAACTTTCGCTCCATCCGTCGCGGCATTGCCGAAGTCGTCAGGGATATCGAAGCCGGCACCTTTGGCAATGCCTATCGCGGTTCCTCGCTGGAAACGGTTGTGGCATCGATTGCCGAGCAGCGGCAAATCTTCAAAGGGGCAGACCACGCTTTCCTGTGGAAGCCGAAACTGCGGATTCCCGATATCTACGAGCATCCCACGAACCAGAAAGCCTTCGCCCGCCTGCTGCATACCTGCAATTGCTGCGATACCGAGGAGGCTATCCTCCAGGCCATCAACCAGATTGACTCCCTCGCCATCAAGGGATTGGGGCCTGCGGTCGCAAATCTGCTGTATTTCATTCACCCGACCTTGGTACTGCCGTTCAATACCGCTATCGTCAACGGATATAACGCGCTGACCGGCGCCAAGGTGAAGCTCGGTCGCTGGGATCACTATCTGGCGATGCGGCAGGGAGCCCTCGCTCTGAATGGCCGTTATCGACAGATGCTGTCCAATGATCTTGGTGCCTTGGCCGGCTTGCTGTTCGATGTTGGCAGCAAGCGTTATCCCGTACCGCCGCTTGATGGTGACGAGACTGCCGAACTGGCATGGCGGCAGGACTTGGAGCGAGTCCGGGAAGAATCCGCCGCGCAATCCAAAGCGGCCACGTCCGCGTCGGCGGGTGATCAATCCCATACCCAGATTCAAGGCTGTCTTCGCGATATCGGATTGGCGATGGGGTTTGGGGTCTGGATTGCTGCCAACGACCGCAACCGTGCCCACGAGACGGGTATCCTGGGCGATGGTTGCCTGACTGCGTTGCCCGACCATCTGTCCGCCGTGTCGGGCGCCGAGTCGGTGAGAATGATCGACGTGATCTGGTTGGACAGGGCGACTGGCAACGTCATCGCAGCCTTTGAGGTGGAGCATACGACATCCATTTACTCGGGCATCGTCCGTCTTTTGGATTTGGCCTATGGCAATGAACTTCGGACATGCGAAGGTTTGTTCCTGGTGGCACCGGATGGCCGCGAAAACGACGTCTTGCAACAGATTCGCCGACCGGCATTTTCCAAGATCGGAGAGCTGAATTTCCGGTATCTGCCCTACGGTGAGTTGCTCGGTCAACAAGAAGCCATTGTCCGCTTTGGCTCGGGACTGAAGCCGATATTTTCCATCTCAAAATCCCTGTCTCGGTAAGGCGAACCGTTCCGAACCCTGCTCAGGGATTGACGCAGCCGTTTTCCTGACATTTCGGTGACAAAGATGTAATCAGGCGGACATGCTCTCGTCAGCCCGCCAATCCTAAGCTCCCAAGAAATTCAGCTAGGTCTGCCGACTCGATGCGAGGGAGGCTGCCCGCGAATACTCTGGATTCATCTATAGGGAGCCCGCCCATGAGGCCCGCAATTGAACAGCCACGAAATCACTATCAATCCCAGCTTGATCTGATTTTTCGCATCAGTCGCGTAGGGTTGGGATACTACGAAAAAACCGTCGAAGCCAACACGGCGACGGCTCGTCAGCTATTGGCAATTCCGATCACGGAATCCCCGAATCAAGGGAATCTTGTCGAGGTGCTTGTCACTGGCGGAAAGATCGCTGTTGCCCACTGGACCGCCTCCGTCTCGCACGGAATCGATTTTCAGCGGCAGGTTTTTGCCAGTTTGACAAACAAGTAAAAGTCATGGATACGCGCGCTTCCTCGATCGATAGGAAACACGCTTCGATCTGGCGTTCCGATTGCGGTCAGGCGATCTCCTGCATCGAGAAGATCAAGGTACTGAACGAGAACATCGATGAACTCTCGCAGATAGCGCAGGATGCCCTTGAGGATGGCTTGTTGATGGGCTGCTCGGAGGCGCAACTCCGGCAGGCCTTCCATGAAGTGATAGACCGTTTGATCAACCCTTATTCGCAAGTCAATTTCGACCGCAAGGAGGCATAAATGGGCAAAAACAATTCCGCTGGGAAAACCAAGACCGGCGAGCAGCCACAGCAAGCGAGTCAGGCAAGCGATGCTGCCGCCATATCGCGCGAGCAGTTGATTTCCGAAGCCGCCTATTACAAAGCCGAGCAGCGCGGGTTCCAGCCTGGAAACGAGATGGCCGACTGGTTCGATGCCGAAGCCGACGTGGAACGCATGCTTGGAAATGCCTCGGGTACAGGCGGTTTGTAGCTGATGGCTGCATCTCACAGTCTCGTGGCAACAGCAGCGAAGACGGCCTTCGTGAGTAGTCCCGATGCCTGCCCGTTTTGTGGCAGTGCCCGATCTGCCTTGCAGGAAATCGATCTCGGCAGTTGGATGGTCGAATGTCTCGATTGCCATGTCACCGGACCGGTCAAGACCTCGGCCACGGCTGCGGAGCAGGCATGGAACTGCCGCCTTCCATACCCCAGGCCACTCGGCTAGCCATGATGACAAGAATGTAATCCGGCGGTCACCTTGTTGACTGCCACGCAAGAGCAGACTTTGTTTTGTCCGACGTTGATGGACGTACCAGATTCACCCCGCAATTACTTTTGGAGGAATAGCCATGAAACTGAATTCCATCCTCGTAACGAGCCTGCTGGCGATGACTGTTGCACTGTCGACAGGCGTGCAAGCCGCCTCGGATACAAATACACCAGCGGCCGCACAAACTCCGGCAACGGGAGCGCAGGGCGACAAGGCTATGAAACCGCATTCCCACATAGAGGAAAAGACCGGCGTGCCGCAGAAGGCGCCGGAAGCAAAGGACAAGAAACCGGATCCGTCCAAGGACAAGAATCGTCATCTTCATCCGCGAGACGGCAAATAATCCCATGCATCACGAGGCCCCGGATAGGGGCCTTGGCATTTATAGATAGATGGCACAACCCAAACATGTTGACCACGGCAACCGGTGTTCGTGTCGTTTGCTTGCCGAGGCCGTTGGGTGCAGTCCCAAGACGGTTCGTTACGCCTACTGCCATGCAGTTCTGATGAAGCGCTGGATTGTCGAATGCAACCATGG
>CAMBRI010000328.1 GCA_945870205.1 Sulfuritalea hydrogenivorans sk43H | reverse complement strand
CATTCGGATTCGAGGCGCAGCCCCTTGCACCGTGAAGCTTCGGCAAACAAGGTCCGAATTTCATGAATGATCTGCGCCGGGTCAAGCGCCACGGATTCTAGTTCAAGCTTGCCCGCCTCAACCTTGGAGACGTCGAGAATGTCGTTGAGCAGGCCCAGCAGTGTCTGCCCGGAGTTGAGGATGATGCGGGCGTAGTCCTGCCGCTCGTCATCCTTGATGTTCGGCATCAGCAGCATTTGCGCCATGCCGAGGATGCCGTTCATCGGCGTGCGGATTTCGTGGCTCATGGTCGCCAGAAAGCGGCTCTTGGCGGTGTTCGCAGCCTCGGCGGCTTCGCGGGCGCGGTAAATCTCCGTGACATCCACCCGGAAGCCGACAATATGGCCGGAAGGTGTGTGCCGTTCCGTGATCTTCAGCCAGTGGCCATCGTCAAGTTGCTGGATCAATTCCTGATTGCCTTGGCGATGGGCCGCCAGCCGCTTGGCAATCCATGCCTCTTCGCGGCCGATGGCCGCCTTGTACTGCCCGTGCTCGACACCGTAGCGAATGATTTCTTCAAAGCTGCGCCCCGGTTCGATGACGGGTGCCGAGAGGTAATAAAGCTCGCGGTATTTCTCGTTGCAGAAAACGAGGCGATCCTCGGCGTCGTAGACCACAAAGGCCTCGCCGATGGTTTCGACGGCGGAGCGCAGCAGTGCCTCGGCCTCCATCATTTGCGCTTCGGCGTCCTTGCGCGACGTGATGTCCTGGTGCGTGCCGGACATCAACAAGGGCTTGCCCTCGGCCGTCCAGCTGGCCACCTTGCCCCGATCCAGCACCCAGACCCAGTGGCCGTCCTTGTGGCGCATGCGGGATTCGCATTCGTAATAGTCGAGTTCTCCGGCGAAGTGCTTCTCGAGCAGTTCTCCTGACAGCTTCAGATCGTCCGGGTGGGCAAGCTTCATCCAGGTGTCGATCGAGACCGGGGCAAGTTCCTCCAGGGTGTAGCCGATGATCTCCGCCCAGCGTTGGTTGAACACGGTTGCGCCGGTCTGGACGTTCCGCTCCCAGGTGCCGATGTGGGTGCCCTCGAGGATATTGCTCAAACGAAGGCTCTGGCTGGCCAGTGCTCCCTCATTCAGCTTTCGCTCGGTGATGTCGCGCGACGAGTTGTACAAAAATATCTCGCCGCCGATCTCGACTGCTTTTGCATGGATCTCGACATCGATCAGCGTGCCGTCCTTGCAGCGATGCCGGGTTTCAAACCTTGCCGGTGTGTTGATCGACTGGCGAACGGCATCGACCAGATCTTCTTTCGGTATCTGCGCATCCCAGTCGGCCACATTGAAGCCGCTGATTTCGGCATCCGTATAGCCCAGCATCGCTGCGAACGAGTGGCTGCACTGGATCAGCTTGCCGTTCATGTCAAGGATATGAATGCCGTCGCTGGCAGTTTCGAGCAAGGCATGCAGGCGTGCGGTTTCAGTCACCAGCGCCATTTCGGCTACCCGCCGCTCGGTGACATCGATGATCACGGAATAGAGCAGTTCGCGGCCATCGATCTCGAGCGGCCCGGAGTGAATCTCGACCTGGCGGATCTCGCCGCCTGCCAGGCGGTGCTGAAAATTGAAGCAGTCGGGCTGCTCCGATTTTGCCAGGGCCATCTCGGCCAGGATCTCGTCGGGCGGCAGCAGATTTATTGCGGACATGAACAGGGTCCGCAGCTTCACGCGGCTGTAACCGTAGTAGCTCCCGGCGGCCTCGTTGCCATCGACGATGGCGCCATCTTTCGGATCGATCAGCAGCATGGGAAGCTTCGCATGCTCAAACTGCGCGCGGTGGCGAGCTTCGCTCTCCTGCAAGGCGTCGAGCATCTGCTTGCGCTCGGTGACGACGGTGCCGGTGCCGCGGTAGCCGGCAAAATGGCCGTCCGCGTCGACATGCGGTAGTCCGGACACCATGATCCAGCGAATAGCGTCGGCACCGATGCGAATCCGGTACTCGAAATTCTTGAATGGAACGTGCGTGTCGAGTTTGGCAACGTGCGCTGCTATTGCTTCCGCGGGATTCAGTGCGTCCAGTGCCAGCAGCTCCTTGCGGCTCTTGCCCAACAACCGGCCTGGCGCCAACCCGTAGATAGCTTCAAAGTTGTCGGAAAAGTAGCAGAAGCGGTGCTCTGCATCGGTCTCCCAGAACCAGTCGGACGCACTTCTGGAAAAGTCGCTGGCACGCACCTGATCCTGCCGCAGTTGCGCGGTCATCTGCTGCGCCAATGCTTCGGCGCGACGGCGGCCGGTGGCTTGCTGCCGCAGCAGCAGGGCCAGCAGGGCGCTGACCAGCGCGCCTGCGGCAAACACCAGCCATTTCGACCAGCGGTTGATCGCCGCGTCGAACTCGTGCGTACTGCTCGCCTGCAGGGTCAGATCGCCGACGGGTAGCGACAGGGCGCTTGTGTGCGAAAAGCGCCGCGCCTTTACTTCCTGAGCAGCGGACGGATTTTCAAGGTGGCGGTCGGCATCGTAAAGCAGCGTCCCTCCCAGGGTGGCCCTCGCCGTATCGAAGAGCTCGAAATCGATGCGGCCGGCGCCGACGTCGGCCATGCCATCCAGCAACTCGCCGATGACGATAGGCGCGTAGAGCAGGCCCACCAGCGCGGCGCGGCGCTCGTCAGCATTTGCGGGGTGCGTGCCGTGGGCGTACACCGGCACGAAGAGCAGCACTCCGGGTGTTTTGCGATTGTCCTGCACCAGCGTGATGGCGGCCGTGATGGCGGGCTCGCCGCTATCGATGGCACGTTGTGCCGCAGCACGACGGTTCGCTTCCGAGCCGATGTCCAGGCCCTGAGCACCGGCGTTGTTCGCGGCCGGCTCGATGAACTTGATGATGTAAAGATCGTCGTGGTTCTTTTCCGCGAGCTGGCGAATGGTAAATCCGGGCGCGCCGTCGGCCCGCTCGGCGGCAACGAAGGCGTCCAGCTCGGAACGCATGACATGCTGAATGAAGCCAAAGCCCCGCGCGCCGGGAAACTCTGCTGGCAGGTCGCGCGATTCGACATAGGCCTGAAACGCAGCGCGCTGCACACGCGTGCTGACGGCATACAGCCCCTTGGCGCCATTCAGGCCGTAGACCGGCAGGCGAAAGCGCCGGCTTATTTCGAACATCACGCGTTCCACGCTTTGCTGGAACTGGGTCTCGGCATCCCGCTCGATGTCGTTTTGCCACCACCACGCGGCGCCTGCGGCCAGGCACAGCCCGAGCAGGAACACCGCCGCTATGGGGAGCGTGCCGGAGCGCAGGAGTTGTCTATTCCACATGGCTACGGCAAGCGCGGTACGGGATGAAGTGATCGGCATTACAGCTTGCTCTCAGCGAAAGACCGGTACTGCATGTCGGATTCGAGGATGTGCGACAGCAACCACGCCTTCAGATAGCGATGCACAGCCACTTCATCCGGAACCCCTTCTGCAGCCGCCATACTGAATGCGGCCATCTTTCCGACAAACGCGGCATGCTCTATTTTCTGGTCGGCGAGTTGCGGGTAGCCAATCCTGTGCAGGTAATCTTCCTCGGCCTTGAAATGAACCTGCGAGTAGTCGAACATGCGCGACAACACTTCGTGGAATGCGCCGGAAGATCCGCAATTGCGGGCCGCATGGCAGTCGGCCAGCTGGTTGATCATTGAGACCAACTTCTTGTGCTGATCATCCAGCGCCGGGACGCCGACGCTATAGGTGTCATTCCAGGCCACGCTTTCGAGAACCTCTTTGGCAGTTGCCGACTCAGCCGCACCTGGATTCAGGACCCTGTCCAATTCGCTGCACATCTCGGCAATCGCGCGCTCCAGCGCGCCGAGCAGTTGATCGGCCGGGGTGCCATCACGCAACACAAGTTCCAGCGCGGCAACCATGCCGTAGAGATCGTTCATCCCGAGCATGCCGACACGCCCCTTGAAGGTATGCGCCAGCTTGCCGGCCTTCTCAAGCTGTCCGGCAGCAATCTCGCTGCGCATCTGGCCGGGGACATCCCCCGCCGTAGCCGCAAACTCGCTCAGCCAGCGCCGGTATGAAGTTTCGTTGCCGCGAAAGCGCGCAAGCGCCGCGGCCACATCAACGCCGCGCAGGCTGCCAAGCTCATTCGCCACGTCAGCCAAGAGGCCACCCGGATCGGCCAGCGTATTCGCATGACCGCAGGAAACATCATCTCCTCCCCTTT
>CAMBRI010000327.1 GCA_945870205.1 Sulfuritalea hydrogenivorans sk43H | reverse complement strand
CGCGGCAAGCCGGCCTCATCGACCAGGCCCTTGGCGCGCACAGCATTGAGCTTTTCAGCAACAAGGCCGAGTGCCTCGTCCCAGGAGATCGGTACGAAGCCCGGATCCTCGTTGCGGCCCTTCTTCGGATTGGTGCGCTTCATCGGCGTCAGGATGCGGTTCGGGTTGTAGGTCTTCTGCACCAGGCCGTAAGCCTTGACGCAAACCTTGCCCTTGGCCGGATGCACGTTCTCCGCCGCGAAATTCGGTTCGATCTCGGTGGCCACGCCATCGACCACCTTGACGGTCATGAAATCAGGACCCGAAACGCAGTTGTAGCAATAAGTCGGAACGTGTTTCACGGACTTCGGTTGGACTGCTTCCATGCTCATATTCCTCAAAGTTCTCGCGCCTAGTGAACGCGTTGGGGATGTGAATAAACGCAGTGCCGCTCGCCCCGGACAAAGCCGATGAGCGTGACCCCCGAGTCAATCGCGACCCTGACCGCCATGCCGGTGGGCGCCGAAACCGCCGCCACCACCGCAATGCCGGCCGCGGCCGCCTTCTGTACGATTTCGTAACTGGCACGACTGGTCATGAGCACAAAGCCCTGGTCGAAGGCGCGGCGCTGGCTTGCCAGAGAGCCGATCAGCTTGTCGAGTGCGTTGTGGCGCCCGACGTCTTCGCGCACCAGATCGACATGGCCATCAACGCCACACCATGCCGCGGCGTGAACCGCACCGGTCAGATGAAACAGATGCTGCATCCCCTGCAGTTCGGCCAAGGCGCGCTGCAAGGCACCCTCGGCCAACACGGCACCGGACTCGACGGTGGTCGCCCGCCGGGCCACTTGATCCAGGCTTTCGGTCCCGCACAGTCCGCAACCGGTGCGCCCGGCAAGGGTTCGCCGATGCGCCTTGAGCGCATGGGCGCGCTGCGCGGACAGTTCCATATGAACTTCTATCCCGTTGGCGCGCTCGATGATATCCAGATCGTGAATCTCGCTGGGGCGTCCTACGATGCATTCGCTCAGACTGAAGCCGAGCGCGAAGTCTTCCAGGTCGAGCGGCGTAGCCAGCATCACGGCATGGGAGATACCGTTATAGACAAGGGCCACGGGCACTTCTTCCGCGACCGTTTCGCTCGAAAGCGTGGCGACCCCGCCCGCCCAGCGATCTGCGCGGTAACTGTTGTGCGCCTCGATGCCCACACCTGCCTCGTGTTGCATTGCCCGCCTCTTTATGTGTTACCGGGGACTGATTTGCCCCCAATTCAGTTACGATACACTTTTACCATTTTTAATGCAAGCCTTTTGTATCACATTAGAATTCCCTTATGCTGCATACGGGATACACTGGCATCCCATACAATGCCCGCTGCCGCCACTTTCCCCGCAGGGCCTCATGACCGAGCCCCGTCCCGTCCCGCCGAAAGGCGCTGTTCTCAACCAGGAATAATGTGAAGAGCCGACATCTCAGCCAGTGGATCAACGACTTTCTGGATCAGCATCCGACGCGCGCCAACTCACTGATCATCACTGTCTATGGCGACTTCATCGCCCCGCATGGCGGCACGGTGTGGCTGGGCAGCTTCATTCGCCTGGTGAAACCCCTTGGACTCAACGAGCGAATGGTGCGCACCAGCGTCTATCGCCTGTCCCAGGAAAAGTGGCTGGTGTCCGAGCAGCTTGGCCGCAAAAGCTATTACAGCCTGACCGCCTCGGGCCGGCGCCGCTTCGAACATGCCTACCGGCGAATCTATTTCGCGCCGCAGGACACCTGGACCGGCGAGTGGCAACTGGTCATGATTCCCTCGTCTCTGGCCGGAGCGCCGCGCGATGCACTTCGCAAGGAACTCGCCTGGGCCGGCTACGGCGCACTGGCCTCGGGCATTCTCGCCCATCCCTCGGCCGACACCGAAGCCCTGCTCGACATCCTCCAGGAGACCGGCGCACACGACAAGGTGGTTGCCATGAAGGCCGCCAATGTCAGCGCCCTGACCAGCCGACCGCTGCAGGAACTGGTGCATGAATGCTGGAACCTCGACGCCCTTTCGGCAAAATATGTCGACTTTGTCGACCTGTTTCGCCCGGTGCTGCGCACCATGCGCGCCGCCAACACGCTCGACCCCGAGCAATGCTTCCTGGTGCAGACACTGCTGATGCACGACTTCCGCCGGGCTCTGCTGCACGATCCGCAATTGCCGTCACAGCTGCTTCCCGCCAACTGGAGCGGCGGCATCGCCCGCCAGCTGTGCCACGATCTCTACAGCCTCACCTATCCGCTCGCCCAGCAGCACCTGCTCTCGGTCTGCGAGACCGCGAGCGGACCCTTGCCTCCCGCCGCTCCCTACTTCTATGAACGCTTCGGCGGCCTCGACGCACCTGCCCAGATCGAGCGATCCTGAGCGCCAGCCGATTTGATGGATATCAACCGATACATTTTTACTTCACGTTTTCATTTTTTCTGTATCTGTTATAGTGACTTCCTGGCAGCACCCTTCAGAGCACGCAAACGCAGGGGAGTCATGCAATGCAGAATCCGTCAATATCCAGCAACCCGGCCGCCGCACTGAAGCCTGCCAGCAGCGCACTGCTCGAGCAGGCAACGGCCGCCGGGCGCGACACGCTGAACCCGGCGGAGCTTGGCGCTTTGCTCGCCGGCCTCAACATCGGATTCGCACCGCAGGACTCGCCCAACGACCCATCGCCGTCGACCGAGTTGCGCATCAGCCTCAACAACACGCGCGAATTCGGCATGGTCATCAGCGCCGGACTGGGCGGACTGGACGCCCTGCTCGATGAAAGCAACTTCAGAAAGGATCGCGCATCGGTCTATGCCGCTGCCGAACTGACCGACGCCGATGACTTTCTCGGGCTATTCCGCCGCACGCTGGCCTATCAGAGGCTGACCGCCGTCGCCCGGCGCGACGGCACGCCCCTCCCGGACCCAGTCCTGAAAGCCTGCTTCGAACAAGTTCTGGCGCTGGCAAACCGGTACTCGCAGGGGACCCCGGCTGGCTCGGTGGTGCTGAGGGCACTGGAACTGAATCCCGTCCATGTCGCGAATGACCGCCTGACGGCTCAAGCCGCGCTATGCGAAATCGGCACCGCGCCCGCCACGCGACTGCCGCGCCCCATCGGGAAGATCGACAAACTCATTCATCCGGAATCGATCGGCATCATCGGCGTCTCGTCCGCCAACATGAATTTCGGCCGCATCATTCTGCGCAACCTGATGGGCAGCGGCTACAGCAAGGAGCGCCTGTGCATCATCCGGCCCGGCGAGACCGAAATCGACGGCGTCAAGTGCGTCGAAAGCCTCAAGGCGCTGGATCACAAACTGGACTTGCTGATCGTTGCCGTGGCCGCCAGCGCCGTATACGAACTGGTCGACGAAATCATCGAAACCGACGCGGTGGAATCGGTCATGCTGATTCCTGGCAGCCTGGGCGAAACCAAGGCCAGCCGCGAACCGGCGGCGGCTCTGGCCGAGCGCATCAACGCCGCCCACGGCAAGCCCGGTGGTGGCCCGATCTTCCTCGGCGCCAACTGCCTCGGCGTGGTCTCCCATCCCGGCTCCTACGACTCCTGGTTCATTCCTCTGGAGCGCCTGCCCAAGCCGCAGAAGAAAACGGAACGCAACTCGGTCATGCTGAGCCAGAGCGGCGCTTTCATGATCACACGAATGAGCCAGAACCCCTGGCTCGATCCGCGCTACATGCTGGCCCTGGGCAACCAGACCGATCTGACCCACGGCGACATGCTGAACTACTTCGCCGAGCGGCCCGAAATCGACACCCTCGGCATTTACATCGAAGGTTTCAAGGATCTGGACGGGCTCAACTTCGCCAAGGCGGTGCGCACGGCGGTGAAGAATGGCAAGCAAGTGGTGGTCTACAAATCGGGCAAGACCGCGCCGGGCATGGGCGGCGTCATGGGCCATACGGCATCCATCGCGGGCGGCCCGATCCTGTTCGAGTCCGTGGTGCGCCAGGCCGGCGCCATCGTCGCCGAGGACTTCAACAGCTTCGACGACCTGTTCTATATCGCCGGCGCCCTGCACCACAAGAAAGTCGGTGGCAACCGCCTTGGCGCGATCAGCGGCGCCGGCTTCGAAGCGGTCGGCATGGCCGACTCCATCGAATCGGACAACTTCGCCATGGAGATGGGTGCTCTCGAACCCGAATCGGTGAAGCACCTCGAGGATATCTTGCTGGCGAAAAAGCTCAACGCACTGGTGGAGGTGAGAAACCCGATCGACATCAATCCCGGCGCCGA
>CAMBRI010000326.1 GCA_945870205.1 Sulfuritalea hydrogenivorans sk43H | reverse complement strand
AACCGCATCGGCATCGATACCGGAGCCTATGCCAGCGGTGTGCTGACCTGCCTGGTTCTGGAGGGCGCTTGCATGAGTTTCCTGCAGACCTGACGCTGAGCTTCCAATTATGCTAGTTCCACCTATAATCCCCACATGATCGACATGGTATTGCTACGGGCTTGCCACGCCTGCGGCGGCCTGCCTGGCTCACATACCGTCGTACTCACACCGGGACCAAACCATGACCCCTGCCAAGACATCGGATAAGAAAGCACAACCAGGAACTGATCTCGGACTTTTGCCCGGCCTCGTTGGTTACCAGTTGCGCCTGGCACAGATTGCCTTGTTCCGTGACTTCGCCCGGGGCCCGGGCGAGCTTGAAGTTACACCGGGACTGTTTGGGGTTCTTGTCATCATCGAGGCCAACCCCGATCTGAAGCAAAGCGACCTTGCCCGCGCCACCCAGCTTGATCGCTCGACGGTCGTCACGGTCATCGACAATCTGGAACGGCGCGGCCTGGTCGAGCGACGCGCAGCCCTGAATGACCGCCGCTCAAACGCCATCCGACTGACCGCGGACGGCCTCGCCCTGCTGCGCAAGCTGAAGCGTCAGGTGAGTCAGCACGAAAAGCGCTTGCTGAGCAATTTCAGCGCTGCCGAACGCGAGACTTTTCTGGCACTTTTGCTGAAGGTGTTCCCCGAACACCGCTGAATCCGCTCCGGATTCAAACCGCCGCGACTTAGACAGCGGCAGGCGATTTTGGCCAATATTGCTGGACTTCCAACAATCAGTAGCTTATATTGATGACTCTTATCGGATTGCCACCATGGAGAATGGGCGATGGGCGTCAGAAGCAAGGTCGATAACTTGTGCGCGCGCATGCACGATGCGCCGCAGTACCCGACCCAGGGTGCCGTGCTCTTCGTAGACCTCGAGCACCGCGAGACCCGCAGCAAGTACCTTCCGGCCGAAATCATGCGCAGCTTCCTCGGCGGTCGCGGCGCCAACATGGTGCTGCTCTACAACCTGCTCGATGAGAGCAAGGACGCGCTCGATCCCGAAGTCCCTCTGATCTTCGGCGCCGGCACGCTGACCGGCAGCATGCCCTCGGCCACGCGCGGCAATTTCACCAGCCGCTCGCCTGACAGCTACGCCTTCCTCGATGCCAGCGCCGGAGACTACTTCCCGGCCTTCACCAAGCGTCTCGGCTACGACCATATCGTGCTCTACGGCCTGGCGGCACAATGGACCCTGCTGAAGATCTCGTACGACGCGATCGAATTCCTCGACGCGACGCCCTATGTCGGCCTCGACAACCTGGATACCGCCGCCGCCATCGAGCGCGATTTCCATTGCACCGAACGCAAGGACATGGCGCTGGCGCGCATCACAACGGCCGGCGAAAACCTGGTGCTGTGCAGCGGCATCATGGGCGGCATCAAGTCGATCTGGGCACGCGGCGGCGGCGGCGCCAAGATGGGCGCGCTGCGCCTCAAGGCCATCATGATCCAGGGCAAGCCGGCCGAGGCGCCGATGGCGAAGGAACTCAAGGCCCACAACAAGATCATCGGCAAGAAGATCACCTCGACCTCGGTAATCAAGAACGCGCTGAAGCAGGTCGGCACGCCCTTCCTCTATAAGCCTTCACGCGTGCTGGGCGCGCTGGGAACTCTCAACAACCAGACTACCGCCTGGCACGAATCGCTCGATGCCGATAATTTCGATCCCTACCGGCCGGCCATGGACGGCTGCTTCAAGTGCCCGGTGCAGTGCCGCAACCAGAATGACATGACGCCGGAGGGCAAGGGCGGCTGGGGTTCGGCCGCGCTACTGGGACTCAAGGGCAACGCCAGCTACGACAAGGCCCAGGCCGACATCGACCACCACAAGTTGCGCACCTACAAGGGCATCAAGGGCGACGGGCATTTCGACAAATACGACAAGGGCGACGGTCCCGAATACGTCACCGTCGGCAAGTTCGGCCCGATGATCGGCCTGCGCGAACCGGAACACGTGCTGCGCCTGAACAACATCCTCAACGACCTCGGGCTGGATTCGGCCTCCACGGGCAGCGCGATCTCCTGGGCCATGGAACTCTGGCAGCGCGGCATCATCGATGCCAGCCATACCGGCGGCCTCGACCTCGCCTGGGGCAACTACGAGACCGTCGAAAAGCTCCTCTTCATGACCGCGAAGCGCGAAGGCTTCGGCGACACCATCGCCGACTCGGCACGCGCCGTCGACAAGGGCAAATACCCGCAGGCGGCGCTCGACTACCGCATGGCGGTCAAGGGCCTGTTCCAGTCCGACCCACACGATGCGCGCATCCTCAAGGCCTTCGCCCTGGGCCTCGCGGTGGCCACGCGCGGCATGGACCACTTGCGCAACCGCGTCACCCTGGAGATCAATGCCCGCGTCAACGACGATGCGCCCTTCAAGGCCCAGCTCTATGGCGGCACCGTGGCGCCGCAGCCGAACAGCTACGAGGGCAAGGAAATCGCGGTGCGCCGCTGCGAGAACACCTTCGCCGTCGGCGACGCGGTCGGCATGTGCCGCTTCAACACAAAACTATTCAACTCACCCACCCTGCCCGACTGCGGCGATTTCGCGACCCAGGTCAGCACCGTGACCGGGCACGCGATGAGCAGCGAACAGATGGACGAGATCGGTCGCAACATCACGGGCCTCGAACACATGCTGAATTTCCGCCTGGGCTTGCGAGCGAAAGATGACACCCTACCCGCCCGCTGGTTCGATGAAGCCATCGACAGCGGCCCTTTCAAGGGCGAAAAAATAGACCGTGCCCAGTTCGAGTCGATGAAATCCCGTTTCTACGAACTGACCGGCCTCAACAGTGAAGGTGCGCCGTGCGCCGACTGGCATCAGCGGCTGGCGCTGGTCGCCACCGGTTTTGCGCTGCGCGTCGAACTACCGCGGGCGCTGCCTGGCGCCCCGGAAAAGTCCATCGTCATCGATGCACCGGTGGCCAACATCAGCGAGCTGCGCAGCGCCCTGCGCCGCCATCTGCCCGAGGCGCAGTCGTTACTGGACGATCCATCGTGGAATATCTCCGTCAATGGCGAGATGCTTCTGTCTGGCGAAAGCGCCAAAGCCCTGCATAGCGGTGACCGGGTGCAACTGGTGCCGATCATTGCCGGCGGCTGAATCCTGGCCTACTCGACTGCAGCCACCGGTTTCCCTCGGCCACGGCTGATTGGGCTATGATTCATCCGCTGATCGCAGAAATCGGCTTAACCCATATTTCATCGGAGGTGAGCATGGCAAAGAAAGCAAAGGATGAGAATGCCGTCTACAAGATCGTCGAGGTTGTAGGTTCCAGCCCGACGTCTTGGGAGGATGCCGCGCGTTCGGCAGTCGAATCAGCCGCGAAGACACTGCGCGATTTGCGCGTTGCCGAAATAACCAAACTCGACATGAAACTGGACAATGGCAAGGTAGTGGCTTACCGGGCACGCGTGTCCATGTCGTTCAAGTACGAAGACTGAATCGGTAGGAATCCGGTTTGGACTACGGGGACTGCGGTCCCCGTTTTCTTTGGGTGTCAGTCATTCCGAAAGGCACGGGAAAGCAGCGAACTATCCGCCATCCGGCGCGCTCGACGCGCTGCGCGATTGCAATACCCTCACCAGCATGTCGTCGGCGACGGCAAAGTCGATCGGCTTGTGCAGATAGCCGTCGGGACCGAGGTCCAGCATGGCATAGCGGTCGCGTCGTCCGGTCAGGCCGGTGACAAACAGGAAAACCACCGACTGCCATTCCTTGCCGCGCGACCGAATTTCGGAAAGCATTTCGGCGCCGGATACGTTCGGCATTACCCGGTCACAGAGCACGATATCCGGACGTTGCCGGTTCATCGCCGCCAAGCCGGCGGCACCATCCGTGACCAGTTCGACCTCAAAGCCCAGTTCGGTGTAGTGCTCGCCGAGGATCTCGCGGGTCATTTCATCATCATCAACAATCAGCATTCGACGCGGCGCCAATTTGCGCAAGGCTGCACTCGACATGACCACCACCTCCTGTCAATTTCTTGTACAGGATAGCATCAAGCTGCCTTCGATTTTTCCGTAAAGACAGAAAACAAAATTCTCGCGGAAGGGTCCGGCAAGTCTTGATTTCCACGGCCTGCTCCCGCAGACTGCCTTGAACAAGACTCACTCCCGGTTCAGACGAAAATCAATTGGATCGGGAGCAAGGCAAAAATACAGGAGGAGTTGGCGGAGTGGCGAACTGGGCATTCCCGAAAGGGTGGTGGCG
>CAMBRI010000325.1 GCA_945870205.1 Sulfuritalea hydrogenivorans sk43H | reverse complement strand
CGTGGCTCATGTTGGCCAGGAAGGCGCTCTTGGCGACGTTGGCGGTTTCGGCGGCTTCCTTGGCCTGGGCCAGTTCGGTGGTGCGCGAGGCCACGAGTTCTTCTAGGTGATCTCGATGTTTCACGAGTTCCGCTTCGGCCTGTTTGAGTTCCGTGACGTCCTGCGTGATGCCTATGGCCCGCAATGGCGTGCCGTCCGCGGACCTCTGAAATTCGGCCTTCTGCCGCACCCAGCGAATCGACCTGGCAACAAAGATGCGATGCACACAATCAAACGGGGCACCCTGCAATGCCTTCTGCCACGCGCTATCCAGAGCATGGCGGTCGTCGCGATGGACGAGCGCCAGATAGGATCTATATTGTCCGGTGGTGCCGTCGGGCTGACCAAAGATGCGACAGGTCTCGGCGGACATCCGCACCTCGTCAGTTGCCACGTCATAGACCCAACTGCCGACCTTGCCGACGGTCTGAGCCTGGTCCAGTTCTGCCTTGCTCGCTTCCAGCGCGATTGAACGCTGGCCCAGTTCCCTGGCCAGGCCTTCGTTTCGAACCGCATGTTCGATCCCGTCACTCAACTGCTTTTCAGCCATCCGCCCGTACTGCAGCAACAGCACGAACAGGATCGCCATTCCGGCGCCGATTTCGACGGTCAGTTGGTGCGGTACCAGGGCCAGATGCATCATCGGCAAGAGCAGGATGCCGGATGTAAATAGGGTCATCGACATGCGGAATGGCGACATCACGACCAGACAAAGTCCGGCAACGGCAACCAGGATAGTGAGGTTGAACAGGTAACTGACGAATTGCCCTTCTGCCCAGAAGAACCAGACCGAAGTGCCCCATGTCAGGCCGGCGAGCAGCGCGCCGAATATCATCAAGTTGTTCCAGAACCGTGCATCCGCGTCGCGCGACTGGGACAGCGCACGGCGGAAGCGGTATCCGATGCCGATCAGGAGCAGTTCGACCAGATTGATCAGGCACAGCCAGATCACAGCGCGCCCCCAGCCTGCCACCGAACCCTGTATCCAGGCCACCAGGATCGTGCCGATTGGGGAAGTTAAGGCGGCCGCCACCATGCGTTCATTGAACACTTTTGCGCGCTCAATGAACACCATTCGCGCGATGCGATTTTCGTCGAGTTGCGGTTCAGCCGGGAAGTTCATTGCTTTCCCCTGTTGGCGCATTGGCAAATCATTTGCCATCCTGCGCCCTCGCCAACAGGGCTGCTTTGATGCATGTCAATCGTCTCGGGCAGGGGCATGGCTTTGGATATCCATGCTGCGCACTGCCCGGCATGCTCAGTTCGACATCAGCACCGGCACCGTCATGTGGCGCAGGATGTAGCGTGTACCGCCACCGCGATTGACAAAGGGGAAACCGATGTGGCCGTGGGCACCCATGACCAGCAGGTCGGCACCGCGATCGGTGATCCGGTTGAGCAGCATGTCCATGATGCCGAAGTCCTGCACCAGCATCACTTCTGTCCGGGCCTTGATGCCGTGGGCCGCAAGATGGCGCGCCACGCCTGCGCAGGATGACTCGCCGTCCTCGCGGCGTGAGGCAAAGGACAGAACCATGGCTTCATCGCAGTCCTGGATCAGGGGCAGGGCATCATTGAGCGCATGGGCGGCTTCACGGGCGTCATTCCAGGCGATCAGCGGATGGGTGCCGACTTCGGCAAAATTGCCCGCGTAGGGCACCACCAGCACCGGGCGGCCGCAATCGAGAATGACGTCCATGGCCAGCTCTTCAGGGACGAGGGCCTTGACGCGTTCGTCATGCTGGCCGAGCACCACCAGGTCGACGTGGCGCGCATAGTCGATGATGTTGCGCAGCACTTCCGTGTCGCTTCCGCGGTTGATGTCGTGCCATTCGGCGTGGGGCAGGCCGGCCGCGGCTTTTTCGAACGCCGCCTTGCTTGCGTCTCGGGCGTCTGTGTATTCCTGGCTGGGCCAGGAGGCAACCACGCCTACCTGCTGTGCCTGGGCGCGCTGGCCGAATACGCCCACCAGGCGCGCCTGGTGTTTTTTCGCAAGGGACACCGCCAGTTCGACGCGGGTGGCAGTGCGTTCGCCTGCGTCCAGGTGCACCATCAAGTTCTTGAAGGACATAATTATTTACTCCCTTAATTGTCCAGCGATTAATGATATTCGCAGCAGGCTGCAATGAACCGCCAGGTCGCGCCAGGCAAACCGCCTGCACCCGGCAGGTCACGCTTTTTACATCTGCTGATAGATCGGTCCCTCACCGCCTTGCGGCACCACCCAGTTGATGTTCTGCGTCGGGTCCTTTATGTCGCAGGTCTTGCAATGCACACAATTCTGGGCGTTGATCTGCAGGCGCGGATTGGCCCCACTCTCGTCACGCACGATTTCGTAGACCCCCGCCGGGCAGTAGCGCTGCTCGGGAGCGTCGTAGAGCGCGAGATTGGTGCTGATCGGCGTATCCGCATTCTTGAGTTGTAGATGGCAGGGCTGGTCTTCCTCATGGTTTGTATTCGAGAGAAAGACCGAGGAGAGGCGATCGAAGGTCAGCACGCCATCGGGTTTTTCGTACTGGATAGGCTTGCATTCGGCCGCTGGTTTCAGCTTCAGATGGTCCGCCGAGTTGCGCAGGGTCCACGGCGCCTTGCCGCGCAGCAGCACCTGGTCGATGCCGAACATTACGGATCCGGTCCACAAACCCTTGGCCATCCACGGCTTGAAGTTGCGCGCGGTGTGGAGTTCGTCGTGCAGCCACGAGTCGCGGAAGGCTTCGGGGTATTGGGTCAGCGCGTCGTTGCTGCGCCCGGCGGCGAGTGCTGCGGCAGCGGCTTCGGCAGCGAGCATGCCGCTCTTGATCGCGGCATGGCTGCCCTTGATGCGCGAGGCCACCAGCATGCCGGCGTCGTCGCCGATCAGCGCTCCGCCCGGGAAGTCCAGCTTGGGCAGGGATTGCAGGCCGCCTGCGGCCAGGGCGCGGGCGCCATAGGCCAGGCGCTTGGCGCCCTTGAACATCGGCGCGATCTGCGGATGGGTTTTCATGCGCTGCATTTCCTCGAAAGGCGAGAGGAAGGGATTCTTGTAGCCCAGACCCACCACCAGGCCGGCCGAGACGAGGTTTTCGCCGAAGTGGTAGAGGAAGCCGCCGCCGTAGGTGTCGGATTTCATAGGCCAGCCGAAGGTGTGCATCACCAGGCCCTTCTCGAATTGCTCGGGGTCGATCTCCCACAGCTCCTTGATGCCAAGCGCGTAGGTTTGCGGATCGGATGCGGCGCGCAAGTCGAATTTTTGTTCGACCTGCTTGCCCAGATGGCCGCGGCAGCCTTCGGCAAACAAGGTGTATTTGGCCAGCAGTTCCATGCCGGGCTGGTGATTGGCTGTCGGCTGGCCATCGTGGCCGACGCCCATGTCGCCGGTGGCAACGCCGCGCACGGCGCCATTGTCGTCATAAAGCACTTCGGCACCGGCGAAGCCGGGATAGATCTCGACGCCCAGCGCTTCGGCCTGCGCGCCCAGCCAGCGGCACATCAGGCCAAGACTGATGACATAGTTGCCGTGGTTCTGGAAGCAGCCCGGCAAGAGCAGGGTGGGCAGATCGACAAAGCCGTGCTGCGTCAGGAAGGCGAAACGGTCACGGGTGACCGCGGTATCCATCGGGGCGCCCAGCGCTTGCCAATCAGGAATCAGTTCGGTCAGCGCGCGCGGATCCATGACGGCGCCGGAAAGGATATGGGCGCCGATTTCGGAGCCTTTCTCGATCAGGCAGACATTGATCTCCGCGTTAATCTGCTTCAGACGGATCGCCGCGGAAAGGCCTGCCGGGCCACCGCCCACGATGACGACGTCGAACTCCATGGCTTCGCGCTGCATGCTGACCTCAATCGATTGGGTTGAGTCGGCGATTATAATCTTGATTCCGCTTTGACCCTTCTCGCATCCTGCCCATGGAACATCACCGCAAGCTCGTCTACAGCAATCAGATGCCCATCCGCTGGGGTGATCAGGACGCCATGGGGCACGTCAATAACACAGTCTATTTTCGCTACATGGAACAGACCCGCATCGAATGGCTGGAGAGCTTCGGTTTCGGTACATCATGGGCGCAGACCGAAGGTCCGGTCATCGTCAATGCCAGTTGCACCTTCCAGATTCCCTTTACCTATCCCGGCATCATCGACTGCCGCATGTTCTGCGGGATGCCGGGGCGCAGCAGCGTGCCGACCTTTTATGAAATGCGCCTGGTAGGCGAAGATCGCATCTACTCTGAGGGCGCGGCCAA
>CAMBRI010000324.1 GCA_945870205.1 Sulfuritalea hydrogenivorans sk43H | reverse complement strand
CGCCGCGCCACGAGCGCCGACCTCTATGCCGCCGTGATGGAAGGTGCTGTGGAGCGGGTGCGGCCCAAATTGATGACCGTGGTGGCGATCATGGCGGGCCTCTTGCCGATCATGTGGAGCCACGGTGCGGGCTCGGAAGTCATGAGCCGGATTGCCGCGCCCATGGTGGGCGGCATGATCTCCTCGACCATCCTGACCCTGGCGGTAATTCCGGCGATCTATGCGCTGGTGAAGGGATGGCGGCTGGAGGCGAGCCGCGATGGGTAGGTGATGATGGCCCCAGCGTCGGTCGCTGGCTCAGGCCAGCGGCCGGCGCGTGACGGGCGACACCTGCGGATCGACGCCTTTGGCGAGAAAATGCCCGACGAATTCCCGGTCGAAATGATTGACGTGGTCCACCAGCCAGGTCTGGATGAACGTCGTCAGACCATCCGCTACCTCGAAGTCCTGTGCGCGTTTCCTGAGCTTTTCGAGTTGTTCCGTCAGCTTCTGGTGTTCCTCGACATGGGCCTCTGTCTCGGGAAAGGAAAGCAGCCGCATCAGGCTTTCTTCAACAGCAAAATGGATCCGTGTCTGAACCAACAGTTCCGCGAGAATTGCGTCGGCGGCGAAGCCATAGCGCTTGTCCGTCGACTGCTTCAGGCGCTGCAGCAGCGCATGGAGCTGGCGGTGCTGCGAGTCGATTTCAGCGATGCCGATATCGAGCGCAATGGGTATCTCGTGGAGATTGCTGTTGGTCACGATCGGGCGACCCCAATATTGAAAGGGGCGATACTACCACCCGTCAGGTCGGAAACGGTCTCTCGCGGTCGCGTGTGTAGCCGCTCCGCAGCGAGGTTCCCGGCATCGCCGAGAACCGTTCACGCCGGGCGCTTCGATGCTCCGCCGGCATGACCGTGGTGCTGCCGGTATTCGCGCGGACCGCTGCCGGTCCAGGTGCTGAAGGCGCGGTAGAAGGCCGCCGCGTCGGCGTAGCCCAGGTCGGCGCCGATGCGGCCGAGCGGACGTGCGGTCTTGGTCAGCCAGTCGATGGCCAATTCGCGGCGCAGGCTGTCCTTGATGGCGCGAAAGCTGGTGCCTTCGTCTTCCAGGCGGCGATGCAGGCTGCGCGGCGAGAGCAGCAGGCGGTGGGCAAGGGCCGGTAGTGCCAGGTGTTCGGGCAAGGCGGCGCGCAGGTGTTCCCGGACCCGAAGGGCCAGCGCACGGTCGCGGCGGTAGAGCGTGGTGATGCTGGCCGGTGCATCGGCGAGAAAGCTGCGCAGCGCTGCTTCATCGCGGCGCACCGGCAGGGCCAGCCATTCGACAGGGAAGCGGGCTTCCAGGCGCGGCGCGTCGAAAGTGTAGCGCGGCGCGAACACCAGTTCGTAATCGGCGGCATGCAGCGGAGGCGGATAGGGGAAGCATACTTCGTCGAGCGGTAGCGGATCCGCCACCAGCCAGGCTGCAAGTCCGTGAATCATCCGCAGCAACCACTCGAAGGCAAACACGCGTCCGGTCGGCCCTACCGGGAGGGCCTGCTCCTCGCTGATGACGATGACGGCCGCGCGTCCGCTGGCTTCCAGTGCGACGTCGAGGTCGTCAAGTACCACGTGCATGAAGCGTGCGATGCGCTCCAGGGCCTGCTCCAGTGTTTTCGCGGAAAGCGCAGCGCGGCAGAGGAATTCGAAACTGCCCCGTCGCAGCGGGCGCGAAAACAGCGCAAAGGCTTCGTCGTCGAGGCTCTCGTTGATCAGTCGATAGAGCGCCGCGTAACGTGCTACCGGAATGCGCGCTTTGCGGTCATGCAGAAGACTGGTGGCAATTTCTGCATGCTCAAGCAGGCTTTCAGCGGTCAGGCCGGCACGCGAAACCCCTGAAAGAATGCCGCTTACAAAGCCAATCGCAACCGTTGACGGACTGGTGGCAGAATTCTTTGAGGGCGTAAGGACCTTGACCATAATGGCAGATTATGCATAGTTATCGTCGTTTTGTGTCATGGCGGATTTGAGCGCCATTGCCTATGATGCGTTTTCCGCCGCCCATTCTGGAACTGTCGCCATGACCGATCTCAGCATTGTTGCCAAGTTGGTGCCCTATAAGCCCAAGCACAAGGTACGTTTCGTCACGGCCACTTCCTTGTTCGACGGCCACGACGCTTCGATCAACATCATGCGCCGCATCCTGCAGGCCACCGGCTCCGAGGTGATTCACCTCGGCCACAACCGATCGGTAGAAGAGATCGTCAATGCGGCGCTGCAAGAGGACGCGCAGGGCATCGCGGTGTCGTCCTACCAGGGCGGCCACGTCGAGTTCTTCAAGTACATGATCGACCTGCTCAAGAGCCGGGGCGGCGAAAGCATCCAGGTTTTCGGCGGCGGCGGCGGCGTCATCGTGCCGGCCGAAATGAACGAGTTGCACACCTATGGCGTGGCCCACCTCTACTCGGTGCAGGACGGCCAGAAGATGGGCCTGCAGGGCATGATCAACGACATGGTCCAGCGCTGCGACCTCGACTTGAGCCGCCGCGCGCCGCAGGACCTCAAGGCGCTGGAGGTCGAAGATAGCAGCACCCGGCTGCGCAATCTGGCGCAGATCATCACCGCCCTGGAAAACGGTGCCTGGCCTGAAAAGGCAAAGAAAGCGCTGCTGGAAAAGGCGGCCGCATCAAAGGCGCCGACGCTCGGCATCACCGGTACCGGCGGCGCCGGAAAGAGTTCGCTGACCGACGAACTGATCCGTCGCTTCCGCCTCGATCAGGACGACAGTCAGAAGATCGCGGTGATTTCCATTGATCCCTCGCGCAAGCGTACCGGCGGCGCGCTGCTGGGTGACCGAATCCGCATGAACGCGATCCAGCATCCCAATATCTACATGCGCTCCCTGGCAACGCGGGACACCGGCAGCGAAATATCGAAGGCACTGCCCGACGTGATCGCCGCCTGCAAGGTGGCGGGCTTCGACCTGATCGTGGTCGAAACCTCGGGCATCGGCCAGGGCGATGCGGCCATCGTACCGCTGGTTGACGTGTCCTTGTACGTCATGACGCCCGAGTTCGGCGCCGCTTCACAGCTGGAAAAAATCGACATGCTCGATTTCGCCGATTTCGTCGCCATCAACAAGTTCGACCGCAAGGGCGCGGAAGATGCGCTGCGCGATGTACGCAAGCAGTACCAGCGCAACCGCGAAAAATTCAGCGAGAAGCCGGACGAGATGCCGGTGTTCGGCACCATGGCGGCGCGCTTCAACGACGACGGCGTCACGGCGCTGTATCAGGCGCTGGCACCACGCCTGGCCGAGCGTGGCCTCAAGTTCGGCAAGAATAGGCTGCCGGCGGTCACGGTCAAGCACTCTTCCGCGGGCCGCGCCATCGTTCCGGCGGATCGCGTGCGCTACCTGGCGGAAATCGCCGAGGCGTTGCGCGGCTATCACCGGCAGGTTTTGGAACAGGCGACACTGGCGCGCGAACGCCAGTCGCTTAAAACCGCCAAAGCCATCTTCGAGGGCTGCAAGAAGAATGCGAACGACTTCGATGAGTTGATTACCTGGAAGGATGGCCAGCTCACGCCGCATGCGCGCAAACTCCTCGCGATGTGGCCTGACATGAAGAAAGCCTATGCCGGCGACGAGTACGTGGTGAAGATCCGCGACAAGGAAATCCGCACTGGCCTGGTGTTCGAGACCATGTCCGGGACCAAGATCCGCAAGGTGGCGCTGCCGCGCTTCGAGGATGAGGGCGAACTGCTCAAGTTCCTCATGCGAGAGAATGTCCCCGGTTCATTCCCGTACACCGCCGGTGTGTTCGCTTTCAAGCGCGAGAACGAGGACCCGACCCGTATGTTCGCCGGCGAAGGCGACGCCTTCCGCACCAACAAACGCTTCCTCAAGGTCTCCGAAGGCATGCCGGCCAAGCGCTTGTCCACGGCCTTCGATTCGGTCACGCTCTACGGCTGCGATCCCGATCCGCGTCCGGACATCTACGGCAAGGTAGGTAACTCAGGCGTGTCGATTGCGACGCTCGACGACCTCAAGGTGCTGTATTCGGGATTCGATCTGTGCGACCCGGCGACCTCGGTGTCGATGACCATCAACGGCCCGGCGCCGATGATCCTGGCCATGTTTCTCAATGCAGCAGTCGACCAGCAGATCGAGAAGTTCCGCACGCAGAACAGCCGCGACGCGACCGAGGACGAAGCCGAGAAAATCCGCGAATGGACCCTTTCATCGGTGCGCGGCACGGTGCAGGCCGACATCCTCAAGGAAGACCAGGGCCAGAACACCTGCAT
>CAMBRI010000323.1 GCA_945870205.1 Sulfuritalea hydrogenivorans sk43H | reverse complement strand
CAGAAGATGAAACACGCGAAAAGCTGCTTATTCGCCCGCCCCCCTTCCGCTGCGCGGCCCACGGCTGGCTTTGCACAGCCAACCGGCTGCGGCGGCGCGACGCATGCGTCGCGAATTCCCGCCTCGCCCCTCGCGGGGGGTTATCAATCAGCGCGCTGCGCGCGCCAGTCACAGGGGGCTCCGAACAAAGTGTTTCACGTTAAGGCAGCCGTGGAAAGGTCCGGTTCATCGGCGCATCGTGCCACTACGCGGAATGGATGGCAAAGCCAGCCTCAGGCCCCGCGCTGGCGCCGTGCCTCGAACAGGCAGATGCCGGCGGAGACCGACACGTTGAGGCTTTCCACGCTGCCGTGCATCGGAATCTTCGCCAGTTCGTCGCAGGTTTCGCGCGTCAGGCGGCGCATGCCGTCGCCCTCGGCGCCGAGCACCCAGGCGCAGGGCACCTTCTGGTCGATCGCATACAGCTCGCGCTTGGCCTCGCCATCGGCGCCGATGACCCAGATGCCGCGCTCCTGCATTTCGCGCAGGCTGCGTGCCAAGTTGGTCACCACGATGTAGGGCACGGTATCTGCCGCGCCGCTGGCCACCTTGATCACGGTGGCATTGAGCCCGCAGGCCTTGTCCTTCGGCGCCACGACGGCGTGCGCTCCGGCAGCGTCCGCCACGCGCAGGCAGGCGCCGAGGTTGTGCGGATCGGTGATGCCGTCGAGCACCAGCAGCAGTGCCGGCTCGACCAGGCCGTCGAGCACGTCGTCCAGGGTCACGTGCTTCGCCTGCGCGGCAACCTTCGCCACCACGCCCTGGTGCTGGGTGCCGCCAGCCAGTCCGTCGAGGCGCTTGGCGTCCGACAGGATCACGCGCACGCCGTGGGTTTCGGCGAGTTTCAGCAGGTCGCGCATGCGGCCGTCCTGGCGGCCTTCGGCCACGGTGATTTCCTTGACGTCGTCGGCGGCATGGCGCAGCTTGGCAGTAATGGCGTGGAAGCCGTGGATCATTCGCGTATCAGTCATTGCCTGCCTCTTTGAGTATGCGTATTTCCCGTTGCGGGAAGGGTATTGCGATACCGCTTTGCCTGAACTCGCGCCAGATGGCGAGATTGATGTCGGAACGCAACTGGCCGGTGCCCTTTTCCGGATCGGCCACCCAGAAACCGAGTTCGAGATTGATGCCGGAATCGGCGAAGTTCATCAGCAGGACGCCCGGCGCCGGAGCGGGCAGCACCCGCGCCTGCGCCGTGGCCGCCGCCACCATGATGGCCATGGCGCGCTCCAAATCACTGTCATAGCTGACCTGCACCTGCAAAGCAATGCGCACCCGGGGGTCGCTGTAGGACTCGTTTTGCACCACCGAGCCGACCAGCAACTCGTTGGGCACCAGGGACTCGACACCGGTCCCGCTCTTCAGCACGGTATAGCGAGTGGTGATGCGGGTCACTTCACCGCGGTCGTTGCCGACCGAAATCACGTTGCCGATGCGGATGGAATTGTCTAGCAGCAGGATGAAGCCGGAGACATAGTTGCTGGCGATCTTCTGCAGGCCGAAGCCGAGGCCGACGCCGAGCGCGCCGCCGAACACCGACAGCGTGGTGAGGTCGATGCCGACCATGGGCAGGCCGATCAGCACCGCCAGCAGCACCAGCATCGCCTTGGAGACCCGCGCCAGCACCGCGCGCAGGTTGCTGTCGAGGCCGACCGCCGCATTCAGCCGCGCCTCGATGGCGCTGGAAAGCCAGAGCGCGGCAAGCACGGTGATCAGCACCGCGGCGATGCCCTGCAACATGTGCCATAGCGTCAGCTGCTGCTTGCCGGCGCGAAAACTCACCGATTCCAGCACCGCAATCACCTCGGGCAGCAAGCCAGTGATGTGCAGCGCGACGACGCCCCACACCATGAATGAAAACACGCGCTCGAACTGCGCCAGCCAGGTAGCGCCGAGGAAACTGTAGCGCAGCACGTAGAACACCAGGCGGATGATGGCGAGCGACGACAGCAGCGGTAGCGCCAGCGAAAACAGGTTCACGTGCATCCATGGCTGCGCCACGTTGCGCGCCAGCCAAACCAGCAGCAGCGCCAGCAGTGGAAAGGCAATGCGCTTGAGCCAGCCCTGCCCCAGTTCCCACGGGCTGCCGGCGACTACCGGGCGGCCACGCAACATGCCCTGCCCCAGCTTGGCCAGCAGCAGGCAGACGCCAATGGCGGCCAGTTGCCAGATCAGGTCCGGCTCGCGCAGGTCGGCCAGTACCCCGTGCCAGACACTGGCCAGGTCGTTTTGCGTCATGTCAGGGTGCCCCACTCATCTTTTCAGCCCCATCCCGATGTCGCTGCCAGTTTTCCAGGTAGCGCCGCGCCAGCGCAGGATTGCCGCGCAGGATAAGCAGGTTCTCGGCGTTGCGCGCCTGCGCCGACCAGGTGAAATTGTAGCTGCCCGTGATGACGATGCCCTGGTCGCCGACGGCGTCGATCAGGATTACCTTGTTGTGCGCCGAGGCGTAGCGCGTTTCCAGCCAGACCGGGATGCCGCCGTCGCGCAACAGCGGCAGCAAAGACTTCTCGCTTTTTTCCAGCATCTCGCGGTCGGCCAGAACCTCGACTGCCACCCCGCGCGTTTTGGCGTCCTGCAGTGCCCGGGCGATCGAGCGGCTGGTCAGCAGGTAAGCCTGAACGTGAACGCTCTGCTTCGCTTCACCCAGCGCACGGATGAGGGCACCTTCGGCATCATCCCAGGGCGTGAACAGCACGTCGACCGTGCCCGTGGCCGGCAAGGGCGCGGCACTGGCGCCTAGCGCCAGGCACAGCAGAACGGCAGCGAACAGTTGTTTCATTTCGCCCGTTCCAGCACCGCCGCATAGAAGGCGTCGGTGCCGTGCTTTTGCGGCGACAGGCGCATGTCTTCGCCGCAGTCGATGACGATGCCCTGCCCCGCCAGCAGTTCCTGCGCCGAAAGGCGGCGGAAGTCGCCATGCGTGGCAAGGAAGGCTTCGACGATGTCCTCGTTCTCTTCGGCGAGGATGCTGCAGGTGGCATACACCAGCCGGCCGCCGGGTCGCAGCAGCTTGGCGGCGGCGGCGAGGATGGCCGCCTGCTTGACGACGAGTTCATCGACGCTCCGCGGCGACTGGCGCCACTTCAGGTCGGGGTTGCGGCGCAGGGTGCCCAGGCCGGAACACGGCGCGTCGACCAGCACGCGGTCGGCCTTGCCGGACAGGCGTTTGACCCGCGTGTCATTCTCGCCCGAGAGGCAGGCAGGATGGACGTTGGACAGCCCGGCACGAGCGGCACGGGGCTTCAACTTGGCCAGGCGCTTGTCGGATACGTCGAAGGCATACAGGCGCCCGGTAGAACGCATCATTGCACCCAGGATCAGCGTCTTGCCCCCGGCACCGGCGCAGAAATCCACCACCATCTCGCCGCGCTTGGGCGCCAGCAGAAAGCCCAGCAGTTGCGAGCCCTCGTCCTGCACTTCAATACTGCCATCGAGGTAAGCGGGATGCTTCTGCAGGTAGGGCTTGGTCTTCAGGCGCAGGCCCAGCGGCGAATACGGGCAGGGCGTGGCGACGATGCCATCGGCGGCTAGGCGTGCAATCACCGCCTCGCGTTCCGCCTTCAGCGAGTTCACGCGCAGGTCGAGCGAGGCCGGGGTGTTCAGCGCGCGCGCCAGGGCCAGCAGGTCTTCCGGCGTCATGCGCGGCGCCAGGCGTTCAACCAGCCAGTCGGGGAAATCCAGCTGCTCGGCCAGCGTCAGTTCGGGTTCCGGCTGACGCCGGATGTCGGCCAGCCACTCGGCTTCGCCGGGCAGCAGCGCGCCTTCGAGTTGCCGCTGCGACATGCCGCGCACCCGCGACAGGGACAGCAGGACTAGTTCCCGCGGTGAAATGTGGCGCGGCCCCGGCGTATTCGTTCCGTTCCTGGGCCCGCGCTTGGGCGTAGCACCAGGCGCCAGGAAGGCCGGCTCGAGATTCGGGCCGCAGGCAGCCAGGCGCTCCAGCAGGCGCTTCCTGCGCAAAACGGCATAGGCCGTTTCGGCAATGAAAGCGCGGTCCCGGGCGCCGCTCTTGCGGGCGCGGAAGAAGGCCGACAGCGCGGCGTCGGCCGCCAGGTTGAAGGTCAGCAACTGCGCGGTCGCCGCCACTGCCGCGTTCAGCAGGTCCGCCGCCAGGCCCTCCGTCGCCGGCGCATCGCCTCCGGGCGGCCCTGCCGGTCGCGAAGCGGCGCCGCGGCGGCCGGGACCGGATGCACTGCGTGGCGCCCGCTGCGGCCGGCCCTGTTTTTTGTCGTTGTTCATTCT
>CAMBRI010000322.1 GCA_945870205.1 Sulfuritalea hydrogenivorans sk43H | reverse complement strand
GGTCGTGGAACAGTGTCTATCAACGCTTTGCGCGGTGGTCGCGGGGCGGTGTCTGGCATCGCATCTTCACTCAGTTGGCGCAGGATGCGGATTTCGAAGAAGTGTTCATCGACAGCACCATTGTTCGCGCCCATCAGCACGCGGCGGGGGCACCCAAAAAAAAGGGGACCAAGCGCTCGGGCGATCTCGTGGCGGACTGAGCACAAAGATTCACGCGCTCGTGGAAGGATTGGGGTCGCTTGCCCGATTCCACCTCACCGGCGGCGAAGTCGGCGACAGTCCTCAAGCGCTGCCACTGCTTGGAGACTTGCAACCAGACTGGCTCAGTGCCGATAAGGCGTACGACACCGACGCCATCCTCGACCACCTTGCCGATAAAGGCATTGAGGCGGTCATTCCGCCGCGTAGCCATCGCCTCGTCCAACGCCATTTCGATCACCATCAGTACAAAAGCCGCAACTTGGTCGAACGCTTCTTCTGCCGGATCAAACAATTCCGACGCATTGCCACTCGCTATGACAAGCTCGCCGAACGCTTCGCTTCCTTCGTCGCTCTAACCGCCGCTGTCATATGGCTTGCTTGATTGTCAATACACCCTAGCGTCCGGTCGGAGGTGGCGTGTAGCCGATCGCCTGTGAAATGGCGTCCGCAGTTTCCTTGACGATCACCGCCCAGTCGGGGCTGTGGCGCTCGGCAGGGGCCGAGACGGAAAGGCCGGCGACCAGTTCGCCACTGTCGTCCCGCACCGGTGCGGCAATGCAGCGCAGGCCCTGCTCGATTTCCTCGTTGTCGAAGGCGACGCCGTGGCGTCGCGCACGGTCAACCTCGCGTTCGAGTGCCACCAGCGTGGTCAGCGAGGTCGGCGTGTAGCCGGGAAGCCCCGTGCGCTTGACGTATTCGCGCAGTTTCTGCGGGCCGTCTTCAGCGAGGTAAAGCTTGCCCACTGCCGTGACATGTAGCGGCGCGCGGGCGCCGACCAGATGCACCACGCGCACTGACGAGCGACCGCTGGAGGTGCGCTCGACATAGACGATCTCGTCGCCCTGACGCACACCCAGATTGACGCTCTCGCCAAGTTGCTGGTGCAGGCGTTGCATCAGGGGCATGGCCGCCTGGCCGATGCTGATGCGCGACTTGACCACATTGCCCAGTTCCAGCAGGCGAATCCCCAGCCGGTACGTGCCCGGGTCGGCGCGCTCGGCAAAGCCGGAACTGGCCATTGCGGCCAGAATGCGATGCGCGGTCGACGGATGCAAGCCTGTCTCCAGAGCCAGTTGCTTAAGGCTGACCGGATCGGGGTGATAGGAAAGAACATCGAGCAACTTCATCATGCGCTCGATGACCTGGATACCGCTACGGGCTTCCGGAGTGGCATCCGTGCGAGGTGTCGGCACGGCAATCTCTTTGCGGGAAGGGGACTTCGGATACTATAGCAAAACCCGCAAAAACCTTCCCCGGCCCGCGGCGATCAATTGCTTTGCATACCTGGGACTCCTCTTCGGGGGCAGGTAACAACGACAACAAAATGGAGCGAGGCCTTGGCAAACATGCGCGTAGGACTGTTTGTGACCTGTCTGGTTGACCTGATGCGCCCGCGCATCGGCTTTGCCGCCCTGAAACTGCTGGAAACCGCCGGCTGCGAAGTAATCGTGCCGGATACCCAGACCTGTTGCGGACAGCCCGCCTGGAATTCGGGCGATGCGCCCGGCGCCATCGCCCTGGCGAAGAAGACCATCGCCGAGTTCGAGGGTTTCGAGTATGTCGTCACGCCTTCGGGCTCCTGCGGCGACCATATCCGCACCGAGTACCCGACCCTGCTTAGCGAAGAACCAGAATGGCGCGACCGCGCCACGGCGCTGGCCAGCCGAACCTATGAGCTGACGGATTTCCTGGTCAATGTGCTGAAGGTCGACAGCGTGCCGGGGGATCATGAAGGCAGCATCACCTATCACGATTCCTGCACCGGCCTGCGCAGTATGGGCATCAAGGAGCAGCCGCGCGCGCTGCTGGCAAAGATGAAGGGCGTCAGTCTCAAGGAAATGAACCACTGCGAAGAGTGCTGCGGCTTCGGCGGCACTTTCTCGGTCAAGTTCGGCGAAGTGTCGGCGGCAATCGCGGAGCGCAAGTGCGACAACATTCTCGCCAGCGGCGCACAGGCCGTGGTCGGCGGCGACCTGGGTTGCCTGCTGAACATCGAAGGCAAGCTGCGGCGCATGGGCAACGAGACGACGCAGGTGCTGCACGTTGCCGAAGTACTGGCGGGGAGGGTCTGAACCGTGGAAATCAAGTCGATGCACTTCAAGGCCAACGCCAGCGCCAAGCTGGCGAACGTGGTCTTGCAAGGCAACCTAAAAAATGCCAAAGGCAAGTTCGTCACGAAGCGCGCCGAGGCGATCAAGGATCTCGACGATTTCGAGGCCACGCGTGATGCGGCAGAAGCCATCCGCAACAAGGTCATCGACAATCTCGACTTGTGGCTGGAACGCTTCGAGCAGAAGGCGCAGGACACCGGCGCCACGGTTCTGTGGGCGAAGGACGGCGCCGAGGTCTGCCGCCTGGTGATCGAAATCGCCAAAAAGCATGGCGTGAAAAAGGTCACCAAGTCGAAGTCGATGCTGTCCGAAGAGGCGGGGCTCAACCACGCGCTGGAGGCGGCGGGCATCCAGCCGGTGGAAACGGATCTGGGCGAATACATCCTCCAGGTCGACAACAACGAACCGCCCAGCCACATCATTGCGCCGGCGGTGCACAAGAGCCTCGACGAAGTCGCAGACCTCTTTCACAAGGTGCATGGCACGCCGCGCAAGACCGAAATTCCGGCCCTGACGCGCGAAGCGCGCGAAGTCCTGCGCGAACATTTTCTTACAGCCGGCATGGGCCTTTCGGGCGGCAATTTCCTGGTTGCCGAAACCGGTTCCGTGGCGCTGGTCACCAATGAAGGCAACGGGCGCATGGTGACCACCATGCCCAAGGTGCACGTGGTCATCACCGGCATCGAGAAGGTGATTCCGACCCTGGAAGACTTGTCGACCCTGATGCGCCTCTTGCCGCGCTCGGCCACCGGGCAGTCGATTTCGAACTATTTCTCGATCCTCACCGGTGTCAAGAAGCCGGAGGAGTCCGACGGCCCCGAGCATCTCTACTTCGTGCTGGTCGACAGCGGTCGCGCCGACGTGGTGGGTACCGACTTCCACGCCATGCTGCGCTGCATCCGTTGCGGCGCCTGCATGAACCACTGTCCGGTGTATCAGACCATCGGCGGCCATGCCTATGGATGGGTCTATCCGGGGCCGATGGGCTCGGTATTGACTCCCTTGTATGCGGGCATGGAAAACTCGATCGACCTGCCGCATGCGGCCACGCTGTGCAACCAGTGCGGCATCGTCTGTCCGGTCAAGATTCCGCTGCCGGACCTCCTGCGCAAGCTGCGCGAAAAACAGACCGAGCGCGGCCTGCGACCGATTACGGAACGCATCGGACTGCGCCTGTGGGCCTGGGTGGCTCAGCAACCGAAGCTCTACGCGCTCGGGGCAAGCATCGGCGCGCGTTACCTCAAGTGGCTGGCGGGCGACACCAATCGCATTCGCCTCTTGCCGACCGCGCCCGAGTGGACCCTGGGTCGCGATTTCCCCGCACCGCAGGGCAAGACTTTCCGCGAACTGTATGCCGCGCGCCGCAAGCGGACAGGAGACAAACCATGAGTTCCCGTGAAGACATCCTCGGCCGCGTGCGCGCCGGCCTGCAGCGCAATGCCAGCAACGCCGCTGTCGGCCGCGAGGTGATGGCGGCCGCCCTGTCGAGCCGCAGCGAGGGCCCGAAGCCGGCGATCGATGCCGATCCGCGCGCCCTGCTGGAGCGATTCCGGCTCAAGTCGGAGCAGCAGTCGAGCACTGTCGATATCGTTGCTGCGGATGCCGACGTACCGGGCGCCATCGCCCGCTATCTGACGGCCATGAAGCTGCCCACATCGGCCGTCGTCCAGCCGGCTCTGGCGGCGCTGGAATGGGCCGCGGCAGGGCTTGCGGTGGAAGCGCGTGGTGCGCGCGATGCCGACCTGGTGGGCATCACCGGCTGTTTTTGCGCTGTGGCCGAAACCGGCACGCTGATGATGTGCTCCTCGCCCGATACGCCTGCCGCTGTCAGCCTGCTGCCGGAAACCCACATTGCGGTGGTGCATGCCAAACGCATCGTGGCCTACATGGAAGGCGCCTGGAATCTGGCGCGCAAGGAGCTCGGTACCCTGCCGCGCGCCGTGAATTTCATCTCCGGCCCGTCGCGCACCGGCGATATCGAGCAGAC
>CAMBRI010000321.1 GCA_945870205.1 Sulfuritalea hydrogenivorans sk43H | reverse complement strand
CTGGCGGAGACGCAGGGATTCGAACCCTGGATCCAGGTTTTGCCCAGATGCGCCCTTAGCAGGGGCGTGCCTTCGACCACTCGGCCACGTCTCCGAAAACGGCTTTGAACACGAGGCTCGCTGCCGTTTGCAGGGGGCGGAGTATACCCGAATCGACCCGCGCTGTTGGCATGCGCCGGAAAAGTCGCAGCGCTACGGGTGGCGCCGCTAGCCGCGCAGGCTGATCTGCTTCCATCCGCGCCGGATCGCGACCGCGGTCAGCGTCGCATCGGCATCCACCGCAACCGCATGGGAGACCTTCTCCAGCAGCGGCAGGTCGTTGTGCGAGTCGCTGTAGAACCAGCTCTGCTCGAAGCTGCCCAGCCACAGGCCGAGCGATTCGAGCCAGGCGTCGACGCGCACGATTTTTCCTTCGCGAAAGGATGGTATGCCGCGCGGCTGGCCGGTGAAACGGCCGTTTTCCTGAGCAGGAATGGTCGCGATCAGGTGCGGAATGTTGAACTCGCGGGCGATCGGGCCGGTGACGAAGCTGTTGGTGGCGGTGACGATGGCGAGCAGGTCACCGCTGTCGGCATGCTTTTCAACCAGAGCTCGCGCGGCCGGGCTGATCAGCGGCCGGATTCGTGTGCCGAGGAATTCCTGGTGCCAGGTATCGAGTTCGGCGCGGGAATGGCGCGCCAGGGGCGCCAGCTGGAAATCGAGAAAGGCGTGGATGTCCAGCGTGCCGGCCTTGTATTGCTCGAAGAACTCGATGTTCCGCGCTTCATGCACTTCGCGGTCGAGCACGCCCTTGCCGATGAGGAATTGCGCCCACTCGAAATCCGAATCGCCACTGAGCAGGGTGTTGTCGAGGTCAAACAGGGCGAGCTTCATGGCTTGTCGAGATCCTTGTCGAGATCGAGTGAGGTCTGCATCAATTCGCGCAGCAGGGGCAGGGTGGGCGGGCGCTTTTGTTCCAGCGAGGCGCGGTCGAGGCTGTTCAGCATGGCCATCAGCGAGGGCAGGTCGCGACGCCCGTGGCGCAGCAGGTAATGCACCACGCCGGCGTCCATCAGCATGCCACGCTCGATGGCGTGGCGACGCAGGGCCGCGGCCTTTTCGTCGTCGGTTAGCGCCTGGATTTCATAGATCAGGGTCTGGCCGATGCGGGTGCGCAGGTCTTCGCGCAGTTCCAGTCGCAACGGTGGCTCGTCACCGGCGAGCAGCAGGGCGAGACCCAGAAAGCGCGCGGCATTGAAAGCGCGAAACAGGGCGATCTGCGCTTCGGCGCCGAGCTGCTGCACATCGTCGATCACCAGCAGGCTGCCTGGTGGCAGCGCCAGCTCGGCGCCGGCTTCTGCTGCGTGAAGAAAAATCAGCGGACGTTGCGCACGCGCGGCTTCGGCGGTGGCTTCCAGCAGGTGGCTCTTGCCACCTCCGGGCGGGCCCCAGATGTACAGCGCCTCGAAGCTGCGCGGCTCGCACAGGCTGCGCAGGCGCTGCACCAGTTCTGCATTGGCGCCGACGACGAAGTTGTCCAGGTTTGCTGGTTGTCCCGGTTTCAGGTCGAGCAGCAGTTGCCGTTGCGGCGCTTCCATCTAGTGACTGGGGCCCCGATAGAACCGGCTGACCAGGTACAGCGCGCGCACTTCGCGCAGGCCGACCAGTAGCGCGGCCGAGGCTGGCAGCGCCGCCAGAATGCCGAAGAAGCCGAACAGCTGACCGAAGGCCATCAGGGCGAAAATCACCGCCAGCGGGTGCAGGCCGATGCGTTCGCCAACGAGAAATGGAGTGAGCAGGAAACTTTCCAGCAGTTGACCGATGCCATACACGATCAGCACCGCGATGATCGGTCCCCAGCCGGCGAACTGCAGCGTGGCGACCAGCAAGGCGAGGATCAGGCCGGCGGCATAACCCAGGTAGGGGATGAAGATCAGCAGGCCGGTAAAGACGCCGATCGACAGTGCCGAGGGGATGCCCGCCAGCCAGAGCGCCACGCAGTAGTAGGCGGCAAGCAGCGCCATGACCAGAAGCTGGCCGCGCAGGTATTGCGAGAGCACGGCATCGACATCGCGCGCCACGCTGACCAGCTTGGCATGCCAGGGCCGCGGAATGACGCCACTCATGCGCGCCATCATGCCGTGCCAGTCGAGCAGCAGGTAGAACATCACCACCGGTGCCAGCAGCAGGTTCACCAGCAGGCCGACCAGGGCGACGCCGCCGATCTTGAGCGAGCTGTAGAGCCGTTCGAGAACGATCTGTACGGTGTCCCAGTTGCCGGCGGCGAGCTTCTGCAGCGAGGCGGAATCGAAGCGCAGCCGGATTCCGAAATGCTGCCGCAACCAGGGCGCCAGTTTTTCGTTAACCAGGGTCAGCGCTTCCGGCGTTCGCGCCGCGAGCACGGCGGCTTCTTCGTACAGCAGCGGCAGAATGATCAGGATCAGGCCGGCGGCCAGCGTTGCCAGTGCCAGCATAACGAGGACCACGGCCAGGAAGCGTGGTACTCCCCAGCGCGCAATGCGATCGGTAAGTGGGTTGCAGATGTAGGCAAGGATGCCCGCCAGCAAAAAGGGCGTGAGAATCGGCGACAGCGCATACAGCAGCGCGAGGATTGCGAGGCCGGCTGCGGTCCACAGGGTGGCCTGCAAACGGTCGCTGGTGTTGGCATCGGGAGGCGAGGTCATTTCCGGTAAAATTCAATGAAACGTCGTGACGGGCAGCGCCGATTATCGCCGATCCGGTGCCAAACCGCGCTCTCGTCACTCATTCCGCCCGTGTTTTCAAGGACTTCATCTTGACTGCTGCCAGCTCGTCTTCATCCCCGCTCACCTACCGCGATGCCGGAGTGGATATCGATGCCGGCGATGCGCTGGTCGAACGCATCAAGCCGGCGGCGAAGCGCACCATGCGCCCGGAAGTGCTGGCCGGCATAGGCGGCTTCGGCGCGCTGTTCGAGCTTTCGAAGAAATATCGCAATCCGGTGCTGGTGTCCGGAACCGACGGTGTCGGTACCAAGCTCAAGCTGGCGTTTCAGTTGAACCGCCATGACACCGTCGGCCAGGATCTGGTGGCCATGAGTGTCAATGACATCCTGGTGCAGGGCGCCGAGCCGCTGTTCTTTCTCGATTATTTTGCCTGCGGCCGGCTCGATGTGAACACGGCGGCGACCGTCGTCGAAGGCATCGCCAAAGGCTGCGAAATTGCCGGTTGTGCGCTGATCGGCGGCGAGACCGCGGAAATGCCCAGCATGTATCCCGATGGCGAGTACGACCTCGCCGGCTTCGCGGTGGGCGCGGTGGAGAAGTCTGCGATCATCGACGGCAAGTCGATCCGGCCGGGTGACGTGGTGCTCGGGTTGGCCTCTTCCGGTGCCCATTCCAACGGCTATTCGCTGATCCGCAAGATTCTTGAACGCGCCAAGCCCGATTTGAAGATGAACATCGGCGGCGTGCCGTTGTCCGACGCGGTGATGGCGCCGACGCGGATTTACGTCAAGCCGCTGCTGGCCCTGATGCAGGCGATACAGGTCAAGGGCATGGCGCACATTACGGGCGGTGGCCTGACCGAAAACATTCCGCGGGTGCTGGCGGAAGATTTGACGGCGATCATCGAGCAGAAGGAATGGCCCCTGCCGCCGCTGTTCCAGTGGTTGCAAAAGGAAGGCCAAGTGGCCGACGCCGAAATGCACCGGGTCTTCAACTGCGGCATTGGCATGGTGGTGATCGTGGCCGAGGCGGATGCAGGCGTGGCCATGCAACTACTCGCAGCGGCCGGCGAAATCGTTTACCACATCGGGCGCATCGAGGCCCGCGGCGAGGGTCGGGCGCAGACCATAGTGCGCTGAACCGCGACGCGGTCCGCGCCTACTTTTCCTGCAAGTGGGCCTCGACAGCAGCGAGCGCTGGCGCCGTCGGGTCGGATGCCAGCGGATCGAATACCTTTAGATCGTCCATGCCCCTGAGCCAGGTCAACTGCCGCTTGGCGAACTGGCGCGTGGCGAACACGCCGCGGTCGCGCAATTCGGCGCGCGGCAGCGCGCCCTCCAGCATGTCCCATACCTGCCGATAGCCAACGCAGCGCATCGAGGGCAGGCCGCCGTCGAGCCGGTATTTTTCGCGCAACATCAACACTTCCTCGACCAGGCCGGCGTTGAGCATGGCGTCGAAGCGCTGCTCGATGCGTCGATGCAATTCACTGCGATCGGCCGGCACCAGCGCCAGCGTCAGGCTGCGGAAGGGCAAGGACGCTTGTTGCTGCTCGGCGAAAAAACTGCCCAGGGTGCGCCCGGAAAGGCGCAGAACTTCAACAGCGCGCTGGATGCGCTGGGCATCCGTTGGTTT
>CAMBRI010000320.1 GCA_945870205.1 Sulfuritalea hydrogenivorans sk43H | reverse complement strand
GGCCAGCCGAACCGCGGCCTCGAATACATGTTCATCATGATGAACGAAGCGCGCTTCGGCGTCGGCGTGCAGGGCATCGGCATCGGCGAGCGCGCCTACCAGCAGGCGCTGGCCTTCGCCCGCGAACGCGTGCAGGGGCGCGATACCGTCACCGGCGCCGTCGGCCAGCCAATCATCAATCATCCCGACGTCAAGCGCATGCTGCTGGCCATGCGCGCCCGCATAATGGCGGCGCGCGCGCTGGCCTACACGGCCGCCGGCTGGTTCGACCTGGCGCGGCATTCGCCCGACAAGGCGGCGGCCGACAAGGCCAAGCGCTACGTCGACCTGCTGATGCCGGTGGTCAAGGGCTGGTGCACCGAGCTGTGCCAGCAGGTCTGCTACGACGGCATCCAGATCCACGGCGGCATGGGTTTCGTCGAGGAGACCGGCATTGCCCAGCACTACCGCGATGCCCGCATCATCACCATCTACGAAGGCACCACCGGCATCCAGGCTAACGACCTCATCGGCCGCAAGGTGCTGCGCGAAAACGGCGCCACGCTGCGCGAACTGATCGCCGAGATGCGCGGCGTGGTTGCGGAACTGAATGCGGCCGACGGCATGCAGGCCCTCGCGGTCCGCCTCGCAGAGGACATAGCCGCGCTGGAAAGCGCACTGGACTGGATCCTCGCTAATGGCCGCGACCGCCTCGCCGAGGTGCTGGCCGGCGCCGTGCCTTTCCTGCATCTGCTGGGACTGGTCTGCGGCAGTTGGCAACTGGCGCGCGTGGCGCTGGCAGCAACAAACCCCAGTGACCGTGAAATCTACAGCTCAGACTACCTGCGCAGCCTCGTCGAACTGGCCCGCTTTCATGCCCACGCCTTGTCGGTGCAGGCCCCGGCACTTGCCGCCGCCATAATTGGCGCTGGCGAGACGGCCGCGGCCTTCGAACTCACCCGCTGATTCGCCAACCGCGTTTCGGTGCGCAAATGGCGATGGACGCCACTGCCGGCCACGCGCATACTCTTCGGCTCACCCTCACCGCCCAAATCTTCAATGACCTCACCACGCCATTTCGAGAAGCGCCATCTGATCCGTTTTCACCATTGCGACCCGGCGGGGATCGTCTTCTATCCGGAGTATCTCGTCATCATCGACGAGCTGATCGAAGACTGGTTCACCGAGGGGATGAGCACCAGCTTCGCCGACCTGCATGCCAAGGAACGGATCGGCGTCCCGGCGGCGCGCATCGAGGTAGATTTCCTGTCCCCCAGCAAGATCGGCGACATGCTTTGCCTGCGCCTCTTCGTCACGCGCATCGGCACCAAATCCTTCACCCTGATGGTCGAGGCCAGCGTCGACGAAACGGTACGGCTGCGTGCGGTGTTGGTCCGCGTCGTTGCCAGTCTCGACGGGCTGCTCAGTATCCCGATCCCGGAATCCCTGCGCGTGAAGCTGCAGCCCTATCTGGTCACCGAAGTGCACCACGGGCGCGAAACGACGGTGAGCTGAGGCAAGTGCGGGGCGAACCTTGGTGCCTGCTTCAGACTGATCGTCGCCGCTCAGAATTTCGAGGTGCCGATCAACAACATGCCAAATACGTGGCCTCGGAGCTTTCCTCGCGAGCGTCGGCTTACCGGTGCACAACGTCCATTGACCCCGCGCTGAAGTAGGTAACGCAGCCGTTCGGGCGCGGCGAGCGCACATTGTTGTACCAGTAGCGGCGCAAAGACGTGGCCAACCTGAAGCGCCGCAGTTTTGGCCCTGCGCCAGGAGTTCAAGGAGGAAACACACCACGATATCGGCAGGAGTAGGCGATCAGGAAATCGTGCTGGCACTCATCGCAGCAGCTGCGACGCTCAATGGGTTGAACGGGGGTGATTCCGGTCATCGCCTGATGCCGTTCCTGCTGGCGATGGGTTCCAACGCTGCACGATACGACGAATCGAGAATCTGGCCAGAAGAAAAGCGATTCCACCGTTGATGCCAAGCCAGCAGATGGTGTCGCTCATTTCCACGGCGATACTTGGATCTGTTCCCGGTTCGACAACGGCGAGTTGTGGCTCACGGGGATCGTAGCGAACCTGATTTTCCTCCGCGAGGGGATAGCGTGACTTCTGGCATCAAACCTCCTCACGACTCAGGATCACCGGTATCTGGGTGCGAAGTAAAGTGTTGGGAAGTTCCGTTCGTGGTGAGCCTGTCGAACCACATAACCGTTGCCTACAAGGGCCTTCGACAAGCTCAGGCCGAACGGAGGGGATGGCCCGACCAACACTTTCGTTTGCACCCCCGGTAACTTGCAGGGGAACGGGGCGCAGCCCTAGCGTGCTATGCTGGTCCTATCAAGCAGTGCTAAATGCAAAACACTTCCTTCAGCGACCCGGAGTTCGAAAGAGGCTGTATTGAATTCCCCACCTCTTCGCCAAGTACCTTCTGCAGAAGCCAACTAGGCAAGGCATTTCATGGCACTCACTTTCCGTCGGCGGATTTTCGCATGCAGCGCATGGGCGCTAGGGCTGTGCATGGGTGCCAGCACCCTTGCAAGCGAGCCCGATGCCGCGGCCGATGCGAGCAGCGGTACCAGCGCGGCGGTCGCCGGGGGCGGCAAAGCGGTGTTCTGGTCGCGCAACAACGAGAGGTTCGTGTTGGCTGGCGTTGCGGTAGCCACCCCGCAGTGGAACGCAGAGGTCAACGCAGACGACAGCCGCCTCGCCTTTACGGCAGAAGAACAAGCAGAACTGGTACAGCACCTGCGTGACACTCTGGAGCGACTGGTGACGCTGCCCGCGGTGCCGCCGCACGTGGGTCCCGCAACCCGGCCGGAGGCCGCAGTGCCGCTGCACATCGAGCCCGCTGCCGGGTCGGATACTGCCGGCGCTGCACCAGCCGTCCTTGGCCTGCAGGCGTACATCACGCAAGCCTCCATGCCGAACATCACCCGCAACTGGTTCGTGATGGCGTTGCCCATCCCCATTCCCGGTATTCGCAGTCTCTTGCGAAGTCGCGGCGGCGCAGGCATCGACGTCGCCTTCGTGCGTTCGGGTGAGGCAGACCGCGTCGCGAGCTTTCAGTGCGATTATCAGGCGGGAATGGTCAGCATCCTCGACTCGTATCGGCGCTTGGCCCAGGCCAAGACGGCAATGGAGCGTTGCGTAGACAAGCTCGCGTGGTCCGCCCCCGAAGGCCGCCTGGTCGACAGCGCGCCTGAGGTGGGGGCCGCCGATACGACAACGCGGAGCCCCTGAATGCCCGGCGCAAGCCGGCTCCGCACCATGAACCCCAATGCGAGCATCGCGGCGGATGCTCCGCTGCCATATGGGAAACTCCGCGCGAGTGAGAGGGCAGGCCGCTGGATCCGGTATCCTTTCGCAACCCATGCTCTCGCAATTGTTGCGAGCCTGACGCTCATGCCATTCGCACATGCCGGTCCGCTGCTGCTCGACTTCTCGCGTTCGGAAGTCATCCAGACGTTTCGCGTCATCAACGATGACGTCATGGGCGGCGTTTCAACGTCGACGAGCCACGCAACGAGCGATGCCCTGGTGTTCGAAGGGGTGGTGTCGCTCGAGAAAAACGGCGGCTTCGCCTCGTTGCGTGGCCCGATCAGTTTTCCGGCGGAGTCCGCGGCGCTGCTGCTGAAGGTCCGCGGCGACGGGCAACGCTACAAGGTGACGCTGAAACTTGACGACAGCCCCGGCACAGGCCAGTACCAGGCTGGCTTCGTTGCGTCTCGAGAATGGCAGACGCTGCGGTTCATGCCGGCAGATTTCTCATTCAGTTTTCGGGGACGCGCCACTGCCGCTCCGATCGTTCGGTTCGCTGACGTGGGGTACTTCGGCCTGCTCATTGCTGACAGGCAACCAGGCGCCTTCAAGGTCGAAATAACAAGTGTTTTGGCCGAGTAAGTAAAGATACTGCTAGCACCGGCAGCAGCAGACCGACGTGATCGACCAGATGCGCCACTGTTTCGGCCATGCGACGGATGTTGCACGACGGGCATCTTGCCGATTCCGCGCAGGAAAGCATCGTAGTCCGCCAGAAAAGTTTCCGCACCTCACCCCCAGTGCCGCCTGAAGACCCGAGAGTGGCTGAAATATGAAGGGGAGCGGCCGCTCAGAAAACCCTCGTTTGCGGATAGCATCAGCCAGACCTTATTCTCTGGTCATGTAATCTCACCGGCCGGTTACGCTGCTTTGCCGACGATCGTTGCTAAAGCTCGAGCCGACCATTCGAGTTAGAGGCCGCCGAGGGGCTTGCTCCAGCTCCCGAACATTCTTAAAAAAAATATGCCCCGGCAAGCCGGGGCAAAACGCTCGATGATCCTGAGCGGAGGAG
>CAMBRI010000319.1 GCA_945870205.1 Sulfuritalea hydrogenivorans sk43H | reverse complement strand
AACGCACCAGCTTCGTCAATTCGGCATGCTCTTCGATGGTCAGCACGATCTCGGGGGCCACTCGCATTTACTTCTCCACTCTGCACGTATTGTGCATTGGAGAAGCGGAATTGATATAAGTTCCGTCAAGATAGCAACACTACACTAGCGGGGCAAGACGAGGTGTCGGATTCATGTCGTGCGGTCCGCGGTCCCGAATCGGCCTTGTTCGTACGCTGCGGAGGAGCTATCATTCCTCTATGAGTTTCGGCTGGAGGGTATTCAATGGCAAGCATCTCGATATCCGGCGTACAGGCGGCCGCCCAGTCCAGCTTGACTCAGTTCAGGCTGCAGCAGGCGAGAAGGGACGTCGAGAAAGCGGATCAGGTCGCCCGGTCGCTGCAGGCACAGGCTCTTAACGCGCAGCAGCAGGCGGGCGAAGCCCAGGAAACCGCGCGTTCCATTGCTGCCCAGGCGGCGCGGGCTCAGGGTGTCGTCGGGCAAGCCCGTCAGGCTCTTGCCGTCATCGAAACCACTGCGCAGTCGCAAAGCCAGGCGACGAGCGTGCTCTCGCACGTGACCGAAAAGCCGAGAAGTGCTGAACCTGCCACCGTAGCGCAACAGTCAGCGTCAGCGGTAATCAATAAACAGGGACAAACAACCGGCACCCTTATCAATACCACGGCTTGAAATACTACAACAGGAGGCCATCATGCCCATCAGCGCAGTGAGTTCGCCCAGCAGTGCAACAAGCAACGCAGTGCAACAGCCAAAGCCGCAGCAGGCGGAGGCGCGCAAACCCGAGCGCACTGATTCCGGCGCGGAGGCAGCAAAGGCCCGTCAGGCCCAGCAGCAGGCCGCAAAGCCAGAGCAGGCGAAGCCGGTGGTTAACGCCGAGGGGCAGAAGACTGGGCAGGTCATCAGCGTCACGGCCTGAGGCAAAGCTCCTGTCCCGTTCATGACCGGGCAAGGGCATCGGTGGAACGGTCGGATCTCGCGCGGCCCTTCGCTCCCGGTTTTCTTTCCTCGCCGGGCTTTGGTCATTGAAGTCGGAAGTTCACGGGAAACAATACCTGACGCGGGTTGCCGGGCAGGGCTCCGATGCGGCGCGCGGCGTCGAGCGCAGCCTGGTCGAGCATGGCGTGACCGGAGCTGCGGGCGATGGTAGCCGAAACCAGCTGCCCGCTTTCGCTAAGGGAAAGCAGCAGGATCACTTCCCCTTCCAGCCCCATGGCCACGGCTTGCGGCGGATAGAACAGATGCTTGGAAAGCGCTGTTTGCGCGCGAAGCAGCGAGGCATCGTGCAGGCTGCGGGGCTTGGCGGCATGTTGCTCGGGAATTGCGTCGACGCTGCTTGATTCGGTGCTGACCGCTTCGGCTACGGACTGCGGGGCGGTGAGTGGAAGCAGTCGTGCTTCGATGCTCGGCAGGGGTGACGGCGGCAGTCTTGCCGCCTGCCAACTCGGGACGACGATCAGGGCGGCATGCAGGGTGAAGCTCATCAGCAGGGCGAGGTGGAGCGGCATTGGAACGATTCTAGAGGCTCGCCGGTCATTCGTAGGCCCTATTGGGGCAAGGATCGCCGCCTGTCGCTTGGGGATGCTGCCGACTGGCTGCCAGGGAATCCCGTGTGCCGTGCGGGGGGACGGCAGACATATACTTCGCGCCATGAAAATTCTTTCCATGATCTTGTTTCTGCTTGCCTCGCTTGCCCCGGTGAGGGCGGCCGGCTTGCCCGATACGACCACGTTTTCGATTGCCATTGAACGCGGCGATTTGTCGCTTGCGCGCGAATGGCTGGACGCCGGTCTGCCACCCGATTTTGAAGGAAGGCAGATTGGTACCGGAGTCATGATCGGGGCCTGGGAAGGCAATATTCCGATGATGGAACTGTTCGTCGCGCGCGGCGCGGATATCAACAAACCCAATTCCATCGGTGAGCAGGCATTGCAACATGCGGCGTGGAAGGGTCATCTGGCCGCCGTACGCTGGCTGGTGGAGCACGGTGCGCACTTGAACCGAGAGGGCAAGGAGTGGTCGGCCTTGCATTACGCGGCCTTCGCCGGGCACGCAGAGATCTTGCGCTACCTGCTGGAGCGGGGTGCCGACGTCAATGCCTTGTCCACCAATGGCTCAACGCCACTGATGATGGCGGCCCGCGAGGGCCGTGAGGCTATTGCCAAATACTTGCTGACGGCCGGTGCGCGGCGCGATATCGTCAATGAGCACGGCGACGACGCGATGCGCTGGGCGATGCGCAACAACCAGTTGCGGATTGCCCGCGAAATCGGTGGCAGCGAGACCTTCGCCGCGGCCGCAGCGCGGCCCCCGGCTTCCTGGGGGCGCGCGGTCCGCTCGCAGCCGGTTCCGGATCGCGCCGATCAGCTTTTGTCCCAGGCCCGCGCGATGGAAGCGGCGGGCCAGCGCGACGAGGCTTTGCAACTCTATCGCGCGGCCTTGGCGGCGATTCGCCAGGCCGAGACGATCGCCAGGAAAGCTGCCGCTGCGAACCGCATAGCGAGTGGAATGCTCATTACCGCGCGACGGCTGAAGCCAGATGCACAGTCGGCGGCATTGAACTACACGACTCCGGCGAGTGGGCAGGACGTTCCCGGAGTTGCCCCCGGGCCGGCGGCGAGCAGCCCCCAGGCAGACCTTGCCGAGGACTGGCTGCGGCGGGCTCGCGAGCTGGAAGCGGCAGGCCGCCGCAAGGAGGCGCTGCAAGCCTATCGCCAGGCCGCGGGCGTCCTGCGAGCTCCAGGCGCGGCGGTGGGCGCTGCTCGAGATTCACGTCCGCCCCCGCTCTATTCGCCGGTTCATCCCTGAATGCGGCGGCCGTGTTGGAGTTGCACCATTTGACAGCTAAAGCTGTTTTATATTACGATAAGAGAAATCAGGTTATGTAATCGTGAATTATTGATCGTTACCGGGGAGTTGAGTTGCCATGAATGACAAGAAGTTTGCATCGCATGCCGACCTCGAAGAAAAGAAAGTCAGCTTCGAGAAACTGTCGGACAACGCCTACGCCTATACCGCCGAGGGCGATCCCAACACCGGCGTGATCATCGGCAAGGACGCCGTGATGATCATCGATGCCACGGCGACGCCGGTGATGGCACAGGACGTGATCCGCTACGTGCGCCAGATCACCGACAAGCCGATCAAGTACGTCACGCTGACCCACTACCACGCGGTGCGGGTGCTGGGCGCCTCGGGCTACAAGGCGGAAGGTCTGCAGGACATCATCGCCTCGCAGCAGACGCGCGAACTGATCGTCGAGCGCGGCCAGCAGGACATGGATTCCGAGATCGGCCGTTTCCCGCGCCTGTTCAACGCCGTCGAGAGCGTGCCCGGCCTGACCTGGCCGACCGTGGTGTTCGACAGGGAAATGACCCTGTGGATGGGCGATCTCGAAGTGAAGATCATGCATCTCGGTCGCGGCCACACCAAGGGCGACACCGTGGTCTGGCTGCCGCAGCAGAAGATTCTGTTTTCCGGCGACCTCGTCGAAGCGGATGCCGCCTGCTACACGGGTGACGCCTATCTGGCCGACTGGCCGGCGACGCTGGATGCGCTGGCGGCTCTGAAGCCCGAGAAGATGATTCCCGGTCGCGGCCCGGCGCTGATGACGCCGGAGCGTGTGGAGCAGGGCCTGGCCTACACCCGGGACTTTGTGTCGACGCTGTATCGCAGCGCGCAGGAAGCCGTCGCCCAGGGCATGGACCTGGCGGCCTGCATGGCGCACACGCGCAAGAACATGGACCCGAAATTCGCCCAGGTCTTCATCTACGAGCATTGCCTGCCCTTCGATGTGACGCGCGCCCACGACGAGGCATCCGGCATCAGGGACCCGCGCATCTGGACCGCCGAGCGCGACCAGGAAATGTGGCACGCGCTGCAGGCGGCGTGACGCCAGCGCCGTCCCAGGGGATACCGCTGCGCATAACTTTTCAAGGGGAGCCGGATCGATGCTGAAGACCTACACCTATCCCAGGTTCGAGTACACGACACCGCCTGAAATCGCCAGCGGCCAGACGCTGAAAGTGCCCGTGGTGGTGGTCGGCGCAGGACCCGTAGGTCTGGCGACCGCACTCGATCTGGAACTGCAGGGCGTGCCGGTGCTGCTGCTCGACGAAGACGACACGGTGTCGATCGGCTCGCGCGGCGTCTGCTATGCCAAGCGCGCGCTGGAGATCCTCGACCGCTACGGCGTCGGCGACGCGGTCTGCAGCAAGGGCGTGTCGTGGAATGTCGGGCGCACCTTCTTCCGCGAAGAGGAGGTGTACAACTTCAACCTGGTGCCCGAAGCGGATCACCACCGGCCGGGCATGGTGAACCTGCAGCAGTACTACCT
>CAMBRI010000318.1 GCA_945870205.1 Sulfuritalea hydrogenivorans sk43H | reverse complement strand
GCCTGCAACAAGGGATAGCCAAGAAAGCCATAGGTCGTCAAATCCTTGTGCGACAGCTTTTCCTGCTGGTCCTTGTAGGTCGGTACGCGCTCGAGCCAGCCCAACGGCGTCATCATCGACAGCAGCAGGTGCAGTTCGGCGTGTTCGGGTACCTTGGACTGGATGAAAATGGTCGCCTGCGAGGGATCGACACCCGCTGCCAGCCAATCGATGACCATGTCGTAGGCGTTTTCGGTGATCGTGCCCGGCTCGTCGTAGGCCGTCGTCAGCGCATGCCAGTCGGCAACGAAGAACAAACAGGGGTACTCATGCTGGAGCTTGATCCAGTTGGCGAGTACGCCATGGTAGTGGCCGAGGTGGAGCCGCCCGGTGGGGCGCATGCCGGAGAGAACTTTTTCTGCGTACATATCAAAAACCAAAAAGGGTTCGAATCAGGGCGTTGAACACCCGCAACAAGGGCCGCAAGATTGCATCCAGCCAGCCCAGGAACAACAGCACCAGCAGGATCGGGAAGCCCCAGCGTTCCAACTGTGAAAACTTCCAGGCCGCCCGCGGCGGCAGCAGGCTTACCGTGATGCGCCCTCCGTCCAGCGGCGGCAGGGGCAGCAGGTTCAACACCATCAATACGCCGTTGATGCTGATACCCACCCGGGCCATTTCTTTCAGCGCTTCCGAATAGCCGAACACGGAACTACCGATCGACAACTTCAAGACCAAAGCCCAGCCGATCGCCATGAGCAGATTCGCCCCCGGTCCCGCCGCAGCCACCCAGAGCATGTCCTGCTTGGGCCGGCGCAAATTGCCGAAATTCACCGGGACCGGCTTCGCCCAACCGAACAACATGCCGCCGCCACCGCCCAGTGTGCTCAACACAAGGATCACCGCCGGAACGATGATGGTTCCGACCATATCCACATGTCGCAAGGGATTTAGGCTGATGCGCCCCAACTGCCATGCCGTCGGATCGCCGAAGTGCCGTGCCGCGTAACCATGCGCCGCCTCGTGCAGCGTGATGGCGAAGATGACCGGCAAGGCGGAAATCGCCAGCGTTTGGATGAAATTCATGGGAACGGCGATTCTACCAGACGGGGTCAATCCAGCCCGAACGGCGCCAACGGGCCCTGCCCGGCCCGCACCAGTTCCGGCTGGCTACCCGTCAGATTGATCACGGTCGTCATTTCCTTGCCGCAACCGCCGGTATCGATCACCAGGTCAAGCAACTTCTCAAGCCGTTCGCGAATCTCGTCGGCGTCGGCCAGTGGTTCCTCATCACCCGGCAAAATCAGCGTGGACGTCAAAAGCGGCTCATCCAGTTCTTCCAGCAGCGCCAGGGCCAGGGGATGATTGGGCACGCGCAGGCCGATGGTCTTGCGCTTGGGATGCAGCAGGCGGCGCGGCAACTCACGGGTGCCTTCCAGGATGAAGGTATAGCTGCCGGGCGTGGTGGCCTTCAGCAGTCGATACTGGGTGTTGTCCACCCGCGCATAGGTGGCAATCTCGGACAGGTCGCGACACATCAGGGTGAAGTGATGGCGCTCATCGACACCGCGGATGCTGCGGATCCGATCCAGCAAGGGTGCATAACCCGCCACGCCGGCCAGCGAGTAGGCGGCATCCGTCGGCAGGGCGATCAGGCCGCCGCTCCGCGCAATCTCTGCCGCCTGCTTGATAAGGCGCGGTTGCGGATGCTCGGGATGAATTTGAAATAGCTGTGCCATGCGTAATCCGTAATGTTTGAAACCGCGGTTCCGCTCAGAGCCACTGCGACCAGACCGGAGTCAGATCCTCGGGCAAATCGGGCATCTTGCCCAGATCGATCCAACTCTCGCCGGGACCGTGGAAATCCGAGCCGCGCGATGCCAAAAAGCCGAACTCGCGAGCGATGCGCGAGTACTCGCGCACCTCGTCATCCTTGTGGGAACCCGAAAGGACCTCGATACCGCGTCCGCCGAGATCCTTGAAGGCCGCGAAAAGCTCATGCCGTTCCGTTTTCGATAAGCGGTAGCGGCCCGGATGGGCGATAACCGCCGTGCCGCCCGCACCGACGATCCACCCTAGCGCTTCTTCCAGCGTCGCCCAGGAATGCTCGACATATCCCGGCTTGCCTTTGGCCAGCCAGTAGTCGAACACCGATTTGACGTCCTTCACATGTCCCTGCTCGACGATATAACGGGCGAAATGCGACCGGCTGACCAGGGCCGGGTTGCCGGCATGTCGCAGTGCGCCCTCGTAGGCGCCATGAATGCCCACCTTGTCGAGTTCAGCGGCCATACGCCCGGCACGAGCGTCGCGACCGCTTCTGACCTTGTGCAAGCCCTCGACCAGGGCGGTGTTGGCGGGATCGATACCCAGCGCCACGATATGCACAGTCTGGTCGTCGCCCCAGGAAATCGAAATCTCGACGCCATCGATAAAGCGCAAAGCCACCTCATCGGCCGTTGCGCGGGCTTCGGCCAGGCCGCCAAGTTCATCGTGGTCCGTCAGCGCCAGCAGTTCGACGCCATTGCCCTGCGCGCGCCGCACCAGATCGGCCGGTGCCAGCAGGCCGTCGGAAACCGTCGAATGGCAGTGCATGTCGGCATTGAGCGGCTTCATGTGCGGAAAAACTCCTCGAGCAAAGCGGCCACCTGCTGCGGCTGATCATGATGCAGATTGTGCCCGCACTCCTCCAGCGTGACTTCCCGCACATCGCCAAAGCAGGCAATGCGCTGGCGATAATCCTCGGAATCGATCGCGAACAACTGCTTGAAGATGAACGAGTCGGCCGCCGTAACCCACAGCACAGGCGCCGTCACACGCCGCCAGATCGCCATTGCCTCTTCAACCCGGTAAATGGTCGGATTCACCCAGCGGTGGAACGGATCGGCCGCCAGATGAATACCCCCTGCCCCGTCGTCCTCACCCATGTGCTCGGCAAGATACGTCGCCTTCTCGTCAGACAATCGCGGGTTTTCCTTCTGCAACCGGGCCGCAAACGCCGGCCGATCCGGATAGGAGCGAAACGTCGGCGTATCGCGCAGCTGATCGAGCCAGTTTGCATAGCGCCCCGGCGCCTCGTCAGGCAGGTAGCGGCGCAAGCCCAAGCCTTCGAGATTGACCAAACGAGCTATGCGGTGCGGGCGAATTCCGGCATAGAGGCAGGCGGCATTGCCACCCAGGCTATGGCCGACAAGCTGCACCGGCGCCTGTGGCGAGTAATGGTCGAGCACGGCATCGAGGTCCGCGATGTAGTCGGGGAACCAGTACACGTCGTTGTTCCACTCGGACAGCCCGAAGCCGCGCCAGTCCGGCGCCAGCACGCGCCAATCGCGCGCCAGGGCATCGACCACGAACTGCCACGAAGCCGATACATCGCACCAGCCGTGCAGCAACACCATGAGCGGCGCCGATGCGTTGCCCCACTCCCGCACATGCAGGCGCCGGCCACGTAGCTGGACAAAGTCGGATTGACTTGCTTTCATGCCGGCATTTTATCAGCGCAGCCAACGCCTACCGGGAAATCCCGCCATCACCGGGCTCGCGCTCATCGATAGCGGCGACACCAGGGCTCGTTAGACAGGGTTTTCGTCACTCGGACCGGCGGCCGGGGATTCTCAACACCTCAATCCGGGATGACGGCCGTGGCCTCGATCTCGACGCGCGCTGCATCCTCCATCAATCCCGCGACTTGTACCGCCGTCATCGCCGGGAAGTTGCGGCCGATCACCTCGCGATACGCTCGTCCGAGCTGCGGATAGGCCGCCAGGTATTCGCGCTTGTCGATCACGTACCAGGTCATGCGGATGATGTGCTCCGGTTTTCCGCCGGCCTCGGCAAGCACCTCGACGATGTTCTGCAAGGCCTGCCTGGCCTGCTCCGCAAAATCGCTGGTGTGGAAGCGGCACTGGCTGTCCCACCCGATCTGCCCGCCAATGACGACCGTACGGCCACGGGCCGCTATCCCGTTCGAATAGCCCTTGGGTGCCATCCACCCGGCCGGTTGCAAGATCTGAATCCCGGGCTCGGGCGCCGCTTGCGCTGGATTCGGCTTCATCCTCCGCTCCTTTCTCTAACGTGAAACATCTCATTCGGAGCGACTGGTGATATCGAGCGTAGCGAGCCGACCAGAAGCCTCCCCGCGAGGGGAGGATGGGAGGGGCGGGCCTTCAATTCGCCTTTCGCGTGTTTCATTCTCTGCGGTTGGAACTTGCTGCCATCAGCGTTATGCGTTCAGCGCGAGTTGGGCGGCGCGCTCGAGATTGCGCTCGAGCTGCACTTTGCCACCCTGGTACTGCTTCGGCCAGACCATATCCTTGTAGCCCTGCTCGGCTGCGGCATGCAGTGTCCACGCGGGATCCGCCAGATGCGG
>CAMBRI010000317.1 GCA_945870205.1 Sulfuritalea hydrogenivorans sk43H | reverse complement strand
AAAGGCATCCGGACTACGTAGATACCGCAGTTTCTCGCGTAAAGCACGGATAAACAAAACCTCCGCCATTTGAGATTATCCCTACCCATGGGACTCGGGCCTCCCGCCGCTTGCTTTTACCGGACGGGTTGCATGGGGTCGTGAATTTATTACAGGGGAAGGCGCTATGAGCACAATCATGCTGGTGGACGATTCGGCGACGATATTGTTGTCAATCTCAAACATTCTTACCAAAGCCGGCTACGCCGTCGAAAAGGCAAATTGCGCCGCGGCGGGCCTGGAAAAGTTCAAGGCCGGGGCCAAGGTCGATCTGCTGATCACCGATCTCAACATGCCCGGCATGAACGGCATCGAGTTCATCAAGGCGGTGCGCACCCTGCCAAACTACAAGTTCATGCCCATCCTGTTCCTCACCACCGAATCGCAGCAAGCGAAACGGATGGAAGCCAAGGCCGCCGGCGCCTCGGGCTGGCTGGTCAAGCCGGCCACAGCCGATGAACTGCTCAGCACGATCAAGCTGGTAATCCGCTAATGGACCTACAGCAGCTGCGGCGCCGCATCCTGCTGGTCACGCTGGCCGTAGGCCTAAGTGTGGCTGTGTCCGTATATGTGTTTCATACGCCCTTCCACGACCGTTTCCTGCCAAGCATAGGCCTCTCTCACGCCGAGGGAAGTGCCATTGGAACTCTTCTTGCGGTGCTGGTTGCGTTTATTGCCCAGCGGCTGGTCGCATACGCCTTCTACCGCGATTCGAGCTTCGGCATGGAAAAGTCCCAGGAGGAAACTGCCGCCCACGCCAAAGCCCTGGTCGCGGCCGCCGGACAGGTGGCGGGCGAACTGAACGGGGTAAAGGGCTACAACGACGTGGTGCGCGGTCAGCTGAACGGCGTGGTGGCGGAAACCGAAAAAGCGGCGTTTGACATCGCCAGCCGCCTGCAGGGCATCGACGACATCATTTCACGGTTGAGCGCCTACGCCGAATCGACCACCGCCGACTCCAACGTCTTGCTATCCGCCTCGGAAGAACGCATTGAAAAGAACCGGACCCTGATCGCCAGGCTGGAAAGCTACATCCGCGAACGCACCACCACGGCACAGCAAGACCGGGAGCGGATTACCCAGGTGGTCAAGGAAGCGCGCTCGCTGGGCACGCTGGTCGATCTGATCAAGCACATTTCGGGGCAGACCAACCTGCTGGCACTCAACGCCGCCATTGAAGCAGCGCGTGCGGGTGAGGCCGGGCGCGGCTTTGCCGTGGTTGCCGACGAAGTGCGCAAGCTCTCCGGGGAGACCGACAAAGCCGTGGGCCAGATCAGCAAGGGCATACAGACGGTGGCCAACTCCATCGAATCGCAGTTCGAAGACAAGTTGTCGCACGACAACGCCGCTTCCGAGCGCGAGGCCCTGGAAAGCTTTGCCGTCCAGCTCGACGATCTGGGCACGAGCTACCGGGAAGTCACCCGGCATGAGGCCGCCGTGGTGGCCACCATCACCGACAGCAGCCAGGAACTGGCCGGCATGTTCATGTCGGCCTTGGCCAGCGTGCAGTTCCAGGACGTCACGCGACAGCAGATCGAACAGGTGATCGACGCCCTGAACCGCCTCGATTCCCACTCGACACTGCTCGCCAGCCGGCTCGAGCAGTTGGAGAACCCCGATTTCGAGCTGCAGCCCTTGTCGGCCCATCTCGACCAGATCTACAGCAACTACGTCATGGATTCGCAGCGCGACACCCACAACAGCGCGACAAAACGCAGCGCCACGGCAAGCAAGGCCGGCCCCAAAATTGAACTGTTCTAGCCAGGAGGCACCACATGGAATTCACCACCCAAACCACATCTGACGGCGCCACGCGCCTGCGCATCGATGGTGACCTGACCATCTACCACGCCGCCGAGATCAAGCAGCACCTGATCGACGGCCTGCGCGCTGGCCCGGTACTGGAGCTCGACCTGTCGCACGTCGGCGAAATGGACACCGCCGGCTTTCAGTTGCTGGCGCTGGCCAAGCGCGAAAGCCTGAAGCTCGACAGCGCCTTGCACATCGTCGGCCACAGCCCGGCGGTACGCGAAGTCATCGAGTTTTTCAACATGGTGGCCTTTTTTGGCGATCCGCTGGTGATTCCAGCCAATGAACGCAACTGAACCCTTGAGCCGGAGTCAATAATGGACGAAATTCTCAGCGTATTTTCTGTCGAGGCTCGCGAGCAGCTCGAGGCCATGGAAGCCGGGCTGATGCAGCTCGAACAGGGCGACCGCGATCCCGAAACCATCAATGCCGTCTTCCGTGCAGCCCACACCATCAAGGGCGGCGCCGGCGTGGTCGAAATCCATTCCGTCGAAAAGTTCACCCACGTCCTCGAAAATGTCCTCGACCGACTGAGGAATGGCGAAATCGAGGTCAGCGGCGAAATGATTTCCGCCCTGCTGCTGGGCTGCGACCACATTGGCGCCCTGCTCGGGGTTGTCCAGCAAGGCGAGATGGAACCCAACGACGATCTCAAAGAGGCGGGCGAGGCCATCAGCGAGTCCTTGCGTCCCTTCCTCGGCGGCAAGGCCGCCGCCGTTTCCGGCCAGGGCAATGACGAGCACGCCGAGGGCAACATCGAACGTGACAACCGAGACAGCGCCACCAACGACTGCTGGCATATTTCGGTGCGCTTCGGCCCCAACGTGCTAAAGAACGGCATGGACCCGCTGGCTTTCCTGCGCTACCTGCTCAACCTGGGCGAAATCGCCCACATCACCACCCTCACCGACGCCCTGCCCGAGTCCGACGCCATGGACCCCGAGCTGTGCTATTTGGGTTTCGAGATCAATTTCCGCAGCCATGCCACCAAGGCGGCCATCGAGAAGGTGTTCGACTTCTGCCGCGATGACTGCGATCTCTACATCCTGCCGCCCAACAGCAAAGTCGTCGATTTCCTCAACCTGATCGAGGCCCTGCCCGAAGAAACCATGCGCCTGGGCGAAATCCTGGTCAAGAGCGGTGCGCTGACCCAGGAAGAACTCGATGCTGGCCTAAAGACGCAAACCGCCGCAAAAGCCGGCGCCGACGCCGAGGCGCCCGCACCACAACTGGGCGACATCCTGGTGCAGCAGCATAATGTCCAGCCCGAGCTGGTCGAAGCCGCCGCCGCCAAGCAGAAGACCGTCTCGGAAAAGAAAGCCGCCGAATCCAGCCTGATCCGGGTGCATGCCGACAAACTCGACCAGCTCATCGACCTCGTCGGCGAACTCGTGATCGCCGGTGCATCCGCCAACCTGCTGGCCAAGAGGAGTGGCGAAGGCACGCTCATGGAAGCCACCTCGGTGCTGACCCGACTGGTCGAAAGCATCCGCGATTCCGCACTGCAACTGCGCATGGTGCAGATCGGCGAAACCTTCAACCGCTTCCACCGCGTCGCCCGCGACGTTTCCAAGGAACTGGGCAAGGACATCGAACTGGTCATCAACGGCGCCGAAACCGAACTCGACAAGTCGGTGGTCGAGAAGATCGGCGATCCGCTGATGCACCTGGTCAGGAACGCCATGGACCACGGCATTGAAACCGCCGCCCTGCGCGCTGCCGCCGGCAAGCCGGTCAAGGGCCGGGTCGAGCTCAACGCCTACCATGACTCGGGCAGCATCGTGATCGAAGTAATCGACGACGGTGGCGGCCTCAACAAGGACAGGATTCAGGCCAAGGCCATCGAAAAGGGCATCATCCAGCCCGGTGAAACCCTGTCCGACCAGGAAGTCGTCAACCTGATTTTCGAGGCCGGCTTTTCCACCGTGGAAAAAGTCACCAACCTGTCCGGCCGTGGCGTCGGCATGGATGTGGTGCGCAAGAACATCGCCGCGCTGCGCGGCTCGGTCGACGTCAAGACCGAAATGGGCGCCGGATCGCGCTTCACCATCCGCCTGCCGCTGACGCTCGCCATCATCGACGGCTTCCTCACCGGCGTGGCCAAATCGTCCTACGTAATCCCGCTCGACATGGTGGTCGAATGCATCGAACTGTCCAACACCAGTGCCGACCGCGACTACATCAACCTGCGCGGCGAAGTGCTGCCCTTTGTGCGCCTGCGCGAACTTTTCGAAGTTCCCGGCGAACAGCCACCGCGCGAGAACGTGGTCGTCGTGCAATACGCCGGGCAGAAGGCCGGCATCGTGGTCGATCAGTTGCTGGGCGAATTTCAGACCGTGATCAAACCGCTGGGCACGCTGTTCCGCAACATGCGCGGCATCGGCGGCTCAACGATTCTGGGCAGCGGTGAAGTGGCGCTGATCCTCGACGTGCAGGCTCTGGTCAGCCGCAGCGCCCGCGCCGAAGAACAACTGGCACACGGCGCCACCGGCATGCGCCGGCTTGAG
>CAMBRI010000316.1 GCA_945870205.1 Sulfuritalea hydrogenivorans sk43H | reverse complement strand
CCCGTTGCTGGCGACGCGCGATGCCGCCGGCGAGCCGCGCGGCGTCTCGGTTGATCTGGCGCGGGAACTGGCGCGGCGCCTGGGCGTGCCGGTGGAACTGGTGATCTACACGGCGGCGGGCAAGGTGGTGGAGGGCATCCGGGCCGGCGGCTGGGATGTCGGCTTCTTCGCCATCGACCCGGTGCGCGCGGCGGATACCGATTTCAGTGCGGCCTATCTGCTGATCGAGGGGGCCTACCTGGTGCCCGTGGACTCGTTCATCCGAAACAACGAGGAGGTCGACCGCCCCGACGTGCGAGTGGTGGTCGGCCGCGGCAGTGCCTACGACCTTTACCTTACGCGCGAACTGAAGCAGGCGAAGCTGCAGCGTGCGCCGACTTCGCAGGCGGTCACCGACATGATGGTGGCGGAAAAGGCCGAAGTCGCGGCGGGGGTGAAGCAGCAGATGCAGGCCGATGCCAAACGCCTGGAAGGCCTGCGCCTGCTCGATGGCCGCTTCATGGAGATCCGACAGGCGATGGCCGTGCCGAAGGGCCGTGCGGCGGGGGCGGCTTACGTGACGGCATTTGTGGAGGAGATGAAGGCCTCGGGCTTCATCTCCGAGGCCTTGCGCCGCCACGGCATCGAGGGCGCGGTAGTGGCAAACCCGGTGGCCGGTCCGGGCAGCTAAGGGCAAAGCCCGGGATCAGGCTTTCTTTGGCTTTGCTGGTTTCGACGCGGCGGCATATAGCTGCGTCATCTTCGCGGCCTCGTCGGCGACACGGCTGCGCAGGTCGGGCGGGGCCAGCACTTCGACATCGGCACCGAACTTGAGAATGTCCATGATCAGTTCGCGGTGGTCGGCGTAGGGAAATTCCAGCAGCCAGGAGCCGTCGGCTTCGTGTTGCCCCTTCTGCTTCGGGTGCCAGGTTTCCTGCGCTACCCAGCGCGCCCGCTCGGGGGTAAAGCGCAGCTTCGCGTGCTGCAGGCTGCGCCCGGAAAAGATGCCGTAGCCGGGGCCGAGTACTTCGTCCATGCTGCGGCGCGAGATTTCGCGCGCCTTGCGCTCGATGACATTGGCCTGTTTAATGGAATCGAGGGCGAAGTTGCGGATGTCGTTGCGCAGGTGGCACCAGGCGTCGAGGTACCAGTTTTCGCGGTAGTACACCAGGCGCTGCGGCGAGACTTCGCGCTCGGTGGTCTGGCCGCTGCCGCGGGCGAAATAGGTGATGGCCAGGCGCTTGCGGCGTAACAGCGCGGCGCCGACCTTTTCGAAATGCGCGAGCTTGAGTTCGCGCTTTCCCAGACCCACGATCAGCACGCGGCGGCGGATCTCATCGGCGGTGTTTTCGGCGCTGCCGAGCAGGCTGTTCAGCCGCGCGATCAGCGGCTGGATGTGCGGGGTGAGGATGCCGCCTGGGTCGAGGTCGACCAGCAGGTGCTGCATGGTCAAGAGCGCATGCACTTCGCCGGAGTTGAACCACAGGCCGGGCAGTTCGTACTGGGCGCCGCCGTCTGGATGCGGGGTGTCGAAGCGGTAGCCGCCGCCTGTGCCGGCATGGCGATCCCAGATGATGGGCGCGTTGAGCCGGTTGCGCATGTATTCGAGATCGCGCTTGAGCGTGGCGCGGGAAACTTCCAGGGCATCCGTCAGGTCCGCGAAGGTGACCAGCTTGCGGTCGTGGATCATCTGGTCGATCTTGTAGAAACGCTCAGTGCGATCCATGACGGCTTTCCGAAATGAATTGGTGGAAGTGCTCGATGCGGCGACGGTGGATGTTACCAGCGGCAACCGCCTCCTTGATCGCGCAGCCGGGTTCGGCATCGTGCTGGCAATCGCGGAAGCGGCACTTGCCGAGGAAGGGGCGGAACTCGGCGAAGCCGAATTCGATTTGCTGCGGCGTGAGGTGCTTCAAGCCGAATTCTTGCAGACCCGGGCTGTCGATCAGCGTGCCGCCGGGGCAGGTGTTCTGGGGCAGCTTGTAGAGGCGGGCGTAGGTGGTGGTGTGCTTGCCGCTGTCCAGCGCAGTCGATAGCTCGCGCGTGGGCGCGGCGGCGCCGGGCACCAGGGCATTGGTCAGGGTGGACTTGCCCATGCCGCTTTGGCCGACCATGACCGAGCTTTCGCCGACCAATAGCGGCAGCAGCGGCGAGGCGTCGAGCTTGGCCGAGAGTTCGATGACGCGGCAGCCAAGCGCGACAAAAGGTGCCAGCAGCTTCCTCGCACCGGGGAGGGCCGCCGTCAGGTCCGACTTGTTGAGGACGATGGTGGTGGTGAGGCCTTCGTGCTCGGCGGCGACCAGTGCTCGGCTGAGCAGCATGTCGGAAAACGAGGGATCGGTGGCGACCACCAGCAGCAACTGCGTGGCGTTGGCGGCGATGAGTTTCTGCCGGTAGAGATCGCTGCGGTAAAGCAGGCTGCGGCGCACGGCGTGGCCGGTGATCTGGCCCTCGGGCGTGAGCTCGACTTCGTCGCCCACGGCGAAAGGACTTTTCTTGCCGCGCGGATAGCCGGTGGCAAGTGTGCCGTCGGCGAGCTCGATCTCGTAGTGCCGGCCGAAGGCAGCGACGATGCAGCCGTGGCGGTTCGCTGGTTTGCTCAATGCGTCTTACAGCGTGAGCAGGGCATCGATCTTGGCCGCGCAGATGAAGTCATTTTCCGAAAGGCCGCCGATCGCGTGGGTGGTGTAGCTGACAGTGCACTGGCCCCAGCCGACGGCGAGGTCGGGGTGGTGGTCCTCGCGGTGCGAGATCCAGGCGGTGGCATTGGCGAAGGCCATGGTCTCGTAATAGTTTGCGAAGCTGTAGGTCTTGCTGATGATGTTTCCGTCGCGCTGCCAGCCCGGCAGCGCGGCCATCATTGCGACGGCTGCGTCGTCGGTGAGCGGCGGCACGCCGCCTTCGCAGGGCTTACATCTACCCTTGGAGAGATCGCAAACCATGGTCATGGTATTTCCTTATGCGTGGTGCAGCCGTGCGATGCGCTGGCTGGCGGGGGGGTGGGAATCGTGGAACAGCGAATGCAGCGGGTCGGGCGTCAGCGTTGCCGCATTGTCGCGGTAGAGCTTGACCAGCGCGGCGATCAGGTCGGCGGCGGCGGTCTGCCTGGCGGCGTAGGCGTCGGCCTCGTATTCGTGCCGGCGCGAGAGCGCCGAGGTCAGCGGTGCCAGCGGAAAGAGGAATACCGGCAGCACCATGGAGAACAGCAGCAGGCCCATCGCCGTGTTGCCGGAAGCGACGCCGAGGCCGGCGAAAAACCACGGCTGATCGATAAGTTGGCCCAGCAGCCAGAGGAAGGCCAGGCTCAGGGCACCGGACAGCACGATGCGCTTGATTACGTGGCGATGATGGAAGTGCCCGAGTTCATGCGCCAGCACCGCCTCGATTTCCTCGGGGGCGAGCTTTTCGAGCAGGGTGTCGAAGAACACGATGCGCTTCGCACGGCCGAAGCCGGTGAAATAGGCATTGCCGTGGCCCGAGCGTTTCGAGCCGTCCATCACGAACAGGCCCGAAGAAGCGAAGCCGCAGCGCGCCAGCAGGGCTTCGATGCGTGCTTTCAGCGATGCATCGTCGAGCGGCGTGAACTTGTTGAACAGCGGCGCGATGACGGTAGGGTAGAGGAACAGAATCAGCAGGTTGAACCCGAGCCAGACCAGCCAGACATACAGCCACCAGTTCCTGCCCATCACGTCCATCAGCCACAGCACGGCGAGCAGTAGCGGGGCTCCGATCAGCACCGTGAGCGCCGCGCCCTTGGCCAGGTCGGCTAGCCACAGCGGCCAGGTCAGCTTGTTGAAGCCGAAGCGGACTTCGATGCGAAAGGTGCGGTAGAGGCTGGCCGGTAGGCCGATGACAAAGCCGATCAATGCGACGCAGGCGAAAAGGGCTAGCCCGTGCAGGTAGCCGCTGCCCAGCCAGGCGTCGAGGCTGCGGTCGATCAGCGCGAGCGCGCCGCCGAGCGTCAAGGCCAGCAGGACGAGGGTGTCGATGACGATTTCGATCAGGCCGATGCGTACCTTGGCCGCCGTGTAGTCGGCCGCCTTGCGATGGTCGACGAGCTCAATGCGGCCGAAGAAGTCGGCTGGCACCTGCTCGCGGCGAGCGACGACATGGCGCAAATGGCGCAGGTCGAGCCAGACCCGCAGTGCGGTCGATACGGCAAGGGCGGCAAGGAAAAGCAGTGTAAATTGGTATGGGCTCATGGGCAGGCGCCTGCTGTGCGAAAATGCGGCGAGACAAAAACAGGCATTGGAAAATTATGGCACAAAATAAAATGGCTGATCCGGGGGTGTCCAGGGAGTTCCGCGATTTGTAAATAAATATAATATAAACAGTGCATTATGTTCCATCGTTGTTCTGTAGCGGCTATTGGCATCCGGATAAAATGTGTGTA
>CAMBRI010000315.1 GCA_945870205.1 Sulfuritalea hydrogenivorans sk43H | reverse complement strand
GAGTCCACCGTGCGCGGCATTGCCGATTCGGTCGGCCATTTCGTTTCGAGCACGGCGGCCATCACCCACATCACCGGGCAGGTCAAGGAAATCGCCGACCAGACCAACCTGCTTGCGCTCAACGCGGCGATCGAAGCGGCGCGCGCCGGCGAACAGGGCCGTGGTTTTGCCGTGGTGGCCGACGAGGTACGCAAGCTGGCCGAGAAATCCGCCGCATCAGCCAGCGAGATCGATGCGATAACGCGCACGCTGGCCCAGAAGTCTGCCGCGGTCACGAAATCCATCGACGATGCCATGGCGCATATCGCCAGCAGCCGGGATTCCGTGGCGACGGTGGAGGATGTGCTCGCTGCGGCGAGCGTCTCGGTGGTGGAGGTCGGCAAGGGCCTGGACAGCATTGCACAGGCTACCGGCGAACAGCAGCGCACGGGCGTTAAAGTCGCTGCCGACATCGAGCGCATAGCCGCCATGGCGCATGACAACAGTGAGGCCGCCGGCCTGACGGTTTCCGCCGCGCGCAGCCTGGAATCACTGGCCGCGGAACAGCAGCAGGCGGTGGGGCGCTTCAAGACCTGATCGCCGCTTTCTGGGCGAGGGCTGGTGCCGGGTTCAGGCACCAGCCCAGTCGATCGTTCGCCGGGCCTTGCGAATTCGTTGCCTGAACCCGGAGCCGTTGCTTGTCAGCCTGAAGACTATGGCCTCCGGGATCCTCTGATTCAGTCTGGCGCGTGATGCACCGCGAGCCAGATGGTCAGCGCATCCGCCGCGGTCCAGTCCACGCGGTGGCGGCGCTGCGCCCGGATGTGCAGCCAGTCGCCCGGGTGCAGGCGGCGCGGCTCGGTTTCATCCTCGAAGCGCAGCAATGCCTCGCCGCTGACCAGCAGCACCCATTCGGCATCTTCCTGTTCATACCAGAACCCCGGCGGACTCGCCTGGCCGGTCGAGATGATCCGGTCGATGCGCAGTCCGGGATGGGTCAGCAGGGTTTCCAGGCGCTCGGCGGCTTCAGCGGCGGCTGGCAGGCCGGCAAACAAATTGCCTGTCATCGGGCATCCTCCAGAAGTTCGGTGTCATCATGCGAATAGGGTGGGCAGCAACAGCAGAGTATGCGCAGGGGTTCGGCGCCGGTGGCCTCGATCTGGTGCAGCGTGCCGGGCGGAATCAGCACCGTGTCGCCGACCGCGACGGCGAAGTGCGTATCGCCCAGGGTCATGATGCCGCGGCCAGCGGTGATGTGATACAGCTCCTCGGTCAGCGCATGGCGATGCAGGGTGGTGCGCGCGCCCGGCTCGACGGTGGCCTCGGCCAGGCTTTGCGCGCAGTTGTCGTGCTGCGCCGGATGCATCAGTTCCCGGATCTCGGAACCGTCGCGGGTGATGTAGGCGACGGTTTCTGCGTAGGTCGTTTTCATGCGGGTTCAATATCCGGATGGCGGCGTGATCTGCCCGCGCAAATCGCGTGACAGCTTGTTTTGCAGCAGACAGTGCAGCAGGGCCTGTTCGTCGGGTGCCAGTTCGGCATCGATTTCGCTACCCCGGAAATGGCGGCGAAAGGCCTGGCGCGCGGTGCCAGGCGCCGTCGTGTCATAGCCCAGTGCCTGCAGGCCCAGCATCGCATCGAAGCCCGCCGGTGCTGCTGGCGCCGGTGCCTCGCACCACAGGCCGAAGCCGTGCCTGGCGAGGCGTTGCCAGGGAAACAGGCGGCTCGGATCGACCTTGCGTCCCGGCGCAATGTCGCCATGCGCCAGGATATTGGCTTGGGGTATGCGGTAGCGCTCGCGCAGTTCGCCCAGCAACGCCAGCAGGCGGACGATCTGCGCTTCGGCAAAGGGCTCGTCGCCGGTGTTGTCCAGTTCGATGCCGATGGACGCCGAGTTGAGGTCGCTGGTGCCGCCCCACCAGGATTCCCCGGCATGCCAGGCGCGTGCATTTTCGTCGACCAACTGGATCAGCGTGCCATCTCGGGCGATCAGGTAGTGGGCGCTGACTTTGCGCTGCGGATCGGTCAGCGTCTTCAAAGCGGCGGCGACGTTGTCGTTGCTGGTCTGATGCAGGATTATGAAATTGGGGCGGCGGTGATCATGGTTGGGCGAGGCTTGCCACAGTGCACCGCGGCCCTGATCGGCGGGCATGGGCGCACATGCGGCAAGGATGCCGAGCAGTGCGGCGGCCAGGCCGCGAAGCGCGATGGCCTGCGGTCGCGGGAACGGTGACATCGGCGCGCGGGGAGCCGCTCAGTCAGCGGCGATCGGCTTGGAAAGTCGCGCCCGGCTTTGCGCCTCGGACTTGTTCATCTCGGAAACCTGGCGGCCGTAGGCTTCCCTCGCGGCCTGTCCCTGACGGGTGGCCTCGATGCTGCGTATGCAGCGCCAGCGCTTGCCGGCCTTGGTTTCGATCTGGCGCATCTCGGTTTTCGGATGATGCTGGCGGCAGTGGTAGCAGAAAGCGGTTTCGGCCATTCCGGAGAGCTCGGGCAGGTTAAAAAGCAATTGTAAACCGAGTTGCGCCAATGACCTATAGACTTGAACCCGACCGAACCATCGGCCCCGCCGCCACCTCGAATCGAGGCGCAGGACTCATAGCCTTCAGATCACTCCATGGATACGCTCGCCGACACAAACCCCGTTGCTGAACTGCCACCCTATCAGGGCATCGCCATCACCGATGTGGTGCTGGTCGATTCGCCGGCGGTCGCGCTTGAGGCAGTGAGGGTGCTGCTCGCGGAAGCCATGCTCGGCTTCGACAGCGAGGCCAAACCTACCTTTGCCAAGGGTGAGGTGTCTACCGGGCCGCATCTGGTGCAACTGGCCACCGAGCACCGGGTATACCTGTTCCCGGTCAACGCGCGACTCGATCATCAGGGCCTGCGCAACATCCTCGAGTCTCCCCGGATCCTGAAAGTCGGCTTCGGGCTGGGCAGTGATCTGGCACAGTTGCGAGCGCGCCTGGGCATCGAGGCGCAAAGGATCCTCGACCTGTCACGAGCCTTGCCCGGCGAAAAGCCAAAACAGACCATGGGCGCGAAGACGGCCGTCGCCCGCTATCTTGGCCGGCGCATGCAGAAGTCCAAGCGCACCACGACCTCCAACTGGTCAAATCCGCGGCTGACCGAGCGCCAGATGCTGTACGCCGCCGATGACGCACAGGTGGCGCTGCGGGTATATCGCGCTGCGCTGGCGGAAGGCCACCTGCCGCCAGCCTGAGGGCAAGCGGCAGCTGCACGCCGACCCGGCGCGATACCCTCTTCCCGTCCACCTCATGCCAAGTGCTTCGTTCCGTGCCGGTGCCCGCGAGGGCTTCCTGGCCTTCCTGCCGCTTTCCGTGGGCCTGGTTCCCTGGGCGATGGTTACCGGCATGGCCATGGTCGGCGCCGGTTTCACGCCGGTCCAGGCCATGGGCATGAACTTCATCGTGTTCGCCGGCACCGCCCAACTGGGCACGCTGCCATTGATCGTCGCCGGGGTGCCGCTTTGGCTGATCGTGGTTACGGCGCTGGCGCTCAACCTGCGCTTCGTCATTTTCAGTGCCGCGATTGCCCCGGGCTTTCGCGGTGCCGCGCTTCCGATGCGCTGGTTCGCGGGGCATCTGCTTACCGATGGCGTCTTCGCCTGTTGCCTGGAGAAGATGCTGGCCGTCGATGACTCGCGCTGGCGGTTGGGCTATTACCTGGCGCCCTCGATCTGGTCGTGGGCCCTGTGGCAAGTGTTCACGCTGATCGGCGTGTTCGCCGCCGGGGTGATTCCGAAACACTGGTCGCTGGAGTTCATGGCCACCATCGCCTTGTTGATGCTGCTGGTGCCGCTGGCAAGACAGCGGCCCATGCTGGTGGCCGCCGCCGCCGCCGGCGCGACCGCGGTAGTCCTGCGCGGCATGCCCTTGCGGCTGGGGCTGATTGTCGCCATCGCAGTCGGCATTGGTGCCGGCTTCGCCGCCGAGCATTGGCAGGACAAGGAAGAAGCGCCGTGAGCAGCGAAGCGATGCTGTGGCTGACCTTCATCCTCGCCGGCCTGGCGACCACGTTGCCGCGGGCGAGTTTCATCGTCCTCGGCGGCCGGGTCCGTCTGCCGCCAACCCTACAGCGCGCGCTGCGCTATGCCCCGGCCGCCGCGCTGGCCGCGATCGTGGTGCCCGACGTGCTGGTGGTTGCCGGCGACTTTGCACCGCTGAACCCGAATCTCGCCGGTGTGTCGGCCGCTGTTGCAGCCGCGCTGTTGTCGCGCAACCCGTGGTTGCCTTTCATCGCCGGCATGGTAGCGTTGCACGCCCTGCGCTGGCTACCGGGTGGCTAGACCTCCCGTGCTACGTCGGCGAGTGGCATGGCCTCGATGCTTTTTGCCAGCGGAAAGCGATCGCGGCCGGCATGCACCACGTAGAGCCGGTCCAGG
>CAMBRI010000314.1 GCA_945870205.1 Sulfuritalea hydrogenivorans sk43H | reverse complement strand
GCGCCTGTTCTGGTCACGCGCGCCACCGCCAGCCGAATCCGCCCCACCGTCTCGTCCATCGGCGCCGCCGGCGACACCTCCAGCCCGAGGCCGCGGGCAATCCGGTTCACGATCGCCGGATTGAGCGGCAAGCCGCCGGCGTCGATGGCGGCCAGTAGCTCCCGTGCGCGCTGCAACTCGGCCGGCACGCTCTCGCGCGGCGCGAACCAGCGCGCCAGCCAGCTCGGGGGCGATGCTTTCCGCTTGCCTGTCACGTTCGCTTTTTCGTCTCCACGCCTTAGCCTAGCAGCAAGCCGGACAGTCCGCTCAAACAAGATTTCCACCCGGCATTGAAGGGGAGTAGCATCACGGTCGGTCGATACCCATAAGTCACGCAGGGAATTTTTTGTGGTCAGCAGAGCATCCCCCCAAGCCCCGGGCGGCGCCACGGCCGCCCGCCGCTACCCCCCCCCCAACCGCCATGCCTGAAGCGCAAGACGGTAGCCCACTAGCCTTTCCCATCGTCGGCGTTGGCGCGTCCGCCGGCGGGCTGGAGGCCTTTGAGGCCTTCTTCCGCGCCTGCCCGGCCGATACCGGCATGGCCTTCGTGCTGGTGCCGCACCTCGACCCCGGCCACCACAGCCTGCTGGCCGAAATCCTGCAGCGTTCCACCGCCATGCCGGTGATGGAGGCACTGGACTAGGCCCCGGTAGCTTCCGACCACGTCTATGTGATTCCACCCAACCGCGAGATGAGCATTCACCAAGGCGTGCTGCACCTCGCCGAGCCGACCCTGGCGCGCGGCCAGCGCCTGCCCATCGACGGCTTCCTGCGCTCGCTGGCCGAAGATCAGGCCGAGCGCGCCATCGGCATCATCCTCTCCGGTACCGCCAGCGACGGAACCCTGGGCCTGCGCGCGATCCAGGGCGCAGGCGGCGTCTGCATGGTGCAGGAGCCGTCCACCGCCAGATACGACGGCATGCCGCAAAGCGCGATTGCCGCCGGCTACGCAACGCACATCCTGGCCGTGGAAAAAATGCCGGCCATGCTGATTCAGGTCACCCGGCAGTCGGCCTTCCGCCTCAGCCTGCCGCCCATCCTGCCGGCCACCACGGTGAGCGGCCTGAACATGGTCCTGCAGCAGGTGAAGAAGGGCACCGGCCACGACTTTTCGCTGTACAAGAAAAGCACCCTGGGCCGGCGCATCGAGCGGCGCATGGCGCAGCACGGCATCGACAGCATGGCGGTATATGCGCGCTTCCTCGCCGGGCACCCGCCGGAAGTGAAGCTGCTGTTCAAGGAACTGCTGATCAACGTCACCAGCTTCTTTCGCGACCCGGGGGCCTTTGTCGCCCTGAAGCAGGAAATCCTGCCCGCGCTCCTGACCGACAAGCCCGAGGACTACGTGTTCCGCGTCTGGGTCGCCGGTTGCGCCAGCGGCGAGGAGGCCTATTCCATCGCCATCGTGCTGCGCGAACTGATGGACGAGGCCCGGCGGGATTTCAAGGTGCTGATCTACGCCACCGACCTCGACGACGAGGCCATCGACACCGCCCGCGCCGGCCGCTATCCGCCCGGCATCGCCCAGGACCTGACGCCCGAGCGCCTGCACCGCTGCTTCACCCGCGAAGAAGGCCCGAATGGCGGCTACAAGGTCAGGAAAGAGCTGCGCGAGATGGTCGTGTTCGCCGTGCAAAGCGTGGTCAAGGACCCGCCCTTTACCAGGCTCGACCTGCTCAGTTGCCGCAACCTGATGATCTACCTCGAGCCGGAACAGCAGGACCGCCTGATTCCCAGCTTTCACTACGCGCTGAAGCCCGGCGGCGTGCTCTTCCTGTCGACCTCGGAGAGCATCACCCATCATCCCGAGCTGTTTGTCGCGCTGAACCGCAAATGGAAGTTCTACCGGGCCGCGAAGACCGCAGCCTCCCACACGCTCGCCCTGCCCCTGTTCGGGCGCGCCACCTCGCAGGACATTGCCATGACAGCCCCCACTCCTCCAGTCGCCACCAAAGCCCGGGGCGGCAGCATTGCCGACCTGAGCAACCGCCTGCTGCTGCAGGCCTATGCGCCGGCCTCGGTCACCACCGATGCGCGCGGCAACATCCTGCTTGTGCATGGCGACACCAGCCGCTACCTGCGCCCGCCCCCCGGCCCGGTGACCACCAATGCGGTCGAGATGGCCAGCGACGGCCTGCAAGTGGAGTTGCGCGTTGCCATCGCCGCGGCGGCCGAGGGCAGGCCGACGCTGAACCGCGAGGTGACGCTGGCCGATGACAGCCCCGGCAGCCATGGCAGCTTCGTCGTGAGCTTCAGCGTGCGCCTGCTGCCGACCGGGCAAAGTACAGCCCACGGCGCCGAACGCCTGTTGCTGATCAGCTTCCAGGATGTTCCGGCGCCCCCGGCCAGGGCGCGGCGGCGCGGGGGCAAAAGCGCCGCCGCGGCGGTGGAGGCCTCGCGCATCGAACACCTGGAGCGCGAGCTCGCCTACTCGCGTGAGAACCTGCAAGCCACCATCGAGGAACAGCAGGCCACCAACGAAGAACTCAAATCGACCAACGAGGAACTGCAATCCACCAACGAAGAACTGCAATCGTCGAACGAAGAGCTGGAAACCTCGAAAGAGGAGCTGCAATCCCTGAACGAAGAAACCATTACGGTGAATGCCGAGCTGAACAGCCGCCTCGAACAGATGAGCGGCCTGCAGAACGACATCAAGAACCTGTTCGACAACGTCAGCGTCGGCACCCTGCTGCTCGACCACCATCTGCGCATCAAGCGCTTCACCCGCGAAGTGCTGAAGCTCTACCCGCTGGTCGCCAGCGACCTCGGCCGCCCCTTGCGCGACATCAAGTCCAGCCTCGACGGCGTCGACCTGCTGCCCGAGCTGCAGGCCGTGCTCGATACGCTGGTCCCCCGCGAGGTTGAAGTAAAAAGCGCCGCGGGTGCCTGGTATCTGGCGCGCATCCAGCCCTACCGCACACTGGACAACGTCATCGATGGCGTGGTGCTCACCTTCGCCGACGTCAGCGCCAGCCACGAGGCTGCAGCGATCCGGCTGGCTGCCTCGCGAGCAGCGCTGGAACTGGCCCAAGGCATTGTCGATACCGTAGCCGAGCCGCTCTTGGTGCTCGACGGCAAGCTGCAGGTAGTGTCGGCCAGCGCCGCCTTCTACCGGGATTTTCAGGTGGCGCCGGGCGACACCGTGGGCCGCAAACTGTACGACCTGGGCAACGGCCAGTGGGCCATCCCCGCCCTGCAAAAGCTGCTGGAAGACATCCTGCCGCAGGAACAGGCCCTGGCCGGCTATGTCGTGGAACAGGAATTCCCCGGCCTCGGGCGCCGCCGCATGGTGCTCAATGCCCGACGCATCGTCACGGCGGCCGGCAGCACCGAACTGATCCTGCTGGCCATTGTGGAGACCGTGGCCATCGAATCCCCGGAGACGCCATGAATCCGAACGACAAGGACAGCAAGCAGCAACTGCGCGCCGCGGCCGAAGCCGAACTGGCGCAGCGCGCGCCCGGCCTGAGCTTGGGCGAGGGCGATGCGCAGCGCCTGCTGCTGGAACTGCAGGTACACCAGATCGAACTGGAGATGCAGAACGAGGCCCTGCGCCAGGCGCAGAACGCCCTGGAAGAATCGCGCGACCAGTATGTCGACCTCTACGAGTTCGCCCCGGTGGGCTACCTGACGCTGTCAGGAGATGGCTTGATCGAGAAGATCAACCTCACCGGCACGCGGCTGCTGGGTGCGGAGCGCGACAAGTTGCTGCGGCGGCCGCTGCAGGCTTTCGTCATGAGCAAGGACGAAGACCGCTGGGCGCGGTATTTCATGGCGCTAAGAGCCAGCGGCGAGCAAGGCAGCGTCGAGCTTGAATTGCAGCGCGCCGATGGTTCGGTATTCAATGCACGGCTGGACTGCACGACTCAGTTGGAACGCACTCCGGGAACCCGCATCGCACTGGCCGACATCACCCGCGAGACGCAGGCAGCCGCGCAAATCCGCAAGCTTTCCATGGCAGTGGAGCAAAGCCCGGCGAGCATCCTGATCACCGACCTTGCCGCCAACATCGAATACGCGAACCCGTCCTTCCTGCGCACAACCGGGTACAGCCGCGAGGAAGTGACCGGCGAAAACCCGCGCCTGCTGAACTCGGGCAAGACCCCGCGCGAAACTTACCTTGATCTTTGGGACACGCTGACCAGCGGCCGGCCCTGGCATGGCGAGTTCCACAACCGCAGGAAGGACGGCAGCGAGTATGTCGAGTCGGCCATCATCACGCCGCTGCGCGACCCCGATGGGAAAATCACCCACTACGTCGCGGTGCAGGACGACATCACCGAAAGGAAGCGCGTCGCCGCGGAACTCGACACACTGCGCCAGAACCTGGAAGCGCTGGTGCTGCA
>CAMBRI010000313.1 GCA_945870205.1 Sulfuritalea hydrogenivorans sk43H | reverse complement strand
TCCAGATTCGCCAGACCTTCGCGGGTTTCGATCTGCACGATCAGACAGATTTCCTCGTTGGCTTTCAAGGCGTAATCCTTGATGCCGCCCCAATGTGCGGCGCGCGCCAGAGAGGTGCCGACGCCTCGAATGCCCTGCGGGGGATAGCGCACGGCACTCACCAGCGTCGCCGCCTGCGCCGCAGTGTCGACCATCGGCACCAGCAGGGTCTGTGCGCCGATGTCGAGATACTGTTTGATCAGCGTGACGTCGTGACTCACCGGCCGCACCACCAATTGCACCGGGTAGGGCGCCGCCGCCTGAAACTGCGGCAGAACGCTGGCCGGGTTGTTGGGTGCGTGTTCGCCATCGATCAGCAGCCAGTCAAAGCCCGCACCGGCGAGTATCTCGATACTGTAGGCGCTGGCCAGGCCGACGAAGAGGCCGACTTGCAGGTGCCGCTGCCGGAGCTTCTGCTTGAAAATATTCAGTGGCATGTCCATCGCGGCCTCGCTAATTCAGGAATTCGGCGGCAGTCATGTCATAGGTATTCATGAGCTTGACGACTTTGCCGTCCGGACCAATTCGCACGATTCTGATGTCGTGCATGATGTGCTCGTCGTAGTACCACCACCTGACGCCAAGCTCCCTTACCGCCCTGTCCGTGGCGGTGCGGCTACCCGTAAGAAAGTGCCAGTTGGGCATGTGCAGATCGCGCGCCTTGCGATACTGGCGCCACGACGCCGGGGTATCGTTCTTCGGGTCGAGGCTGAGGATTACAAACTCAAGGTTCAGCTTTCGCCGATCCGCTTCCACCTGGATTTCCTGAAGTTTCCGCTGTGCAATCGAGCAGATGAAACGACAGTTGCTGTACTCCATGGACAGCACAAGCGCTCGCCCTTTCCAGTGCGACAACTGCACGGAATTTTCTCTGTCGTCGAGCCATGAATCCGCGATATCGAGAGGCCCGGCGTCAACCCTGAAACTTGCAAGGACAAGAAGCCAGCAAAATGCAAACCTGCTCGTCCTCCCAATGGCTGAATTCGCAGCTTTCATCGAGCCCCTTGCCTAACCGAGCGAAAGTCCGCGGTCCCAATAGGGCTCTGGACCAAGGCGTGCCGCAAGAAAATCGACGAAGGCACGCACGCGCGGCGGCACGAAGCGGGTACCGGGAAATACCGCAAACATATCGAGGATCGGCGTCTGGAATTTCGTCAAGATCGGCACCAGGCTGCCCTGGCGTATTGCGTCGGCGACGACGAAGGTCGGCTGGTAGGCGATGCCCATGCCGCGCTGAGCAGCTTCCAGCAACACAGTGGCATTGTTGGCGGTGAACGGCCCACCGATTTCGACCGGGTAAGGCTGCCCGTCGACCAGGAATGGCCAGCTGCTGCGCGAAGCCAGCGAATAGGCGAGGCAGGCGTGGAGCGCCAGTTCGTCGGGGTGCTGCGGTTCGCCATGAGCCTGCAGATAGGCAGGCGAGGCGACGACTGCGAAGCGGCAGGTAGTCACCCTTCTGGCTACCGTCGTGTCCGGCAAATTTTCCGTGATGCGCAGCGCCAGATCCATGCCCTCCTCGATCAGGTTCACGCGGCGGTCGTTGAAATCGACATCGATGTGGATGTCGGGATGCGCCTGGGAGAAGTCGAGTATCAGCGGCGTCAGGTGCAGCAGGCCGAAGCTCAGCGGCACCGTGGCGCGGATCGCGCCGCGCAGCGTCTGGAGTTCGCCGGCGAGATCTCCCTCGGCCTGGTCGATGCGATCAAGAATCTCGCGGCATTGCTCCAGATAAGTCGCGCCCGCCGAGGTGAGCGACAGGCGGCGCGTGCTGCGGGCGATCAGTTTCACCCCGAGATGCGCTTCCAGCGCGGCGATTTGGCGCGTAATTGCGGAACGGGCCACATTCAACTGGTCGGCCACGGCAGTAAAACTACCGGCCTCGGCCACGCGCACAAAGGTCTGCATTGCCGCCAAACGGTCCATGGACAGTCAATTCCCTCAAAAATTTCTGCCAGCAGCCATTGTATGGGGAACGCTGTCATACAATTCTGCTCAAAACCCCTTTACACGGAGAATTTCATGAAAAGACTCGTCGCCCTGCTGTTTGCCGCAATCATGTCGTCGCTTAGCTTGTCCGCCCTCAGCCTTGCCGCCGAGCCGAAAGCCGGCCGCGATTTCAAGCCGATCAGCCCGCCTCTGGCCAGCCCCAAGGACAAGATCGAGGTGATTGAATTCTTTTCTTACGGCTGCAACCATTGCAACGACTTTCATCCACTGATCAGCCAATGGGCGGCAAAGTTGCCCAAGGATGTGAGCTTCCGCCGCGTCCCGGTCAGCTTCAACCGTCCCGAGTGGGCGCGGCTGTCAAAGATCTACTACGCGCTTGAAGCCACGGGCGATCTGGCCAAGCTCGACGCCGCCGTGTTCATCGCGATCCACGAGCAACGTGTTGCCTTCAAGACCGACGAATCCGTCGTCTCATGGGTCGCAAGCAAGGGCGCGGACGGCAAGAAGTTCAAGGATGCGATGGACGCGTTTTCCATGGCGAGCCGGGTCCAGCGCGGAGATCAGGACGCTACCGCGGCACGTATCGCCGGCGTACCCGCGCTGGCTGTCGATGGCAAGTTCCTGATCAACAACGAGGCGGCAGGCAACTACGACGAACTGCTGAAGCTCACCGACGCGCTAATCGTCAAAGCCCGTCAGGAACGCAAGGGCAAGTAAGCCGTGCCCTTGCTGCGCCTGCTATTCACCCCGCGGGGCCTGATTGCCGGCACGGGTGTGGTTGCTGTCGCCCTGGTCGGCGGCGGCCTGATTCTGGCCAGCACCATGAATCTCGCCGCCTGCCCGCTGTGCATCCTGCAGCGCATGCTCTACCTGCTGCTGACGCTTGAATCGATAGCCGTCTGGATCCTCGCCGGTGCGCACTTGCCACGACGGCTCGGCGCGCTGGTGATGGCAGGCACGGCGCTGACCGGCGTATGGATCGCCGCCTACCAGACCTGGCTGCAGCGTTTTGCCAAGGGAGTGAGTTGCACGGCAGACCAGCCCTGGTGGGAAGCCTTCGTCAACTGGGCTGGCAGCCAGTGGCCGCTGATGTTCGAAGCCTCGGGACTCTGTTCCGAAGCCGGCTGGAAGTTTCTCGGCCTCTCGATCGCCGAATGGTCGCTGATCGCTTTTACATCGATGACGATTGCGATGCTGGTGGCGCTGTTCCGGAAAAACTGAGCCGCGGGCTTGGCCGGGGCTAGACCTTCTGCCCGACCATCCGCTTATAGAGCGCCAGCGATTCGCCGACGATGCCGCGCCGGAAGGCCAGCACGCAGATGACGAATATCGCCCCCATGATCACGGTGACCAGCGACCCGACCTTGTCGGCGAGTTCGTTCTGCAGCGTGACGATCACAGTCGCCCCCACCAGTGGCCCGAACACCGTGCCCATGCCGCCCAGCAGGGTCATCAGCACCACCTCGCCCGAGGTGTGCCAGTGGGCATCGGTCAGCGTGGCGAACTTGAACACCAGGGTCTTGGTCGCGCCGGCCAGCCCGGCGAGCCCGGCCGACAGCACGAAGGCCAGCAGCTTGTACTTGGCCACGTCGTAGCCCAGCGAAATCGCACGCGGCTCGTTCTCGCGGATGGCCTTCAGGATTTGCCCGAAAGGCGAATGAATGGTGCGCTGGATCAGCCAGAAGGACGCCGAAAAAATTGCTACCACCAAGTAGTAGAGGTTGATGTCATCGGCCAGGTCAAGGCCGAACAGGGTGCCGCGCGGCACGCCCTGCAATCCGTCCTCGCCGCCGGTGAAAGGCGCCTGCAGGAAGAAAAAGAAAACCATCTGCGCCAGCGCCAGCGTCACCATGGCAAAGTAGATGCCCTGGCGGCGAATGGCGAGGCTGCCGATCACCCAGCCCAGTGCGGCGGCCGCAACCGTGCCAGCCAGCAGGCCGACCAGTGTCGGCAGTTCCCACACCTTGAGCGCGTGTCCCGTGACATACGCCGCCGTGCCCAGGAATACGGCATGACCGAAGGAAAGCAGGCCCGTATAGCCCAGCAGCAGGTTGAAGGCGCAGGCGAACAAGGCGAAACACAGCACCTTCATCACCAGGATCGGATAGATGAACATCGGTGCCAGCAGCAACAGGGCCAGACCGACGAGGTAGGCAATCGTGACGCGGTGGCTCATTTCTCTCTCCCGAACAGCCCCGCCGGACGGATCATGAGCACCACCGCCATGATCATGAATACCACCGTGGCGCTGGCCTCCGGCCAGAATACCTTGGTCATGCCCTCGATGATGCCGAGGCCGAGCCCGGTCACCACCGAACCGAGTATCGAGCCCATGCCACCGATCACCACCACGGCAAACACCACGATGATCAGGTTCGAACCCATCAGGGGCCCGACCTGCGACGC
>CAMBRI010000312.1 GCA_945870205.1 Sulfuritalea hydrogenivorans sk43H | reverse complement strand
GCCGGCCTCGAAAAGCAGCGCAGCCAGTACCAGGCCGCCGTCGATGCGCTGGCCGATCCGGAGCGCACGCGCCTGATTCTGGTGGCGCGCGCGCAGGAAGCCACCCTGCGCGAAGTTGCCCGCACCCATGAAGAACTCGCGGCGATCGGCCTGGCGCAGCAACATCTGGTCATCAATGGCGTGCTGCCGCGCGAGGAAGCGGAGCTGGATGCGCTGGCCGCCGCGATTTTCAAACGCGAGCAGTCGGCCCTGGCGGCAATTCCGGAGATGCTCAAGAATCTGCCACGGGATCAGGTCGCGCTCAAGCCCTTCAATCTGATAGGCCTCGACGCGCTGCGCCAGTTGCTGGTGGAAGCGGATGTGCAGCCGATCGTCGCCGAGGGCGCGCCGCCAACGCTCACTGCGCCGTCGCTGGTGTCGCTGGTCGATCTCATCGCTGCCGATGGCCATGGCCTCGTCATGCTGATGGGCAAGGGTGGCGTCGGCAAGACCACGCTGGCCGCGGCTGTCGCCGTTGAACTCGCACGGCGCGGATTGCCGGTGCACCTGACGACCTCCGACCCGGCCGCTCATCTCAGTGAAACTCTGGCTGGCTCGCTGGAAAATCTCGCGGTGAGCCGCATCGATCCGCGCGCCGAAACCGAGCGCTACCGGCAGCATGTGCTGGAAACCAGGGGCGCCCAACTCGACAGCGCGGGGCGCGCAATGCTCGAAGAAGACCTGCGTTCGCCCTGCACCGAAGAGATCGCCGTGTTCCAGGCCTTCTCGCGCATCATCCGCGAGGCTGGCAAAAAGTTCGTGGTGATGGACACTGCACCCACCGGGCATACCCTGTTGCTGCTCGACGCCACCGGTGCCTATCACCGCGAAGTCTCGCGCCAGATGGTCGACGCGGGCATGCACTTCACCACGCCGATGATGCAGTTGCAGGATCCGAAACAGACCAAGGTGCTGCTGGTGACGCTGGCGGAAACCACGCCGGTGCTGGAAGCCGCCAACCTGCAGGCCGACTTGCGCCGCGCCGGCATCGAGCCCTGGGCCTGGATCATCAACAACAGCCTGGCCGCCGCCGCGCCGCACTCGCCGCTGCTGCGCCAGCGCGCGCGCAACGAACTGGGTGAAATCGACGCCGTCGCCACGCGCCACGCCTCACGCTACGCGCTGGTACCGCTGCTGAAGGAAGAGCCCATCGGCGTCGAGCGCCTGCTGCAATTAACGCTCATGGCTTCGATGAACCGTCCCGAATCATGAAACGCATGCACCGTTGTGTTGCCATGAGCGAGCAAGCTCGGCCCGCCCCCTCGCGGGGGGGCTTACCGATCGGCTCGCTTCGCTCGACTATCACCAGCTACTTCGAACGAGTTGATTCACGCTAACAAAAGGAAACTGACATGTCCGCCCAGTGCGAAGTCGGCATCAAACAGTCCGCGGGTGCGCCGATGAGCGTCTTTGAGCGCTACCTGACGGTCTGGGTCTTCCTCTGCATCATCATCGGCATCGGCCTCGGCCAGTTCCTGCCCGGCGTGTTCCAGGCCGTCGGCCGCATGGAGATCGCGCAGGTGAATCTGCCGGTGGGCCTCCTGATCTGGGTGATGATCATCCCGATGCTGGTCAAGGTGGATTTCGGCGCCTTGCATGAAGTAAAAAACCACGTCAAAGGCATCGGCGTGACGCTGTTCATCAACTGGCTGGTGAAGCCCTTCTCGATGGCCTTCCTTGCATGGCTGTTCATCCGCAACATCTTCGCGCCGATGCTGCCGGCCGACCAACTCGACAGCTACATTGCCGGCCTGATCCTGCTCGCCGCCGCACCCTGCACGGCGATGGTCTTCGTCTGGAGCCGGCTGACCAACGGCGACCCGCTGTTTACGCTCTCACAAGTCGCGCTCAACGACAGCATCATGGTGGTGGTATTCGCCCCGCTGGTGGCCTTCCTGCTCGGCATCTCGGCCATCACCGTGCCCTGGGACACGCTATTCACCTCGGTGGTGCTTTACATCGTGATCCCGGTCATCCTGGCGCAGATCTGGCGCAAGTCGCTGCTGAGCAAGGGGCAGGAGCACTTCGACGCCATGATGGCGAAGATCGGTCCCTGGTCGATCACCGCGCTGCTGGCCACCCTGGTGCTGCTGTTCGCCTTCCAGGGCAAGGCCATCATCGACAAGCCGCTGATCATCGCCCTGCTCGCCGTGCCGATCCTGATCCAGGTCTTCTTCAATTCGGCGCTGGCCTACTGGCTCAACCGCGCCGTAGGTGAAAAGCACAACGTCGCCTGCCCCTCGGCCCTGATCGGTGCCTCGAACTTCTTTGAACTGGCCGTCGCCGCCGCGATCAGCCTGTTCGGCTTCGAATCCGGCGCCGCACTCGCCACCGTGGTCGGCGTGCTGATCGAAGTGCCGGTGATGCTACTGGTGGTGAAGGTGGTCAATTCCAGCAAGGGGTGGTACGAACGTGGCTGAGATAATCCTCGAATCGACGCTGACCTGTCCGCAGTGCGGCCACGTCAAGACCGAAACCATGCCTACCGACGCCTGCCAGTATTACTACGAGTGCGAAGGCTGCCACGTGCTGTTGAAACCCAAGCCCGGCGACTGCTGCGTGTTCTGCTCTCACGGCAGCGTGCCCTGCCCGCCGATCCAGGACGAAAGCGGTTGTTGCGCCAAGGGCTGACGTGCGCTGCCTGACCGACGCCTGGAACGCGCACGAAACCGAGCTGCGCCGCTTCCTGCACCATCGTGCGAAGAGCGAGGCCGAGGGTGACGATCTGCTGCAGGAGGTTTTCCTGCGCGCCATGCGCCGCCCGAATGGTTTGTGCAGCCTCGATAGTCCGCGCGCCTGGCTGTTTCACGCCGCGCGTAACCTGCTGATCGACCGCCTGCGCCTGGCGAAAGACCAGGTGCCACTGCCCGAGGAACTGGCCGCCGAACCGGAAGCCGTGCTCGCTCCGGTCGACGGCCTTGCCCAGTGCCTGCCGCGCGTCCTTGCCGAACTGGCCCCCGAGGACCGCGAGGCAATCACCCTTTGCGATCTCGAAGGCATGAGCCAGAAGGACTACGCCGCCCGCCTCGGGCTGAGCCTGCCGGGGGCCAAATCGCGCGTGCAGCGAGCGCGGCTGCGACTCAAGGCACGCCTGACCGAAGCCTGCCAGGTGAAGTTCGACGACGGCGGCGAAGTCTGCTGCTTCGTGGTCCGCCCGCCCGCAGCGTGACGCTTGGGCACCGTGTCGTCGGCGCCGACTCTTGCCGGCCAGACGACACGTCTGCATCTTTTCCCTTCCTGGTTCGTCTTCTGAGTAGGCGCGGATGCTTTTCCTCCGCCTTGGCCACGGAGACCCCTTATGCAAGCTCTTGCCCCCCAACTCAAACGCTGGCCCGGCCAACAGCCATTCCTCTTCCTGGCGCTGGCGACCCTGCTCTGGTTTGCGCTGTACCAGACGCTGATACCCGTCTCCGAGGCGCTGGTCGCGGCCCTGCCGGTGGATCGCGCCAGCCATCTGGGCGGAGCGCTGCAGTTCTTCTTTTACGACACGCCCAAGGTGCTGCTGCTGCTCACGGGCATCGTCTTCCTGATGGGCATCGTGCATACCTTCGTTTCGCCCGAGCGCACGCGCGCCATGCTCTCCGGCAAGCGGCTCGGGGTCGGCAACGTGATGGCCGCCAGTCTGGGTATCGTCACGCCTTTCTGCTCCTGCTCCGCCGTGCCGCTGTTCATTGGCTTCCTGCAGGCCGGCGTGCCGATGGGGATCACCTTTTCCTTCCTGATCTCGGCGCCAATGGTCAATGAGGTCGCGCTGGCCCTGCTGTTCGGCATGTTCGGCTGGAAAGTCGCAGGGCTGTATCTGGTCATGGGCCTGCTGGTCGCCATCGTCGCCGGTCTGGTGATCGGCAAGTTGGGCATGGAAGAGCATCTCGAAGACTGGGTGCGCGCCATGCAGAACAGCCAGTCGGCAGGCGAGCTCGAAGCGGCCCGGCCCTCCTGGGGTGAGCGCATCGACAGCGGCTTGTCTCACGTGCATGAGATCGTCGGCAAGGTCTGGCCCTACATCCTCGCCGGCATCGCCCTGGGCGCCGGCATCCACGGCTATGTGCCGGAAGATTTCATGGCCTCGATCATGGGTCGCGATGCCCCCTGGTGGTCGGTGCCGGCAGCGGTTGCGATCGGCGTGCCGATGTACACCAATGCCGCCGGCATCATCCCGATCGTCGAGGCGCTGATGGGCAAGGGCGCGGCGCTGGGCACGGTGCTGGCCTTCATGATGAGCGTGATCGCGCTCTCCGCCCCCGAGATGATAATCCTGCGCAAGGTGCTGAAGCCCCGCCTGATCGCCACCTTCGTCGGCGTCGTGGCGGCCGGCATCCTGTTGGTCGGCTATGTGTTCAACGCCGTGCTATAGAAA